>JABGPL010000099.1 GCA_018644935.1 Calditrichota bacterium | reverse complement strand
AAGATGCTTATGCAGAGTACAATCAGGCTCGTTTGAATGCCGGATCCGTCCACGATTCGGTTATGGCAGTGATTGACATGCTTGCAGTCGAAGAATTAATGGAGGACAACCTTGATAATGCATCTGAGGTCGGTGTGATGAGCGCAACCAAGAACCTTATGGCTCTTCTGGATGGACGAGAATCTAATTGTACTGAGGTTTTAGCAGAGTCCTTCACACTGCTTCGTGCTTATCCTAATCCGTTTAACTCCACTGTGAAAATCGAGTTCAATCTTGAAGCCGATGCAAAAACTCGCGTTTCAATCCATGACATCACCGGTCGTGAGATTGACTTACTTGTCGATGAAATGAAGTTCGCAGGCAATCATGGCATTAGTTGGACAGCCAAAGGTGTCCCGACTGGCATCTATTTCTGTCGTGTGGAAGCAGGCAATAAATTTGCAACTCAGAAACTTACTTTGATACGATAACCATTTCAAAGATTATCAAAAAGGCTGGGCATCTTAATGCCCAGCCTTTTTTAAGTCCAATAAGTTTTCCCAGTCTTCCAGCTCCCCGAACAAAGCATGACGAGCAGAGAAGTACCGCATCATAACTTGTTTCCTTTCCTTCACCACAACACCTCAACACTTCATCACCTTTCCGTCACATTTCCGTCACCTCCTCAACTCCTTACCCACCACCACTTTCCGCCAAAATGGTGACGAAGTGACGAACCTTATGCTATGCGTGAGTGCGGAGAGGAGTGCACAAGCCATGCTTGTGCCGCGCAAGCCTGGCTTGCGCACCCCAAAGAAGCTAAACCTTATTCTGCCCAACCAATCTCGCAAAATGCGAGTAAGACCTGTCAAATGTTCTCTCAGCTGCCGCCGAAAACACACATGCCGGCAGTTCCCGATTTCGCTGGTGGAAACTGATACAGTCGCAGCATTTACCCTTGCGAGGGCATGGTTCGTATGTGCAGTTGCAGTTTGACTTGTTTTCAGAGATATTGCAATCCATTTTCTCTCCATTGTTTGTAGTTGTTTTCTGTGAATATAAATCTATATCAAAACTAATTCAATAGTAGTATCAGTTTCCAATGTTGGATTTCATAATTCAACTGCGATTTAACCTATCCACTTTCGACAAATGGGATTTGTCCCGGTCGCAATTTAGTTTTCAAGACGTGCATCAGATGGAGGGATTTATTATATTATAATTGAAATGAAAACATTCGAAAAAAACAAATCCAGAGCAGTCGTCCTCCTCAGCGGAGGTCTTGACTCCACAACAACTCTTGCCATAGCTCAAGATCTGGGCTATCAGACCTATGCACTGACGATAAACTACGGTCAGAGACATCATGCTGAACTTGCTGCTGCGAAGCGCGTAGGTGAATACTTCAATGTTACTGAGCACAAAGTACTCTCCCTTGATTTGACATTGTTTGGTGGTTCTGCTTTGACCGATCAGATCCCTGTTCCCAAGGAGTCAGTTGTTGAAAACTCACCCAGTCAAATCCCCATAACATACGTTCCCGCACGAAACACGATTATGCTCTCTCTCGCTTTAGCTTATGCGGAAGTAGTCGGTGCGGAACATATCTTTATTGGAGTAAATGCTGTTGATTACTCCGGATATCCGGACTGCAGACCTGAGTTTATCGAAGCATTTCAACGATTAGCACAACTTGCCACCAAAGCTGGAGTTAGTGGGACTCCTTTACGTATTGTGGCACCACTTATCTCCAAAACAAAAGCTGAAATAATTCAGACTGGATTAAACCTCGGGGTGGATTACAGCATCACTCATAGCTGCTATGATCCGGATTCAGTGGGACTGGCATGTGGCGAGTGCGAGAGTTGTCAGATCAGAAAACTCGGTTTCAATAAGGCAGGGATTGACGATCCGACTAAATATTCTCAAGAAACGGGTAGAGTAGAGTGAATATTCCCAATAGAGGTCCAAAAAAAGAAAAATATAACGGGATGCTACCGGTATGTGAGATTTTCTTCTCAATACAGGGTGAGGGGAGATGGATTGGCTGTCCAGCTATTTTTATCCGTTTTCAGTACTGTAATCTCGGATGTGATTACTGCGATACTAAATTCGCCTGGTGTGAAGAGGAAAAGAACAGCTCAATTCTTTTTAAGCCTGAAAAGATTGCAAATGATCTATTGTCTATTGCCCCTCCAACAAGATGGGCGGGGGATGTACCCCATGTTGTACTGACAGGCGGAGAACCACTGCTGCATCAAGATCGATTGCCTGTTCTGATTGATAGATTAAGAGCCAAGGGCTACACATATTTTGAGCTTGAGACCAACGGCACGATAGTTCCAAATCAAGTAATGCTTGAAAAGATCAGCTGGTGGAATTGTTCACCAAAACTGTCAAACTCGGGAATACCGGAACAATTAAGATTTAACCCGAAAGTACTGTATACAATCGCCAAACTCGAAAACGCAGATTTCAAATTTGTTGTTAGCAATAATAATGACCTTGAAGAAATTCAAAGTACATTCGGGTCTCTGGTAAAAACTGATCAGACCATGTTGATGCCAGAGGGATCTGACCGCCAGACTCAGCTCACAAGCATGGACTGGGTAATTGAACAATGTAAGGATAGGGGGTATAGGTTTACTCCTCGTCTTCATACAATAGCCTGGGACAATGAAAAAGGTAGATAGAAATGAAAGATAATCCTGTTTTTAACATATCAAAAAGGTTTACTTTTGATGCCGCACATCATTTGACTGGTGTTCAGGAAGACCATCCATGTGGAAAGTTACACGGACACACATATACTGTTGAGGTTGAAGTTCGTGGAACTAAAGACCTGAAAACTGGTTGGGTTATAGATTATTCAGAAATCAAAGAGGCTGTAAAGCCTTTGGTCAATCAACTGGATCATTCCTATCTTAATGACATTGAAGATTTGAAATTCACAACCGCAGAAGAATTGTCAGTTTGGTTCTGGGAACGGGTGAAACCAAGACTCGAAAATCTTTATCGAATTTCTATTATTGAGACACCCACAAGCAGATGTGACTTTTATGGTGAATATAATGATTGATATTCAGTCCACAAGAGATTCACGGAATATATCAATTGACCGGGTTGGTGTTAAGAATCTTCTGTATCCGGTAAAAGTTCGGCAAATGAGTGGGGGATACCAACAGACTATTGCTCGTATCCATGTATTGGTCGATCTACAAGCTCAGAATCGTGGCACGCATATGTCTAGATTGGTTGAGGTAATTGATAGCTTCTCGGGGCATGAAATGACTATATTTACAATCCCTGAAATCCTCAATCAATTACGCTCCCGGCTTGAGTCTCAAACGGCAGAAATTGATATTCAGTTTCCATATTTCTTACGTAAGCAAGCACCCATTTCCAAAATTGGAGGTATGGTGGATTATAATTGTAACTTTCACGGCAGACTTGATGGTGAATTAGTCTTTCAATATGGAGTTTCTGCGCCAATAAGCAGTGTTTGTCCATGTTCAAAAGAGATTAGTGACTTTGGTGCTCATAATCAGAGGGGAGAAGTTAAGGTTGATATACGCAGTAAAAAGGACGCTCTTGTATGGTTTGAAGACTTAATCGGAATAATTGAGTCAAGTGCTTCATCACCCATTTACTCGATTTTGAAACGTGAAGACGAGAAATTTGTAACAGAAAGTGCATATAAGAAACCGGTATTTGTTGAAGATATTGTCAGGGATATAGCAGGAATACTTAATGAGGATGTTAGATTAACTTGGTTTAGGGTTGAGGCAGCCCATCATGAATCAATCCATAATCATGATGCATTTGCCGTTATCGAAAAGAATGTTGACAAATTTATCTAATAGTTATGATCTACTTAACGAGTATGACCTTCCTGACTGATTTGAATGATTCAGTATTCATCTGAAAGATATACAAGCCTGAAGACCTACCTGACCCATCCCAGACAATTGAATGATGTCCAGCTTGCTGTTTTTCCTGAAGTAGGCTTTCTATATGACGCCCCGCAACGTCGTAGATGTCGAATTGAACCACTCCCGAATGGGGTAGACCATAACGTATGCTGGTGTTTGAGTTAAATGGATTGGGGTAATTCGGTGCCATGTAATAATCAACTGGTACCGTTGATGCCAGCTCCAGATCTATTACTACAATATCATTGACCCTGTATGTAAGACTTTGCTCGACCGGAACTTGAGGTTCATTTTCTTCGGCGTTACTAATAATTAAGGTCTCACGATTCAAAAAAGAATCATCAAGTTGTTGAATCTCAAGAATGAACTCCTCACCCTCTAACAATCCGTCAATCTCCTTCGTTGCCGAATCATCTCCCCAAACTGCCAGTCCACATCTGCCATTCGCATCAATGTTGCCTGTCCCAACTAAAAGGTCACCGGATAAATTGTATGCAAGAATCTTATCGCTTTGCTGAATGTCTTGATTGGAAACTGTGTTAACAAGCACACTCATATTTCGATCTGATTTGTGGAGGTTGCCTCCGACTTGAAATCCTTCACCATTGAATTCTCCCAAACGATTATTGGGATGACTCAGCGCAATCATCTCCCGCTCTGGGGGATATGTGAGAATGATTGGTTCATCTGATTCAATAAGCACCAGGTAACCTGTTTTCTCTTTCCAGGGCGGCATATTAGAGAAGTCATTTACTGTCGACAAAAACAATCCATCATCATCCTTAGCTATTCTCACATTATCGATAATTTGAGATAGAACATAATAGTCCGGAGCACTTGCTTCCAGGTTGTATTCTGGATAATATGCTATCAGATTCCACCCAGAATGTAATGTAATTGGAGAATCCGGTGGGATTAAATCACCGCTCCATGTTGAGGTTAGAGCAGAATCAACACACATAAGAAATCCGAACTCAAGATTCCAGAATGGAATATTATTAAATTCGAATTCGGGCATGTAAAATAACCCATTGCTATCTTTCAAGATACGTACATGGTGCTGGGCTTCATTATTCTCATCAATATATCGGAATTGCTCTGTCATTAGTACAGCATCAGGACCATCGAATATATGCTCACCATTCTCTCCAATCAACCAATATTCATCCGGTGGGACAACATTTATGGAGATCATATTCCAACCAGAATCTAATTCTAACTCCAGTATTTTTGGAGATTCTGCCATTATTGAGATTATGGAATTCCCTCGCCACTGCCAGAATTCTTCACCTGCTTCATATTCAACATTAAAGGTTTCTATTTCTACTTCGGTTACATTATCCCAGATTTTGAACTTAAATTCTTCCCCCGGTTCAAACCCTTCAATAATGTCTGTTCCGCGGATATTCTTAAAAGCATGGAGGTTTGTAGGTTCATTACGAACAGATGACCAAACTATGGCACCTGCAAGAATATCTCCCGGAGTGAAAGTGCCAATTTCAAAACCTCCAGGCATCGGCTGCCCGTTTAATAACATCTCTGATATCTGAATATTATGAAATGCAAAAGTTTCATGGACATTATTAAAATGCACTGGTACCGACTCGGTAGTCATAGAGGCAGGAATAGATATCTCTGGAGTATCCGGATCGTTGGTTCGAATTAGTATTTCACATTGATATTCAGTAGATGGTTCAAGGTTTTCTGCTGAGAATTCAAACAAAATTTCAGATTCAGATTCCTGACTAAGTACACCCCTTTGAGGACTAATTTGTATCCAGGTTTCAATCGATATTTCAGATACTCCATCATCAATGGACAGCCATGATTCAGTATTATTCAAGCCTAACCACAGGTTAATACCATCGTGTGTTATTCCAGATAACTGCATATCCTGATCTGCACTAATTTCACCAACTAACTCAGGATTCCAATCACGGTCCAAATATACCTGATAAATCCTGTCCCTCGAAACTGTCCAGAGTTGACCGTTAGGATGATCTGAAACCCATACAATTGATCTAAGACTACCATTGAGAATATCGTTCAGCTGAAAAGATGATACTTCATTGAAATTATTTATATTGAGAACGTGAACAACGCTTTCACGACCTGCAGCAATGAGTAAATTTCCATAGTCATCAAAAGATAAACCACGGATATCTCCAAATGGCATCTCAAAGGTGTTTATTATATTACCATTTCTATCGCACTTGATAATTGTGTTGTCCGGGTCTATGCCAATATAGAAATGTAGGCCGTTAAATGCCATACAATGTGCGTTAGATGATGTTCTGAAATTGCTTACAACGTTTGCATCAATCGGATTAACAGCTATTAAACGACCTGATTCTGAAACGATACCCCAGATAAGTTCTCCATCCCATGCAAGATCTTTGGTACCTAGGTATGGAATTCCCATTTCCTCCAAAATATCCACGGGGAAATCTCTGGAAGGAAATTCCTCATTACTTAAAATGGACCTCATGCTCCTGCGAGGTGAAAGTTGAGGACTCAAATCCCTTTGATTATCCATATCTACAGATAGAGGTAAAATTGAAAACTCAAGATCAACTGAATTTTCATCACCAGCATTTCGGATCACTAATTCTCGACTTATATCCCTTTCAAACATTTGTATCTGAACATCTATTGGGCTGTTTTCGTCGTATGTGGTGGATGCAATCGGGTGAGTGACACCATTTCCTAAAAGGTCGTAGCGCAAAGTTCCATCATCAATATTTTCAGCGTTTGTGATAATTGATATGCGACATTGTCTCTGTCCCGCCTGAAGAGGTGTGAAAATAAATTCAATTTCAATAGAATCTCTGATTGCGATTGATAAGTCTTGAGGAATGATAGCACGAAATTCTTCACTATCTGATTCAATGCCAAGTATCTGTAAATTATCTGTGCCTACATTCTTTATAACTATATCTTGTGAACTTTGACCTTCATTGCTAATGGAGCTCTCAAAGACAATTGGAACATTCCCTTCAAATGGATGGGCGATCGGATTTGTGGCTACTGCAGGATTACCCAAAATAGTTAATTGTATTTCAACGATTTCATCAGGATTATCAGGCGCGTTAGACAAAATGTGGAGAATCCCGGAATAACTGCCTCCCATATATCTATCAGCATCAAAATTGATCTGAATCTCAGTCTCCTCCTCCGATTCAAGTCGTCCTGCATCATTAACCACAGTAATCAAGGGCGTCTCATCAATAGCATCATCGCATTCAATCCAGATTCTTTGTTCACTTATACCGTGGATAATGTTTGTCCCGTTGTGAGCAATTCCTGTATAGTTCTGATCATTAATTGTTTCAAACTCATTTACTATGACAGGATGCCAATTTTCATCGATGTAAAGTTGCCAGATACGATTTTCTGAAACACACCATAACTGTCCCTCAAAATGAAGATCTACCCATTCAATAGATTGGAGAGAAATATCTCCAAAAATATCCCCACAATCAATTGCGCATACCTCTTCAAAATCTTCCATCCTGAGTACATGAATAATTGAGTTGGGATCATCCAGAATAAATAGAAATCTACCTTCACCACATGCAATCGCATCCGGACGGACATTTGGTCTGTATTGATCTAACAATTGTCCATTTAAATCATATTTGTAAATGTCTCTCCCGCCACCTACGAGGAAATCAGTTCCATCGAAAGCCAGTCCATTTGGTTGGGCATTAATGACAAAGTCAGAAATCAATAATTCGGTATTGAGGTCAATTGCAAATAGATGATTTTCTGTATCATCTACACCCCACATCAGAAAACCATCCCATGCCAATCCTGAGGTATTAGAGTATGGAATGTCATATTGCTGAAGGATATCACCTGGATTATCTCTTACGGGGACTTTTGATTTTCCAGATAAGAACCTTCGATTTCTACCGTCTAAATCAATATCATCTCTCTCATCAGCCTGAGGATTTTCCCGAAATTGAACATCCGGATATTCAAGCCATGTTCTCCAAATTAACGTTGATTCACCATTGTTTGAAATAGTCACAATCTGGTTTGAATTATCCCGTATTTGAATTTCGTCCTCGATTCTTCTTTGATCGACTTGAATTACAGGAGGAGGCAGGGATTCTGCAATAAGATCAATTGAGATTTCTTCAGCTCCAACCACATTTGAATGAACAACCATTTCTGCGATGTGAATGCCGATCTCTATTGGACTGAAGACAAAATCACATATGTCAGTTTCCCCCGGAAGAATTGTCAACTGCTCAGGACTTGCTTCAAAAGCTCTATTGTTTGAGATGATCTCTTCAATTATTAGTAGATCATCTCCAGGGTTTGTAATGCTGACCGGCACGGAGTATGAACCGTTTGAAAATAATTCTAAAGGATAATCACTCCAATCTATTCTGTTATCATCTGCCCCGAATTCCCAGGCTATGCTCACCCCCGGTACCCCTATAACCTGAAGGCTTATTGGGATTAGTATATCTCTGTTTACAGGATCATTCGTCAAGACATGCATTGTAGCATTCAGCACCCCACCAATGTCATCATTGGCGTTCAGCGTAATAAACAAATCTTCATCCATAAATCCCAACAGACTGCCAGAGTCTGGCTGAGCTTCAGCCCAAAGTACTTCTCGAACTCCGTCATCATGTTCGTACAATCGTCTCTCACCACGCATCCCGTGCCATAAGTTTTCTCCATTGTGTGTGAGACCAGCATACTTCTGATCAACGTTCCAATCGAAACCGTTAACTAATTCCACTTGCCAGTTTTCATTAACATCCAATTGATACACATGATTTCGCGACAAACACCAAAGCTTTCCATTGAAGTGATTAGGTACCCACTCAATGCAATCAATATCATCATCAACAATCAAATCTGAGTACTCTACTATCCCGATCTCAACTCTTCTGGCGGAATCGAATACGTGTATTTTGTTATCGGTTCTACAGTTTACATAAAGATAATTATGCTGATTCGATGCAAGACCATCATATTCCAGCCCCAGATCAAAGTTGTCTAACATATCACCCTGTCTGTTATAAACATATATAACTCGACGGTTTACATCTCCGATGAGGAAATTCACACCATCCCAAGTGAGAGCTCTGGGCATATCATGAATTTCAATATTGCTGTGAAGTTCTCCGGTCTGCGGATGAATTTCAAATAACCTGCCCTCATTCCATGCAATTCCCCACAGATGTTCTCCATCAAAGGCAAGTCCTCTGACATCTCTGTACGGAATGTTAAACTGGTTCAGTATTTCGCCGGGAAAGTCTCTGTTTGGGAAATCCGGATTGGGGGAAAATGGATTAGTTTCAAGCTCAAGATTTCTGACGTGCCTCTTTGGACCACTCTCATGAATATCTGGTCTGTCTCGTTGTTGTATCTGAGCATCTTCAAACTCTACCTTCCAATTTAAAACATCTTCACCTTCATTTGAGATGTTAACTGCAGTCTCAGATAGAATGCCAATTGGCAGTACTTCGATAATATTAACTGGTTCAACAACTGCTGTGGGTGGTGTTTGAACATCTGCTACAATATTAATTTCTAACTCGCGTTGATCCGGGTCGTCAGATCTAACGGAAAGCAATCCCAGGTAAACTCCACTCTGAGGAGTAAAAAAATCTAGTGTAACTTGTTGCCAAGTTCTAGGTGGAAGAATTAAGTTTCTGTGTGAGGGGAGAAAGAATTCTGAGTTTATATCTACGTTCTCAATGTTGAGTTGAGTTGAGCCTGTATTTCGGAAAATAATTGGAAGCGAATAAACTTCATTTACGTAGATTGTTTCAAAATGATCATTCCAGCTTAGTAAATTCTCATTCTGACCAACCTCCCATGAAATTTCCATCTCTGGGACGCCCTCAATTATTACATTGAAGCCAATTGGCAACACCGGTACTTCGGGATTTTCTGCAGAAATTTCCAAAAATCCAGGATAGACTCCCGCAAATTGATTATGGGTATTGATGTTGATGCTGATGTTCACCTCTTCGTTTACATCAAGCAATCCAGATTCAGGTTCAACTGTAACTAATTTTGCTTCTACTATCCCATCATCATATACCCACCATGATTGTTGTTCATATCGGCCGCTATGCCACAGATTCTGACCGTCGTGTGCAATTGCATAAAAACTCTCCTCCTCAAAGGGAAAATGTTGAATTTCTTCAGTATGCCAATCTGCATCAATTGAGATTTGAAAAGCAGAGCATTCGTTTGAAGAGTTATCCCTTGCAGCAAACCATAGTTGCCCAGGACGATGTTCTTCTATCCACAGCAGAGCCCCGATAGAATAGTTTTCCAATTCGAGTGAATTAAGGATATCGACAACAAATAATTCATCGTGGGTTTCTATATCTACAATATGTATTCTTTGTGTCTCAAAATCATTTACAAGTAATCTGCCGGCGTCATCAATTGTCATTCCCTGGATTTGATATGGTAAATCAAAATAATCTATCAAGTCGCCGTCATGATTGTAAATAAAAATTCTGCTCCTGCCTTCCTCGCCCCGGTTAACATAGAGGTTGTCGCCATCAAAGGCTAATCCTCTGGGATCGTTGCACGTCCGAAAATCATATACAACTTCTTCATTTTCAGTATTAATCGCAAACAATCGGTCTTGTCGATAACTGGTCCCCCACAGGTATTCCCCATCCCAGACCATTCCACAGACATACCGGTATGGAACTTGATGTTGCGCCAGAACCTCTCCTCTTTCATCTCGCCGGGGTCCATGCTGGTCATTTATAATTGAACGACATTCCCTGTTTACCCGATCACGATTTCCCACCTCAGCAAGCCTTACTTCACTTTGCCAATTGACCGGTACGTCACCAATGTTCGAAATCAATGATTGGAGAACGATTTCTTCACCTGCTTGTAGGTCAGCTTCAAAATTCAACGGATTTGCACTAAGCATTGGAGGAGGTAGAGGGATATCGTCACCCCAGGATTCGGCAATAAATCCGAGGGCAAAAACTAATAAGCAAGAGGTAAGAAAAACGTTCTTCATGATTTAGGTCTGCGGTGTTCCTAAATTTTTGAACAAGGAGAACTAATAAATATATTTCTCCTTTTATAAAGTTATAATAACAAGTTGTCGAATTCAAGCATTATCTTGTTGTTATCGAAAATTTCAGGATTATGAAAATGTGACCTGCACCATTTTGATTAATTGCTCATGTTCATTATTATCATATAGATAGAATGACACTGCAGGAATGTCATCAACAATTAAGGTGGTTTTGTGATATAATTGACTAAGTGTCACATTTAACAACTTGTTCAATAATGATAGTGACAGGTCCATCATTTATAATTTCTACTTCCATTTTTGCTCCAAATATACCTCGCTCAACTGTGATATTTTCAGCCGATAGACATTTGCAAAATTTCAAATATAGCGGTTTTGCTAATTCGGGACTGGCGGCTTCTACAAAAGAAGGACGTCTTCCTTTCTGAACGCTTGCATAGAGTGTAAACTGAGATACCACGAGAATTTTCCCATCAATCTCTTTTACGGATAGATTCATTTTGCCTTCGTCATCCTCGAAAATCCTCAATCCGCTGAGTTTCTTAGCCGTCCAAATTACCTCATCGAATGTATCATTGTGAGTTATTCCCAAAAAAACAAGCAGACCTTTTTCAATTGCCCCACACACTTTCCCGTCTACTCTTACCTGAGCTCTGGATACTCTCTGGACAACAGCTCTCATTTCAAGTAACCCTCCGGTTTTTGTTTAAACCATATTTGCATATTTCCGACAGTGGGCAATTTTCACACAAGGGCCTCGGTTTACAATGGTATTTCCCGAGAGCGACAATTTGGGCATGAAAATCATTGTAAAGATCTATATCATCATCAAGATTTTGGACAAACAAATTCTGCAATTCTCCATAACTTATATCTTCATTACAAATACCAATCCGATTCATTGATCTTTTAGTGTATGTATCCACAACAAAAACTAATCTATTAAACCCGTACAGCAGAATGCAGTCGGCAGTTTCCGGTCCAATGCCGATAACTCCTAACAACTCGTTTCGCAGGTCTGGGGTAGTAACAGATTCAAGCATGCTTAAATCTCCCTGACATCTATTCATTACCCATTTTGCTATTATCTGAAGCCTTTTCGACTTTTGATTGAAATAACCGGATGGCTTAATAAGAATCGGGAGACTGTTTCCATCTGATCTGGAATCATCAACATTCAGCGCAAGAATGCCCTCAGGGGAGAGAGCACCAACACTTTTCAGGTTATAAATGGCCTTCTCAACATTTGTCCATGAAGTATTCTGGGTTAAAATTGCTCCCACAATAACCTCAAACGGAGTCTCTCCCGGCCACCAATCGAGATAACCAAATTGATTTCTTAAAAGTTGATAGATCTGTGGTAGAAATTCTTGAAGATTATCTGTCAAACCACTCACCATAGACTCTTAGCCTTTCAGACCGGATTTTTATCAGTTTTAGGACAATAATTTCCCGTATTTTGAATCGCAATCGGAAATGGGAGCGATTTCAGCTTGCTATCGATACTGACCATTACCGTTGTATACCTGAATGCTTCAATCGTTTCTCCAACCAGAGCAGCAGATATTTTAACTACAATATAAACGGTTATACTGCTCTTTCCGATGTGATATCCTTCCCCGAAAAATTCAACACATTCACCGACCCGAACCGGTTTCACAAAATCAATGTCGGACATGTGTACTGTTATCAACTGATTGGAACTGGTAAGTAGTCTGCACCATAATGATGCAGCGATATCAGCCCATGCAAGCATTTGCCCACCAAAAAGTATATCCCGTGTCCCGACATGTTGAGTCAAACATAACTGTCGTGTGATAAGTTCCATATCAATGATCTCCTGTAATCGATTTTGTTGTACCCAATTGGCAAACAACAAATGATAGTGAAGTTGCAATAAACATCTGCCAGGGGAAAGCAAGATCAGTATTAAACCAGGTCTGCATTATCAAAACAGCCAAGAAACCAGTTAACAGAGCGGAAATCACAGAAACATTACTCCCTCTTTTTGTGAAGAGTGCGGATAAGAAAACCCCAACAAGTCCGGAATACGCAAACACCATTACCATTAAAGCAAAGTTAATGAGTGTAGTTTCCGGTCTGGCTTCCTGCCAGAAAACACTTGACACTGCAAACAAACCTAATACAATCCCAAAGACTAAAACTGCTTTACGACCAATTTTGAGATAATGTATTTCACTTTTGTTAGGTCTGAAGTGTTTATAAAGATCATTTACGAACGATGAAGACATTGCATTAATTGCTGAATTTAAACTCGATAATCCTGCCGCAAACAAACCGGTCATCATCAAACCGGTAACACCTGGAGGAAGTTCCTTTAATATGAAACTCAGGAATACCTTCCGGCTTCCTTCAATTTCGTAAGCAGGGGCCGCAATTCCCATTAGTTCAGGACGACTGTAAAAGATATACAATAGAAGACCAAGGAACATAAACAATGTTGTGACAGGCAGACCAACAAGTACACCTATTATTGCCGATCTGCTGCCCTTTACAGCATTCTCGCAGGTCATTAACCTCTGTGTCATATCCTGATCAGTTCCATAGGCACCAAGGCTTAGCAACGAGAAGCCAAAGATTGCGGTGAACAATGTGAAGGAGTGCTTAGGACTAAATCCTTCTGTGCCTAATTTGAACAAAGTCAACTTAGAAGCTGCTCCGTCTCCCGGATTGCGTAGTGCTTCAATAATTCCTGAAAAATCGAGTGGAATCCGGTTGTACAATATCACAACCGCTATCAAAGCTGCACCAATAAAAATCACCGCCTGTATTACATCTGTCCAGATAACAGTTCGAATTCCACCAACATAAGTGTAAGCTATCCCCACAACTGTGAGCAGGGCAATTGCCACTAATTGGTGTCGGATTGCAATATCCCCGTACAATATCAGAGACGCTGGTAGCGCAGCAATGTAAAGCCTTGCTCCACTTGCAAAAACTCTTCCGATCATGAATGCGCCACTTGCTGACAGAGAAGATGGTCGCCCGAAACGATTTTCAAGCAGCCCATATACTGTGGCAACTCTTTGTTTGTACAATGCAGGGATGAAGAACACAGCGACAATAATTATTGCAATTATCGAACCGATGTTTGAAGATAAATAAGTGAGATCCCCAGAATATGACTGTTGTGGTCCTCCGACAAATGTCGCTGCAGACAGGGAGGTCGCAAGAAACGAAATTGCTGCTGCAAACATTGGGATGCTTCTGTTTGCAAGAAAATAATCATCGGTAGAACGCTGGCGTTTTGTGAAGATAACGCCTGTAACCACAATTATCAGGAAATATCCCGCAAGAATTGCCCAGTCTAATGTTGCGAATCCACCCATGTTTGATTCGGACATTTGAAACCTCAGTTTGCGCCAGATTGCAGATATACAACATTAAATCAGGTTGCGCGTTGAAAAATAAAATAAGAACTGTATATTATACCGATAAATTGATCTGATTTCAACTGTAAAAAACTAGAACCCGGAACATACAGGAGTAGACTTGTGAATTATGTCTGGACAATTTTGATCGTAGGTGGAATACTGGTTGCTGCCTTCACGGGAAATATTGAAGCTGTGACTTCATCAGCACTCGATAGTGTGAAGGTCGCTGTCGAACTTGCTCTTGGACTGATTGGAGTGATGGCGTTTTGGTTGGGATTGATGAAGATTGCCGAAAAAGCTGGACTTGTGAAGATTATCGCTCGGATCTTAAGACCTATTCTTAAGCGAGTTTTTCCGGAAGTCCCTGCTGAGCATCCCGCAATGGGAAGTATGCTCGCAAACATCGCAGCCAATATGCTCGGGTTAGGCAATTCTGCGACAGCACTCGGACTTCGCGCCATGCAGGACCTCCAGAAGATAAATTCTGATAAGGAAAGTGCCAGCAATTCCATGGCGACTTTCCTCGCAATCAACACTTCTTCAGTTACAATAATTCCAGCAACTGTAATTGCAATAAGGGTTTCTGCTGGATCAACCGCCCCCACCGAAATACTGGGTCCGGTACTGGTTGCAACAGGAGTTTCAACAACCGTTGCAATTTTAGTCTCCAAATTCCTTCAGCGATTTGTCCCATCTCAGACAGCTTTGAAATCTGCCATTGATAGCAAGGGAGGGAAATGAAATGCCTGATTCAATTCGAACAATTTTAGAGGGTATTGGTATCTGGGCTATACCATTTATCCTGGTGCTCATAATTCTCTTCGGAATGTTCAAAAAAGTAAAGGTGTACGAAGTCTTCGTTGAAGGTGCTAAAGAAGGCTTTGATGTCGGAGTTCGCATTATTCCCTACCTCGTTGCTATTCTTGCTGCTATTGCAATTTTCAGAGCATCAGGTGCCCTCGATATATTGTCCAGTGCAAT
>JABGPL010000098.1 GCA_018644935.1 Calditrichota bacterium | reverse complement strand
AAGAAAACTGGTGGGGGTTGAAAAGGGAGGGGGTAGTGTTTTGTTGTTTTGGAGAGATTGGTTTTGGAAATATGCTGATGGGGATCATTCTGATGACAGAACTTTAGTGTCAGGTGAGGACACCTGACACTACTCAATCACGTCTTGCCTGTGAATGCGGAAATCCAGTAGGTTATCGTTGTTTCTGGATTCCCGCCTTCGCGGGAATGACAAGATCCGCGCAAAATCAAGGAAATTTCAACGGTCTTGAGGACACCTGACACCGCTCAAATGAATCGCGCTGGCGCGATGGACGGGCAGGAATGACCGTCCTACTTCATTAAGATCAACTTCTGCGAGGAATTAAAAACTCGCTCGTATGAATTTGGTTTCATTACGGAAAAGTCGAGCATATACACCCCTGATGGCAACGCTGATCCATCCCAGCTCACACTTTGTTTTCCGGCCTCAAAAACTTGTCGATTGTTGTGAACTTCACGCCCTAGATAATCTGAAATTGTGATTTGAACATCTGATTGCAAAGCCAGCGAGAACGAAAACCGGGTTGCTCCGTTGAATGGATTTGGGAATGCTGAATGCAATGTATATGCTGATGGCAGCTTTCCGGATTCTATGGGGATACTGTTATACTCACCGTAGTATCCGATTGTAAGGTCATAATAATCTGCAATGTAACAAATCCCATTTTCCACGGCTATTGTCATTACTCTACCCGGGGTGTTTAGCCAACCCATTTCTTCATATATACCGTCCTCTGAGATGTCCGTAATTTGCATTCCACCTGATGCATCGCAGATGTAAAGTAAGGTTCCGTCAATCGTGCAATCGGTCGCCCATTCGCGGGTTTGTATGTTCGCTTCAAATTCAATACGGCCGGGATCTGAAACATCCAAAACTATAACGCCATTATCTCCATCTGTTACATATACACGACCCAGGCCTGCATCAAGCCCATATCCATAATCAAAACCATCGTATTCACTAAGTATTTCCGGGTTTTCAGGATCTATTATATCAATCACATACAGGATATTGTTTTCACCTCCGATTGCATAGACATAGTCACCATACAAGCTAGCGTAGCGATATCCGAGGTTGTCAATGCGGCTCAAAAACATAGGTTCTTCAGGTACGGAAATATCCCACAATTCAATATCACTGTTAAACCCATTTAGTGACATAATTTCATCATAAACATCCATATTCGGAAATGGGACATCGATCAATTGCTGGCCAACAAGTTCCGGACTTGCTGGATTATCGAGATTCCAGATTTTCAGCCAGGTCTCATCCGATCCAGGAACATCCGAAGAAGAGTATAGCCATTCGTTATTAACTGTGAGTAACCTCGAACAGTGCGATGTATCTGCAGGGCTCAACACTTCAGGATTAATTGGATCAGTCGCATCAACGACCAGCAGACCCTCATTATATCTCTGTAAATAAATGTAACCATTGGCAACAGCCAATTTATACACAGTTTGAGAAAGGAGGTCGTTTCTTGTGATTCGTTCAGGTTCTGCCGGATCAGTGAAATTATAAAGCGCTAACCCATCATAATATCCGGCTGCGAAAGCTCGATTTTCATCTATAAAATGAACATTACCCCAGTTGTAAAATGTTGTATCATCAGCAAATACTTCCTGTGGTTGAGTAGGTTCGGTGATGTCCATAATTTTCAAAGCACCACCGCTTTCACTAATAAACAGGTAATTGTCCTTCGCATTGATGCAATGAATCCAGTTATCGGTGCGAATAGTTCGTAACCTGGCAGGTTCAGTGGGACGTAGGATTCCATAGATGCCATATCCATTGCTCGATGATACGAAAAGCAGGTCACCGTATGCCATGACATCGTCAATTCTCCCACCGGTCGAGCTCGATCTATAAGTTCTGAAATTTCCAATTTCGCGCAGATCTGCTGTGATAAAGCCTTCAACGCCATAGTCCCCAATATAGGCGATTTCCTCTCCAAAAGTGATTGCACAAGGAAGCTGTGCGTTCGGATAAGTATCCAGATATTGAGGTGAGGAGGGATCTGATATGTCAAAAATTTCAACTCCTATGCCCCAAACGCAAACATAAAGCCGGTCTTCATGAACTTTGACATCTTCATATAAGGTCAAGTTAATCGGATTTTCCGGGTATGTCCATATTTTAGATATATTCTCGGGATCTCTTGCATCGTAACAATAAACGCCTCGACGCCAGTCCGTGAGATATACATACCCATCCTTAACTGCGATTTCCTCAGAGTCCTCATTCGATGGAGCTCTTCCGATGACAACGGGATTTTCCGGTTCGGATATGTCGATCACTTCAAATCCGTAGTATGAAGAAGCGTAGAGTCGGTCACCCTCAATCTCGATTTCTATGTAATAACCGGTTTGTAAAATTTCAGATAACCTTTCAACGTTCTCTCCCAACTCAGCCAGGCATGGTGAGGAAATAATAAATGCAGTTAGTATTATAAAAATGACCAGTTTTTTCAAGATAACCTCGTTTTCATTTAGATCTGTTGACCTGTTTCCAAAAAGACACAAGTAACATAACACTATTAGATCTGAGAGTTGTTAAGGACTTGTTAAAGTATTGTACAAAGGTGTTTTTTGTGAAATCAGCAGGTTGGGCATTCCAGCCCGACCATCCGCCAAAAGCGGATTCCTACCCAATAAAGCAAATCCCAAACCGAACATCTCCGCCATAAGAATCACGCTTTGCGTGATGGACGGGCAGGAATGACCGTCCTACTGTCAACGATGGCGTAAATGAATCACGCTTTGCGTGATGACAGGCAGGAATGCCTGTCCTACCTTTCGAGTTTCCTAATCGCCTTAATCCTTGCCAGCACTGGCGGATGATCATACTCAAGGAATACTTTTAATGGGTGCGGTGTTAGATTTGAAAGGTTTGTCACGCTTAGTTTTTTCAATGCACCGATCATCGAATCCGGGTCACCGGTGGTTTTACCTGCAAAAGCATCGGCCTCGTATTCATGTTTTCTCGAAGAGATTGTTGAGATCAACCCAAGCACCATTGATACCGGACTGTAGATAAAAGAGAAGAAAATCAAACTTGCGTAAATTGAGACATTCTCCATCCCAAACGCCGCGTGCAGTCCTTCGTTTTTAATGAATAAGCTGAGTAAAAAGAGCATCAATCCCATTTGCAGAATGCCGGAAAATATCCTCTTCGGAATGTGCTTCAGCTTGGAGTGCCCAACTTCATGCGCGAGAACCGTCAGAATTTCCCGTACTTCGAATTTTTCAATCAATGTGTCGTAAAGTGCTACACGTTTCAATTTTCCAAAGCCGGTGAAATAGGCATTTGCTTTGGATGAACGTTTTGATCCATCAATGGTAAACAGACCTTTCAATTTGAAGCGGTTTTTCTGCATGTAATTTACGATAGTCTCTTTAAGCTCACCATCTTCAAGCGGGGTGAACTTGTTGAACAAAGGGAGGATTAAAACCGGGCTGATGTAGAGCATGAGAACCTGGAAGAGTATCATCGCCCCCCAGACATAGAGCCATGCATATGCGCCCATCTCACCGAAAAACCAGAGAATCAGCCATAATACCAATGCACTGAGAATAACTGAAATCAAAAGACCTTTGAGCAAATCGAGTACAAAAGTTTTTGCGGTCGTCCGATTGAATCCGAATTTTTCCTCGATTACAAAAGTGCTGTAAATAGAAAAAGGTATGCTGACAATCTGGGTGCCGATTATTAACAATCCGGCAAAAATCAATCCGCTGACAATTTCGCCAAATCCAAATCCCCGTGCAACGTTATCGAGCCAGTTGAAACCGCCAATCAATATAAACACGATAATTAGTACTAGATCGAATGTGCCGGTTATGTTGCCGAATTTGGTTGTGACTCTCGTATAGTTCTGAGATTTTGAGTATTTCTCGGCATCGTAATGTCCCTCGAATTCATCCGGCAATGCAGGTGAGAGCCTCTTGATATTAAGATTCTCAACGATTAGAGTCAGGATATAATTCCCAATCAGAATTGCGAGGATAAATACCAGATATCCGTTCCATTCAACCATTTTTGCTCCAAATTAATCGGGATTGCCCCGGAATGTCACCATGAATCGAATTTCGGCCAAGTCTTCCGATGTCTATGCGGATATTTGGTTTGAGATAAGATCATTCTTATCAATATTACAACATCCTCGTACAACCTGTATGGAAATTCGATGAATTTCCGTAATTACATTGCTGTATAGTTAATGTAAATGATGTCTATTGTAAAACAAAACCAAGAATCGTAAAAAAAATCATTCTGAATATTTCACTCAATGGAGTTCAATGCTATTATTAGTCTGTATGATTAAATAGTTAGTGGTTTAAAAGTAGCTTTCGTACACTTTGATTTACAGCACCTTGTTAATTATCAAACCAAAAAACAAAATTTGGAGGGAGACCAAATGGAGATGCAGGTAACAATCAAGCAGATCGAAGGACTTGCCATAGCTGCAAAGGGAGGATCAAATACCTGGTCTGTGATGGACACAGCTGAAGGAGTTGGTGGTCTTGGTGGCGGAACAAGACCTCTTGAATTGATGTTGATGGGGATAGCTGGATGTGCTTCGATGGATGTAATAGCGATATTGAGAAAAAAACGTGTCGACGTCAGGAATTTCGAAGTCAATGTAGTAGCTGAGCGCAAAGAAAAACATCCGCAGTCGATAAAAGAGATCACCTTTAATTATTCCATTACAGGGAAAGACATTCAACCTGAAGATGTTGAGAAAGCAATCTCACTTTCCGACTCCACATACTGCGGTGCCATCGACATGATTCGGGGATGTACTGAGATCAATCACCAGTACACGATTCATGAGAGTGAGTAATTTATAGGCTTTCGGGAAAAACAAAATGTTAAATAAAGACAGCCTGGCTGTTACGTTAGATGCAATTAACGAATCTCATTTCAGCGGTAAGCCTGTTAAAAATTCCGAATCTGAAAAACTCAGTACCTGGATTGCATCCCGACAGGGTTTAAAAGGTGCTTATGCCGGGATGTTTGCACCAACTGAGAGGGATTATCGGGATGGGATTCGATTATTCACCGGTGAAAGAATCACCTCGGGCGCAGCGACGGGGCATATTCTGGGAGAAGAAGCCTGCCGGGCTTTGATACTTCTTGATTCGCCAGATGAGAACGTCAAACGGTCACTTACGAGAGCATCCGAGGGCATGATAAGTGTTCTGAAAAATCATGAATCGGGGGGCTATACGGTGGGGATGTTTTGCTGTGGAACTTGCACGACAGCAATGTGGCGTCACTTAAATGCAGGCGGTCTCTATAATCAGGAACCACTGCTGAGAGGAGGGATGAGAGCACTCAAGGCTCATCGGGATGACAACGGCAGATGGAAACGATTCCCGTTCTGGCATACATCGCTCGTTTTGAGTGAAATGGATACAAGTATCGCAAAACCGGAACTCGAATATATCGCTCCAGCGATTGAAAAGAGTGTCAAATACCTGAGAAAGGATAACCCTTACACCCCCCGACGGATTAAAATAGCAGAAACACTATTAGGAAAAATTTGAAATGCCTGAGATAAAAGTCGAAGTATCACATGATCTTGGAAAAGAAAAAGCGAAAGAAAAACTGATCCCTATGATAGATCAATTAATCCCCAAGGTCGCAGGTCTGGGAGCAAAGCTCACAAATTTGAAGAGCGGCTGGGAAGGTGATGTAATGAGTATCTCGGGTAATGTAAAAAAAGGATTTATATCACTTGCGATCTCCGGGAAAATGGAAGTCCTTGAAGCAAGTGTTATTTTCACTCTTGATGTCGCGGCAGTTATTTTGAAGTTTATTGATGAGTCGGGGATTCGGAAAGCGTTGACTGAATCGGTTACTGAAGTGCTTCTGGTGGAATGATTTGGGAAATGTGGTCTGTTGCAATGTCTGGGTGATTCACGAATCACCCCCGCAACGTACGGGCACGGCGTGCCGTGCCCCAGTGTTATCCACACCCGGAGAATGAACTGATGAAAAAAAGTAATTATTGTTATATAAGAAACATGTCTGAGCAAGCCAGACGATGCCACCCGTCGGGATGGTAGTATTTAAATTTATTATTTTCTGGATAAAAACGATGGAAGCCTCAAGTGCGTTACCTTCTGCTTAATTGCTTTATCGCTGTTTTATCAGTCATAATTATTGGATGTCCAGGTTTTCCAATCACAGGTTCAACTGATTATCCCAATCCTCAATTCATCTATAGCCACCCTTCATTCAGTCCTGACGGCAGTAAGATAGTTTATATTTGGGATACTTTCAATGGATTATATATAGATCTCCCAATTAAAGGAACCAGTGGTTTATGGATTATGGATGCAGATGGTGAAAATCGTACATTGCTAAAATCTGGTCAATATTTGGAGTACCCAACTTTTAATCCTGACGGAAATAGTGTTTTATTTTCAAAACATAACCTTTATAAAATTGACATCGATGGAGGTAATTTTGAAACGATTTATAACCAAGGTTGGGTACGACAATCCTCTTGGTCACCGGATGGTAGCAGAATTATCTTCTCAGCAGACACCAGTGAGAGATTCCATGGAATGTTTTTGCTTGTGATGTTGAATGTGAATGATAGGTCCAGTTATCATTTTGATTGGCATTCAGCGAGACCAATCGGTTCTTCTCCTTTCGCTTTTTCACCAGCTTGGAATCCCAATGGAAATTCAATAATTTTCTTCCATCATTTTGAGGGTATTTGCTCGGTTGATTTGAATGGATCAAATTATGGATTGGTACAAGGTCCTGGTGACCTAAAACCTTCCTTGTCAATGTTATCTGTATCATCCGACGGGATGAAACTCACTCACGATATGGCTGATCGAATTTGGACAGTTGGGATAAATGGGGAGAATCCAACAGTGATTGCTAAGGAAGGCTATTTCCCAAGTTGGTCTCCGGATGGGTCTCAAATCGTTTATATTGCTCCTGATCCGGAGATAAGAAACGCAAGGGTTATCTGGATAATGGATTCCGACGGGAGTAACAAACACCCACTCACTCGGGCAACTGATGAGGAGGATTAAAGGTGATGTAGTTTGTCTATTTCGTTAGGATCTCCCGGAATGCAAAATTCCGGGCTACTGCTTATTTAAGAAGAATAACCTTCTGAGTCTGTGTTTGCATACTATTCTTCACACTAACGAGATAAACACCCGCGGCAAAATTAGCACCATCGATTAAGCACTGGTGACGTCCGGGGGATTGGATACCGCTGCTCAATTCTCTGACTAACCTGCCACTCAGGTCGTAAAGAAAGACGCTGACATTTTCACTTACGGCAACTGAGTAATTTATCACGGCATTACTATTAAAAGGATTTGGGTAGACTCCATTTAGGGCGAATTGCAACGGGATGGATTGTTCTCCCGATTCGACGGAGACTGCTACATCGATAACGAGCAAGCCGTTTTCTTCAAAAACACCATTGCCCATCTGAGCTTCAAACGAAATGCCAAGTTCCATATCTCGTACCGGGTCCCAATAGAGAAACCGCAGTTCCTCGCCAGTCACAAAACCTTCGACGACATCTTCAGTTAAATTTTCATCTCCCCAGACTGCAAATCCCCATGACGGCGGAAGTGGCTGACTATTGGGATCGCCATAAAGAGCGGTTGCTCCTGCGATCACTCCTGCTGGTGTAACACAGGCAATTTCAGCACCTTCGACGTATTCTATCCCGCCGAGATTGGCGACAATTACGCTCATTGAAAGTGATGATGGAATTTCTTCATCATTATAATCGAAGTGTTGAAGATCGTTCGGTTCGGCAATTACCGCGGTCGAAAACGTGAGTAAAAATAAAACACAAAAAATCCGGATAGTTTTCATAATCAACCTCTCTTCCTTTGTAGTGTTAACCCTTAGTAGAATATTAGTTAAATATCGCAGCAAAGTCAAGCGAGAAATGGATTCAGGGAGAGTCATATTATACTTAGCAATTCAATAATGAAGGATTTGACAACAGCGGAGTAGCGAATCTTGCTTCGCATTTTCTGAAATACAATATTGCGAAGCAAGATTCGCTACTCCGGGAAAAATGTTTTGCAAAAGCAAGCATCGCTACTCCGGGAAAAATGACTTTATCTACCGAATTAAAACAATCTTGTCTGTCACCGAAAATTTACCATTGTTCACTGCTAGCAAATAAACACCTGATGTTAAATCTGAACAATCCACCAACATCTCAGAATGACCGGCACTCTGTCCCTTTAATTTAATACTTTGAATTGTTTCTCCTTTCAGGGAGTAAATTGTAAAGATTATGTCACTCCGGTTGGTTAGGGAATAACTTATCCTGAAGCTCGAGTTAAAGGGATTTGGATATGTTGTAACGGAGAAATCTGCGGGTTGTGAAACTGAATTATCGGGAACCGATACTTCAGAATCAATATTGTAACCGGCATTTAGATATCGCTCGCTGGAAATTTCTTTAATCCACATATCCCGAATGTACTCGTTGATTTCAAGCCTTGCATCACCCCATGTTTCCCACCTGCCAATTTGTGTCCAGTCGAGGTTGATGTAATTGAAGCCTTTGATATTGGGATGGTTTTCCATGAATTCAAAGAACGGTGCAAACCAGTAGTTCCAATCTACTTCACCGTGGGTCGAGTCCACTTCCTCATCATGTGGAGTAATCCAGACATGACGTGCCGATAGCTCGTTCAGATACACCGGCTTTTCGCGAGCTTCAGCAAAACTGAGGAATTTTTCGGATTTTCCTTTTTTAGTAAGTACCCATTGACCACCTCGATCAATTGAGTCAGGTCCGGCTGGGTCGAAATGATCCGCATCAAAAGGATCTAATCCGAACCAGTCGACAACATCATCCCCAGGATACCATTTCCAGCCTCCTCTGTCAGTGGAATCCGCGAAATCAGCTGCTGCATCGGGCTCGTAGCACCAAACTGTTGCGAAGTTATCCACACCTCGCCTCCGTAAACCTTCGACAAATTTCCTGTATGCTCGAGGGAAAATGTATGGATGATATCCATTCCAGTTACCATTCATTTCGAGACCGGGACGAATAAAAACTGGACGACCATATTCGCGTAATGCAATTGCAACTGTGTCGATATATCCGTCATATTCCCGCGTATCTGCAAATTCCCGATCAATCACAACTCCATCATCCCTGAAATGGAAACTCCACTCGACAAATTGAGTTCTCTGGTTTATATTCTCTGCTCTGAAAGCAGCAAGCAGGTTGGTGACTGTCAGTCCACCTCTGCCCGAAATGCCCGGAACATCTTTCATCATCTGGAATATTAACGGCTGAAGGGTATCCGGCATCATTTCCATATATGCATCCTGAGATGCCCCATGCCATCCCAGACCATGTATCGTTTTCCCGTCTGGTGGTTCGTATTTTGCGCCGTAATGTGCTGACGATGTGTTTAAAACCCCGGTAATGAATGACAAAACGATAAAAAAAACGACAATCCTCTTCATGGCGACTCCTTGAAACATGTATAAAACTATCTATTGAGTGAGTAATTCCTTCAACCGTGCTTTACCACGAAAAAGTAAGGACTCGGCGGATTTATAGCTGACATCCAACGACTTTGCGACTTCACCCACGGATAGATTTTCGCGGTACCGAAGGTGAATGGCGGCCTTTTGCTTCGGGGCTAATTTTGCGAAAGCCACCTCGAAGGTTTGAGATTCTTCCTGCTGAATTAGTGCTTGATCGGGCACCTCTTTATTGGGTTGTGAAACTGCTTCCCCGAACACTTCAGATTCTTTATCGTTTGAAAAGGAAAGGAATGATTTTAGTTTTTTTGATCTCTGCGCATTCAAAGATCTATTTGTAGTGACCCGGAATAACCAGGTTGTGAACTTAACCTGTTTTTTGCTTAAAACACTCTGTTTCGGTTTCCAGACACCAGGATTGTCCCAGATTGTAAAAAAAACCTCCTGGACAATATCCGATGCATCTTCGCGGTTTCTGACTATGCTCCAGGCGAGATGATACAATTTCTCTTCATGTCTGCGGATCAGGATATCGAAAGCAGACTGGTCATGTTTCCGCACCAATTCCATCAATTCACCGTCAGATAGTGATTCAGATGGATTTGGCTGATGTGTCTCTACTTTACTCAATCCTTTTCCTTTTCGGTAGCAGCATTCATATTACGTAAAAAAAAGAAGATTTCTTTAAAAATCAACTAAACAAAGCCTTTCTTTTTATTGATATGTTCTTATATTACAAGTTTTGCTAATTCCCTTGCAGGGAATTTTCTATTGTGTTCGATTTTTGAACACGTTTTACTCAAGTTTTGTGTTTAGGATTTTGTATAAAAACAGTAGACCGAACATGAATGTTCGACTTACTGCACCATCAGTTCCGAGATCTGGCAAAATCTGAGACAATTACACCTTACATATTTAACATAAATGAAGGATGAGATTATGGTACAACATGATGTAGCAAACTTAGACCTGGCTGGTGAGGGAAAACGACGGATTCTGTGGGCAGATGCAGATATGCCTGTGCTCGCAATAATTCGCAAACGATTTGAAGAAGAGTTG
This sequence comes from Calditrichota bacterium, assembly GCA_018644935.1. GTDB lineage: Bacteria > Electryoneota > AABM5-125-24 > Hatepunaeales > Hatepunaeaceae > JABGPL01. The sequence goes on along the minus strand of JABGPL010000098.1, from coordinate 4,846 downwards.
CCATTGAAAGGCATAAAAATGGCAGCATGTCTTCATGTTACAGCAGAGACAGCCAACTTAATGCGGACTTTAAAAGCCGGTGGTGCAGATGTGAGGCTTTGTGCTTCAAATCCACTATCAACTCAGGATGATGTCGCCGCAGCATTATCCAAACATTTTGATATTCCGACCTTCGCCATTCATGGTGAAGACAACGAAACTTATTATAAACACATTTTCCAGACGCTTGAACATGAACCGCAATTGACAATGGATGATGGTTGTGACCTAGTGACTACAATTATACAGCAACGTCCGGAACTTTTGAAAACGATCAAGGCCGGTATGGAAGAGACCACAACTGGTGTGATTCGCCTTCAGGCTATGCACAAAGATGGAGAATTAAAATACCCGGTATTCGCAGTTAACGATGCAATGACGAAACACTTCTTTGATAACCGTTATGGTACAGGACAATCCACAGTAGATGGAATTATCCGCGCAACCGACGTCCTGCTTGCAGGTCGTAAAGTTGTAACGGCTGGTTACGGATGGTGCGGACGTGGATTCGCAATGCGTGCAAGAGGTATGGGCGCAATTGTAGCAGTTACTGAAGTAGATCCAATCAGGGCATTAGAAGCCGCCATGGACGGATTCAGCGTTATGTCAATGGCTGATGCAGTAAAATGGGGCGATTTGTTCTGCACATTAACAGGCAACACCAGTGTTTTAAGGCGCGAACACTTCGCAAATATGAATGACAACTCAATCGTCGCAAATTCCGGACACTTCAACGTTGAAATTGACATCCCCGCATTAGAGGACCTCGCAGTTGAGAAGCACGAGGGTATTCGCGAAAATGTCGATCAATACATTCTGGAAGACGGCAGACGCATCAACCTGCTCGCACAGGGTCGTCTGATCAACCTTGCAGCAGCCGAAGGTCATCCAGCATCAGTAATGGACATGTCTTTCGCCGTACAGTCACTCGCCTCTGAGCATGCCGTGAAGAACGAAGTAGAATTAGGCGTTCACACAGTCCCGGCAGAGATAGACGACACAGTGGCACGTTTGAAGCTCGCTTCATTGAACTTGACTTTCGATGAACTTACTCCCGAACAGGTGAAGTATCTTGCAAGCTGGAAAGAGGGTACATAGGAATTGACTCTTAGTCAAATTTCGATGGTGTAGTTATCGGGGTGCGAGTTTTCGCGCCCCGATTTTTTTAAATTCAAAGCGAATTAAAGGGATTAAACGGATGTCAGTCGTTGAGGAATCTGCTTAATCTAAAGTGAGACGAAGTTCTGCAATGTTAGTTAAGACTATTAGGTTAAAGAAGGAGCAAAAAACATGAGACCGATTTCTAAATTAGTCAGGACAAGCGGAATAGCATTCATATTGTTGACCCTGATAACTCTGGCCTTCCTGAAAATATCCCATGCCGGGAACGGTGACACACTCATTGTTCAAACCTTCTGTTTTGACTCAATCTCAACGCGTCGAGCCACGTTTGGTTTCCCAACCGAGGATCGGACATGGTCAAAAGTATTGATGTATTATACCCTGAAATGCGACACTGCTACAACCGGAGACAAATATCCCTGTGGAGAATGGGATACATCAACTCACACGTATATATACAGGCATACCGGTAATTACGATTCAACGATGCATCAGCAGCCACTCTTCAAAGTAAATGGGGAATCTCCCGAGACTTTTTTTTACTCTGATGAACCGAGATATTATTATTACACGGACTGGATTAAAGCTGATGGAAAAACTCCAAACCGAAATGGAATGGATGATTTTTACTTAAAATTTGAAGGTCGTGATTACATCGAAGTTCCAACCGCTGCCGTTCAAGATCTGGATTCTGCTTTTACAATTTCAATGTGGGTGAAGGGTGATGCTGCTAAGCAACCTCAAAACGATCAGCTCCTGGAAGCCGCCGATAGAGGGGGTCGCGTACTGAATATTCACCTCCCGTGGGGATCAGGTCAGGTATATTTTGATGCCGGTGGACGACTCGGTGGTAACAATAACCGGCTTACAAAATCTGCAGATAAGGGGGAATATCTCGGACGATGGAATCACTGGGCTTTCACAAAGGATGTGAGGACAGGTGTGCAGAAGATTTATCTCAACGGAGAACTATGGCATGAAGCTGGCAATATGTTTAAGTCAATCAGGGATATCGACAGGTTTATTATCGGTGCCAATGCTAACGCTAATGGGGGTTTCTATGCGGGAAGTCTGGATGATATTCGCATATGGAATATTGCACTATCTGAAGAGATAATTAAAGAATGGCAATTCAGGGACATAAACAAGTCGCATCCATTTTATGGAAACCTGAAAGTAAATTATACCTTTGATAATATAACAGATGCCGCCGTTATGGATTCTTCGCCCAATGCATTTCATGCGGAATCCTTCGGTCAACCGCAACTTCTCAAATATGAGTTAACAGGATCATCTGATTATAAACCCGGACCCAATTCAGTGCTACAGGCTGACAGCACTATTGCTCCGAAAGTCACAGTTGAGTTTTTCGAGGACGAAGATAATCCGAAACAACTGACTTCTACTAAAGACTTCTGGCCGGCGTACGATCTCTATTTTGACAGGAATGGTAATTTGCTTGATGAAGTCGTGTTAGAGAATCCTGAAGTAATAGAAAATGACAGTTATGAGTACTACAGCGAACCATTTGAGATTGTTGAGCGTTTCGAGTTAGGGAGGTTTATCACACCCTATGGCAAAGGGCTTAAACTTGGTCAGTGTGGTTTCACCTGGGTTTATGATGTGTCAGATTATGTCCATTTTCTTAAAGGTGAAGTTGATCTTCAGGCTGCGAACAACTTTGAACTACTCGACCTGAAATTCGTTTTCATTGAGGGCTCACCACCCAGAGACGTACTTTCGGTAGAAAACATTTGGAAAGGAAAGAGTTATAATTACGGAGCTCTGGCAGACAATAAGGATTTAAAGGCAAAACTTGTCGGCTTGAATCCCGATGCTGCCGGTCACAAAGTGCGATCCCGCATTTCAGGACATGGACATTTCGGTCCCCGAAACTGCGCTGAGTGGGATGCAAAGGAACATTACCTGCATATTAACGGAGTCAGTCGCTTCAACTGGACGGTATGGAAAGATTGCGGGATGAACCCGGTCTATCCACAGGGTGGAACGTGGCAGTTTGACCGCGCGGGATGGTGTCCCGGGACATGGGTTGATACCTATGACCATGAAATTACACGATATGTTCAAAATTCCACAGAAGTAATTCTGGATTATGATATTGAACCCTACGATCCTGAAATCGGTGAAGCAGGTGCTTCATATTTAGTAGAACATCAGTTGATAACATATGGTGCTCCCAATTTCAAGCGTGACGCTGCAATAAAGGACATCATAGCACCCAACGACCGGTGTGAGTATCGGAGGCAAAATCCCATCTCCGGCAATGCCGTTTTTGAGCTCGAAAACCTGGGCTATCAAACTCTGGAATCATTAAAAATCACATACGGTTTAGAAGGGAATGAGCAGAGTACATTTCACTGGAAAGGATCGCTCGAATTTCTGAAGAGTGAGACGGTCACTTTGCCAGCAGCCGATTGGAGTGGCATGGATGAGCACTCGAAGTTTGTCGTTCATGCAAGTAAACCAAACAGCAGGAAAGATCAGAACAAATTCAACGATCGAATGATCACCAAAGTCAGAGAACCACACATACTGCCAATGGAATTCATCGTATACCTCGAAACTCCCGGTTTCGGTCGGGCAATAGAAAACTCATTTGTGATTATCGATGAGAATGAAAAGGTAGTAACTGAGAGATCAGGATTCGAGGACGACTCAACATATCAGGAGCAAATCAAACTGACACCCGGCGCATATGAATTCACTTTTTCGGATACAAATGAAGACGGCATGATTCGCCACTGGTGGCTGCGCGGATCAGATCCGGAAAGGATTGGCAAAAATGGGCTGCTGCAAATTCGAGATTTAGAGGGTGAAGTACTCGTTGATTTGGGTTATGATTTTGCTGAGAAAGAGGTGGTGCGGTTTTTCGTTGGGAAACCGTAGATTTTAGGCTGAATTGAGTGGTATCAGGTGTCCTCACTTGACTCATAGTAAAACAACCAACTGTTCTCCGAAGTAGAAAGCAGCGAAATTAATCCCAATAAAAACAAATAAATAAAGATATTTGTTTGAATTGCTCATAAAAGGTCGTACCTTAAGATGTCATGTAGAAATAGCATTTGAAACTATCCCTAATTTTTTCATTTCTTAAATTTACATTCCTTGATTCTTCCATTTTTTTTAAGAGGTGAAAATGTTCTGCCAAAAATGCAATTTAGAGGTCGCTCCCGTTGCTGACCTGTGGGGCAACGAACGCTGCCCGACTTGTAAAAGTCTCGCCCAATCAGCTCCCACAGAAGCCAAAGTCGGAGCAGACGAAAATAGTGTTTTAAACGAAGGGGTTGCGCCTGCTTATCAAGCGAAATTAGATAAATTGAGTGCGTACAAAAGCAGCTTGAAGAAGCCGAAAAAAGTGCGGAGATAGTTTCCTTTCGGAGTTTTGAAACGGATTTGATTCCGGTTGTTTAGCTGTGTTGTAGATTATTGGGGTGCGAATTTTTCGCGCCCTGTTTTTTTTGTAGTCCTGACATGACTGAATTCCTGGAGAAGCGATTCTGAAATATTAATATTGCTTTCAAGCTTTTTATAACCAATAAATAAACCATAGTTTGCCTTTGTTGAAAATGATTTGTATAATATTTATAAGTACACTGTAAAAGAACAGCCATCCACCATTTAGATTAGGAGGCTTAGTGCCCACGTTAACAATAGAATCAGACAA
>JABGPL010000097.1 GCA_018644935.1 Calditrichota bacterium | reverse complement strand
CCCCGCATCAGACTTCAGTCAGTCTTAACATTTCGAGATTGTGTGTTTGCTGTCAAAACTACTCTTCTGCTTTGCAATAATTAAGGGTTTGTCAGGTTGGTTTATCCTTGCGATGTTTATTATTTTGCGGACGCGTGTTTATATTAGATGAAGGAAAAAGTGTCAATATTGGGGGAAGGGCACATCAGATGTGACCCTACAACTGCAATAACAAGAACATATGTGTCAGGTCGGGATGCCTGCCACCACGGTTGTCAACAATAAAAAGGTCATAATATGCCTGATAAAAAACTATTTCTCGTCTGCAACGCTCATCTTGATCCGGTCTGGTTATGGGAATGGGAAGAGGGATTAGCTGAGACGATTTCTACTTTCCGCACCGCAGCTGAATTCTGCGATGAATCAGATGGATTTGTGTTTTGCCACAATGAATCACTGCTCTATCAATGGATTGAAGAGTATGAACCGAAGCTTTTCGGGAAAATTCGCAGCCAAATCGGTCGTGGACGTTGGCACATTATGGGTGGGTGGTATCTTCAACCGGATTGTAACGTCCTCTCCGGTGAATCATTCGTAAGACAAATCCTCGTTGGAAAGCAGTACTTCATAGACAAATTTAATCGTGAACCGCGAACAGCTGTTAACCTTGATCCGTTCGGTCATTCCCGAGGTATAGTGCAGATACTGAAAAAATCAGGCTACACATCCTACCTCTTCTGTCGTCCCGATGAGAAGTTTTTTCACCTGGAGGGCAGCGACTTCAAATGGATTGGTTATGATGGCTCAGAACTCCTCACCCATCGTGCTGATGAACACTACAACAGCTCCAAAGGAAAAGCACGAGGCAGGATCGAAAAGTGGATTGATGACAACCCAAACACTCAAACGGGAATACTGCTCTGGGGCATAGGCAATCATGGAGGTGGACCTTCCAGAGTCGACCTCAACCAAATTAACGAGATTAAAAAAAGTTCTTCCAATATCGATATCTCACATGGCACACCTGAGGAATACTTCGAATGGCTGGCAAACAACAGTGATAACCTACCAGAAATTTCAAAAAGCCTGAATCCCTGGGCGGTTGGCTGTTATACGTCAATGGCAGGAGTCAAACAAAAACACCGTGAGATAGAAAATCGGTATTTAATGACCGAAAAAATGTTGACTCATGCCGCAATGCAGGGACTGATCGAATATCCCGGAGCAGAGCTCAGGACAGCACTCGAGGATATGCTCTTCTGCGAATTTCACGATATTCTCCCCGGTTCTGCAATACCTGAAGTCGAATCATACGCGGTCCAACGACTTGATCACGGATTGGAGATTTTATCACGGCTAAAGGCAAAAGCATTCTTCAAACTGCTCTCCGGTCAACCGAAAGCCAGTGAAGGAGAATTTCCAATTTGCGTGTACAATCCTCATCCATATGATATTGAAGAGACAGTTACTGTCGAGTTTCAGCCAGCTGAACCGAACTTCAATAGTGATGTTTTTATGTACCCGGAGCTTAGAGATTGCAATGGAAACTTAATTACAACCCAGCTCGAAAAAGAGAGCAGCAATATAGCAGACGATAATCGAAAACGAATCGCCTTCAGAACAACATTGAAAGCTGCCTCCATGAACCGTTTTTCCTGTTATTTAAAACCCGGAAATCTTCCGGAGGAAAAACCTGCGCCGGAAGATACGACTCATTTCGAGTTCAAGAATGAAAATTGTGAAATTTCAATCAGCCGTGATACCGGATTGATTGATCTGTATCAGGTTGATGGAGTTGATATACTCGGTGAGATGTCATTCAATCCGCTTGTGATAAAAGACTATGCTGATCCGTGGGGCATGAAAGTTCGCTCTTTCCGAAACGTGAAAGGCACGTTTACACTGATGAATGTAAGAGATAGTGCTACCTTCGCAGGGCTGACCATCCCGCGGTTGGAGCCGGTACACATCATCGAGGACGGTCCCGTCCGGACAATTGTAGAGGCTCTGTTCAAATACAATCACTCATCACTCTGCATCAGGTATATAATCCCCAAATCGGGATCTGAAATAGAAATCAACCTCAAAGTCTACTGGCTTGAAAAAGACAAAATGCTGAAGCTCAGCATTCCAACACTGTTGAAAAACAGCAATTGCCGGGGACAGGTTGCATATGGAGTCGAGGAGTTTGACCGCGAAGGCGAGGAATTAGTTGCACAGAAATGGGTATCTGTCGTTTCTGAAGACCAGAATCAATCGTTTACAGTGATCAACGATTGTATACACGGCCTCGATTTCGAGTCCGGTGAACTTCGACTGTCCCTGTTGCGATCTCCGGCATATTCAGGGCATCCAGTCAAGAGAAATCTCCACATTACGCCACAGGACAGGTTTGAACCACGCATGGATCAGGGTGAACGCAATTTCAGGTTCTGGCTGAATGCCGGAACGGTTAGTGACAGATTAGCTCGTATTGATCGAGAAGCCCTTGTCAGAAACGAGCCTCCGATGAATTTGTGTTGTTTCCCATCGGGAGATGGTGAGACGACCGTTCCTGCTGTGGTTCTATCCGATCATGTCGTCCAACTCAATGCGTTGAAGATCGCTGAAAAGAACAACTGGTTGATATTGAGACTATTTGAACCAACCGGGCATGATCGAAAAACATCAGTTCAAATTCCCCATCTTGGTATGGAATTTGAAGTTTCTCTGGGCGGCTATGAAATTAAAACCATTGGCATTGATCCAACAGGAAAAACCTACTTTGAACTTGACTTACTCGAGAGGAGGATTGATTGAATCCAAAAGATAATTCAACACCGGTTTCTGTTCTGATAGTTGGAATTGGTGGATATGGATATTATTACCTTAAAACACTACTTGAAGAAATTCTCGAGAGTACAGCAAAACTGTGTGGAGTGATCGATCCATTTGCCGATCAATCCGGTTTATTTCCTGAAGTTACCAAACGGGATATCCCTATTTTTGCAGAAATAGAGGATTTTTACAGAGCCGGACACACAGCAGACCTGGTAGTAATCTCGTCCCCGATTCAGTATCACGTCCCTCAGAGCTGCATCGCTCTGAATAACGGAAGCAATGTATTGTGCGATAAACCACTTAGCGCAACCGTTGAAGAAGCCGATGAATTGATTCGAGTTCGTGACAAATCCGGCAAATGGGTAATGATTGGCTATCAATGGTCATATTCAAGTGCAATTCAAGACTTGAAGCGGGATATACAAAGAGGAATGTTCGGAAAACCAAAAACGTTTAAGGCTTTATGCCTCTGGCCTCGGGATGACGCTTATTATAATCGCAATAATTGGGCAGGAAAGATCAAGGATTCGGGCGGCAGATGGATTCTCGACAGCCCTGCCAATAACGCGATGGCACACTTCATTCACAATCTCTTTTACCTCTCTGGAGAAGATCAGTATTCAAGTTCAACTCCCGAAGAAGTAACAGCCGAGCTTCATCGGGTAAACCCAATCGAAACGTACGACACTGCTATTTGCCGTATTGTCACACATAATGATGTCGAGTTGCTGTTTTACGGATCGCACACGACAAAAACCACTAAGAACCCGATTTTCAACCTCGAGTTTGAGAATGCAATCATTGATTTCGGCGATGCAGGCAGTACCATCAGGATCATTTCAGGTGAATCCAGATTAAAAGATTACGGTTCCCCTGACGACGATCACCAATTTAAAAAGCTATTAGACGCTGTGGAATGTGTGCGACGCCCCTCCCCAATAGTATGCAGCCCGGAAGCTGCCAGATCTCAGACATTATGCATTAATGCAATGCAGGAATTTCTTCCCAGTGCTTCAACTTTGCCGGCATCAATCATTCACAGAGATGAAAAGGAAAAAAGGTGGTGGGTGGAGGGATTGGATGATTTACTATCGGATTGTTATAACAGGGGTATCATGCCGTAGCACACGCCTCCGTGCGTGTGAAAAAACCACCACAATCCAACGTGCGTGCAAACAGTAGCACACGCCCCCGTGCGTGAGAATTTGCTGACGCACATTCATTTGAGATGAGCACTCCAATGTGATACCCGCGAAGTAAAATTAAAATCCTTCGGATTTTCGCAGGCGCGGAGGCCTGCGCTACTTAATATTAACCATCACCCACAACAGGAAGATAACCACCCCGACCAATCCCCAGCTACCGAAAAATCCAATGTAATCCATCTTTCCGGGCTTCAATATCTCCCAACTTGATCCGGGGATGATTTTTTCTTTATCATACATTTCGGGATTCGCATAAGCATATGCAAGGGCTTTCTCTTCCAATTCAGGAGTTTCTTGAACGGGCGTGTGCATTTTGGCAAAGAACCTGTCAAGCTGAGGTTTATATACAGGTTTCGTTACAAAAGAAATAAGAAACAACAGTACAAACGGGAACAGTGCATCAAAGAAAAAGCGTGTCGCCACAAGCTGGGATTTGGCAAAATTGGAGAAATCAAACCCAAACCAGCTTAACACCCACAATTCTGCGTGAAATCTTCCCATACCGATTTTCATCGAATTGGGGTCTGCCGGATCGGCTCTGGCGACTCTGTCAAAGTAAATTCCAACCGGTTCGATTATGTGCTGTTTTTCAATGGGCTGACCAATAGATTCAGCTCTACCGGCTGAAACATCTTCTTCAAGGGCGTCTGTTGAAATCACAACTCGCTGAATCGATGTTTCAGCGGTAAAGGTTGGGTTATTTGTAACAGAATCAAGACCTTGAAATACGTTGGGGATAACTGTATAAATAATAATACAGATTGCTACCTGAATGATTACTGCCAATTTAGATAACCTTCTCCAGAGGAAACCAAGCCAGATTGAGGCTCCAAAGATTGCCGGAACAGAGATGATGTATTTGAACAGCTCCAGCAGATTATCAACCATTAGTGCAACGCCTATCCCACCCAAAAGCGTAACGCCGATAGCAATTCTTCCCACAAAAAGATAATGCTTTTCAGAACGATCCGGGAAGAAAGGTTTATAGAGATTTCTTATAAAAAGTGCCGCATATGAAACAGAACTCGCATCCAAACTCGACATGTTTGCTGCAAGTATTCCGACCAGCATCAACCCTATCGCACCCGGAACGAGCAGGTCTTTCGACATAACACCCCAGATCAGGTCGGGATCATGAATTTGTCCGGCATATATGCCTATTGCTAACAATCCCGCCAGTGCCCAGAAAATCATCAGGATTCGCTTGGTGAACATCCCAACTATCATCCCGAACCGTGCCGTCATCTCGTTTTTTGCAGAACCCGCTGTTTGCATTCCAGCGGCAATAGCGACTATCGAAACAAGATTCGCCAGAACCATCGCGAGAATTGTATACCATGCATACTCACTCATTGTTGCCGAACCAAACAACTCAAACATGTAATCCGGCACAGTTGCATGCAAACCAGAAAAACCACCAACCTTTGTCAAACCAATAGGGATTAAAATTAATGAAAAAACAATTATCAATATCCCCTGAATAGAGTCAGTAATAGCCGCTGCCCGGAATCCTCCCAGCATCGTGTAAATCCCCACAATTAAGGCATAAATAAGATAGAACCAGATCGGACTGGTGTATGATGCAAAAGACTTCAATTCACCGAGTTTGCTTTTTTCATTGAGTTCCTCATAACGGGCTTGCTTTTCAAGGCTTAAACCCTCAGCCATCTCCGATTTTAATTGCTTAAACTCTCTGAATTGCTCAATACTGGTTCGTTCTTCTACCGAACAAACTTCCATCGTCTTTGGGGTCATTGCCATCATTGTCTTAGCGGCGACCATATATCCAACGCCACCTCCAAGTATTGAAAGCAATAAAATAAAAACGGCATAACTGCCACCGAGAAATGGACTGCGGAAACGCTCGGTGTAATAATCACCAATTGTAGTTAACCGAACTCTACGGAATAAGAGTGTTGTAAACCAGTAAAAAGGTGTCAGGAAAAGGACGAGAAATTGTATCCACATCCCACCTATACCCTGTCGGTAGATTTCCCGCGATACGGCTACTGCCTGATCTGCATTGGTTGAACAACCGAAGTTGAGAAAAAACTGATAGAACTTGCCCAGTTTCCTTCCGGCAAGAAAAAACTCCTCCGTGTCATGGGTTCGACTGGCAACACGTTTACCAAGCCAAAGAATCACCACTACGTATAGTATGATGATACACAGATCTAAAATGTGCATTCCCCAAATGTACAAATCTAAGCCCTCCTGGAAACTATCATGTTGATTATTAGAGCATTTTATTGTTTTACCCCAGCAAAGGGAAAAATTCCACACTAATATCTAAACTCTGGTCGTACAATCTACAAGTTTTAATGAAACTAATACAAGAATCTGACAAAATATATACATTTTGGGGATGTATTTTCTATATTTATGAAAAGGTTGCTTTTTTTCTTGATTCTTATTGAAGAATAGCATATTTTGCATGTCTGCAAGATATGCACACCAATGGTTTTTTTTGCTCATTTTTGATTAGTTTTCACAGCAGTTAGTTTTTGACTTATGACAATTTGTAGACATAATAAAAACCACTTTTTGCTATTTCGATAACTTTGCCATTTTTGGAATATCGATGGAGAATTTCAGTTTTATATTTGGCATAAAGAACATTAGGCATGTCCTGATTACATTGGTAACAATCTCAATTTTGATGAGCAGTTGCCAGTGGGAACCACCTCATTCTAATCCCTGGGACCCTGAATATGACAGCCCGAGTCTATCATTTCAGGTTATGAGCCTGGGCATTGTAAATCAGGTAGCAGTTGAAGGTGCAACTGTTCAAATTGAAGAGCTCAATTTATATGCAACGACAGATTCCAACGGCACAGCATATTTTGAAAAGATCGACCCGGGATCATGGATGGTTGTTGCTTTTAGACAAGGAGTTTCTGTCCCGGATTATAAAACTGACTCTATGCTTGTGACTGTTAGCCCTGGAAGTCACACAGCTCAGAGTATTCGATTGGATGCACTCCCCTATTTTGCATATGCAAAGGTAAACGTTCACTCATTTGAGGTGAGTGACATTGAAGAACCTGAACATGAAATAAGACTGAAGGCGAAAGTAATCGATTCTGATGGAGAATTCGACTTAAGTAGAGTTGAATGGCGATTTAAAGATGTCTCTGGCATATTAAACTACAATCAGGATACGGATTCAGCATTTCATGAGATAATTTTACACGATATTCCAAGTCTGGATTTCCCATATGAACTTGGGTTAGTTCAATTGAATAGCTTTTACTTCGAAGCATTTGATCAGCTGGGTAACTCATCAATTGACTCTGCCAAAATTAGTCGCATAATTGACGTTTACCCCACCCAACGTACGGCCTACGATTCAGAAATTGGTTGGTGGTATTTCTGGGACAGGGTTTTTAATGATATTACAGAATTTAATTACTTGCTGAGAATCTACGAATTTGGCACTGGAGAGGTTGTATATGATACAACCATGATCCATGACGGGGAATTCCAAACCATTGAGCATCAAATTGCCACGCCACTCGCACCCGGAAATTATAATTATCACATTTGGGTAACTGATAATTATGGTAATTATGTCAGAACGTCACTGGAAACGCTGGTCGTGTTTCCTACAGTAGAACGGGGAGAATATAAACGAGAAGATTTTTTAGAATGATATAAGGCTGGATTACCCATGAAAAAAAACATGATTTCACCTCAATTTGAGTTAGAAGTGTTTGGAAGCAGAAATGACTTCACAATGTGCGTTCTCGTCGCATTTACAATTATTTCTTTGGCTCTTTCTGGTTGCGAATCCAGTACGACGAACCCGGATGATGTCATATCAAACTTATCATTTCAGGTTTTGAGTCTGGGAAATGTCAATCCAATGCCTGTGATGGGAGCCACCGTTCGAATTTATGAACTAAATTTGTATGTAACGACAGATTCATCCGGTACCGCATATTTTGAAAATGTAATTGAGGGCGATTGGTGGGTTGTTGCATATAAGGATGGAGGCGACACGCCCCACTATGCCACTGATTCTGTTAAAGTCTCAGTGCACCCGGGAGCTATAGCAACTGGTAGCATCCAGCTAGATGCTCTTCCATATTTTGATTACGCAAAGGTAAATGTTCACTCATTTGAAATGGGTGTCAATGAAGAGCCTGAACATGAAGTAAGACTGAAGGCAAAGGTAATTGATCCTGATGGTGCCTATGATATTAATCGTGTTGAATGGCATTTTAAAGATGTTTCAGATACCTTAAACTACAATCAGGACAGTGATTCTGCATTTTATGAAATAATTATACCCATTACTGATCCACCCAGCTTCGATTTTCCATATTCACTTGGAATTGCTAATGTAAATGATTTTTACTTCGAGGCATTTGATCAACTGGGGAATTCAACAACCGTGAAAGCAGAAATCAGTCGCATAATGGACCATTGTCCCACCAACCATACAGCATTCGAGTCAGAAATTACTTGGTGGTATTTCTGGGATAGAGTTTTTAATGATGTAACGGAATTTAATTACCTGCTGAGAATATACTCTTTTGGTGCAAATGATGTTGTGTATGATACGACACTGGTTCCAACAGAAATGTCTTTCGTTGATCACCAGATAGCTACACAACTCGAAGCAGGATCATACTTGTATTACATTTGGGTAACTGACAATTTTGGTAATTTTGTCAGATCGTTGCCGAATTCATTGGAAGTACTTTCGGAAGCACATTCGGGAGAACACAAACCAGGACATTTTTCAGACTGAAATGAAAAAAGGAACAAACATGGCTAATTCCGCTACACCACCCCCTCCGGTTATTGAACCGGGACGTAGCGCAACAAGGGAAGATGTAGTCCGATTATTGAACACAGTACTTGGACTTTCCGTGGAAATGATGAATGCCGACCGAGGAGTTGTTATTTTCCGAGAAGCTGAGAAATATGAAATAATGGCTTCAAAAAACTTTCCTCCCGATAAAACACCTACTCTTGAAGAATTGTCTGCAAGTGTTATCGATAAGGTAATCAACACGGCTTCACCTCTTCTAACCCACGACGCTCTGACCGATCCTCGTTTTGATACATCCGCCAGCGTTATCCTGCATCAGATAACATCAATCATATGCGTGCCACTGTGGAATGATAATGAAGTAATTGGTGTTATATATCTTGACAGCCGGATGAATAGACAGAGGTTCACTGAAGACAACCTCAACTTTATAAATATTTTCGGCAGAATGGCAGCTATAGCGGTTGATTATGCCCGCAGCTATGGCGAATTGTATGATGAAAAGCAACGCCTGCAAACTGAACTTCGCACTTCCTGGACATTTGAAGAGATTACCGGGCGCAGTGCAAGAATGCTCGAAGTATTCAATCTTATGCGGCGTGTCATGAATTCCGACATTTCGGTTTTGCTTGAGGGTGAAAGTGGTACCGGTAAAGAACTGGTCGCCAGAGCATTGCACTACAATGGACCACGCCGCGACAAATCGTTTGTCGCTCAGTTCTGTGGAAACCTGTCTGAAAACCTGCTTGAAAGTGAACTATTTGGACACAAAAAGGGATCATTTACAGGAGCAATTTCAGATAAAAAAGGGCTCTTTGAAATCGCCGATGGAGGAACATTCTTCCTTGACGAAATTGCTGATATCAGCCCTGCAATTCAGGCTAAATTGCTTCGGGTAATTCAGGAAGGGGAAATCAGACGAGTTGGTGACACTGATGCTTTGAATGTCAATGTAAGAATTATTTCTGCAACCAATAAAGAATTGAAGGCTGAGGTCGATGCGGGACGATTCCGTGAAGACCTGTACTATCGGTTGAATGTGATAACAATTGATCTACCACCTCTAAGAGACAGGACGGGTGACATTCCCTTGCTTGTTCGGCATTTCCTGTCCCGTTTTGCAGAAAAAAACAAGATGCCCGTCAAAAAAATATCACCAAAAGCAGTCCAGGCACTTTCAAACTACGCCTGGCCAGGAAACGTACGAGAGCTTGAGAATACAATCGAGCGAGCCCTAATCCTCGCAGAAAAAGACACAATTGATGTCGCTGATCTCTTTATACCAGAGGCTGAAGCTCTTTCTGAAAAACCCAAATCTTTGAAGGATTACGAACGCGAAATTGTCACTAAGATTCTGGAAGACTGTGGTGGGAACAAAACCAAAACGTCAGAGATACTCGGAGTATCTCTTCGCTGGCTCCATTATAAATTGAGCGAATGGAAAAAAACACAGAACACATAAGCCAGTATTTAATAGAACACGAGATAGCTCAAAGCAGCATCTGTTCCGTTTATCGTGCAACTGATCAAAAGCTCCAACGCCCGGTCCTGATAAAAAAACTTCATCCTCAAATGGCGCGCGAGGAGGACATCAGAAATCGTTTCGAGAGGGAAGCACGCGTCTGCGCCTTTCTCAATCATAACAATATTGTAAGTATATATGATTATCATGCTGATCCCGAACTCAGCATGCTTGTTCTTGAATTTGTAATGGGACAGAGTCTCAGTGCATTAATGCAGTCTTGCAAACGTGTCGATTGGAGAGTATCTCTTGGAGTATTATTTGGGGTGCTTAAGGGTTTGGCATATGCTCACTCAAAAGGTGTTGTACACCGAGATATAAAACCAGACAATATACTCATATCGAGCGAAGGTCAAGTCAAAATCACCGATTTTGGACTGGCAACACTTGAAGATGCCCCTAAACTAACCCGTCAGGGACAAATCATTGGGACTCCAGCATATCTTCCTCCAGAAGGGGTGACTGGCGAACCCATTGATGCACGGAGCGACTTGTTTTCACTTGGGGCAACAATCTATGAGATTCTGACCGGCAATTCTGCTTTTCATGGCGAAAACTTCTCTGCAACAATTAACTTGATTCTAAAGCACGATCCAACCCCACCCTCAAAAATTGATTCCGATATTCCACTGGAATTCGATCAAATAATTATGAGATTGATCGAAAAACGCCCGAATCAACGCTTTGCAACCGCTGATCAAGCTTTAGAAGATGTCCGCAGGATTGCACAACAGTATGGTGTATCTCTCGAACCAGCAATTGTAAAGGAATTCCTCGAAACAACACCTGACGTTTCTCCAATACCACCAGAGTATACATCATCTGGTATAACATCTGCTTCTAAAACGCTGACCTTAAGAAGTCGAACTTCTTTAGGTGTTAGTTCAATAATGAGAGATGTCCAGCCAAATAAGAAACGAAATAAAATTGGCATTTACTCCGGCATTATCACAGTAGTAGCAGTGTTGATGTTCTTCGGGTACCAGCAATGGTTTAAACCGGACATGGTGGACCAACCAATTTCTGACGAGAACACAGAATCACCCATTACAGAAGACAAGATTAACGATACTAATCAAGAACAAACCGAACCCCAAATTGCTGACAATAAAGACAATAAAGACAACAACGCACAAGATTCGGAAGGCTCTGATCCTGTAATAAAGGAAAATCCGGTTATTGCGAATAAGAACCCACAGGATAATGACTCTCAGAATTCAAATCCCGCTGAGGATGTGAAAATCATTGCATCGTTGGGTGATCCTACTGATAATTCACCTAAAACAACCGATGACTCGAACGGCTCACCTGCCGAATCTGAATTGCCTGGAACTCTGAAAATCGTTACCAAGCAATGGGCTAACATATTTGTTGATGGTGTTGCCTACGGTTCATCCCCTATGCGGGACGCAATTGAGTTGAATCCGGGGGCTCACCGGGTGATGCTGAATAATGATGAATTTCCAACCCCTGTCTTTATTCCGGTTGAGATTGAGTCAGGGAAAAATATTGACATACAGGTTGACCTGACAACACATTTTGCGACAGTACGAATATTATCTGTCAAACCCTGGGCAGAGGTGTATATTGACGACGTATCATATGGGATGACTCCTCGAGCCAAACCTATTTTCCTCGCATTTGGTACTCACAACCTGGAACTACGTAATCCAGGCTATCCAATCTGGAGAGAAGAGTTTGAGTTAACATCAAGCGCACCAGCTCGCGAAATAGTCGCAGATTTAAAAAAAGGCAATTAACACGAGGCTTAAAACCGCGTGCTTTTCAGACTTTTAACATCACTGGTTTTCCCTCATTATTGTCCATCTTGTGGACATGAGTGGTTTGATGGAGTTGGGTTTATTTGCTCTGAATGCTGGAAAAGACTTGAGGCTTTTAAAGGCTACAGGCGGATTAAGGAACATGAGCTAAAAGAGCGAACTCAGATAGCGTTTGTCTATAACGAGATCGCCCGACTGCTTGTTTTACACATGAAATTTTACGGCAGGATCGACATTGCTGAAAAGCTGGGGTCGGTTTTGTTTCAGCAATTTTATCCCCAGCTATCACAGATCAAGTTTGAAGCTGTTATCCCGGTGCCTTTGCACTCTGTCAGGGTCAGGGAAAGAGGATTTAATCAGAGCGCTGTTATGGCTTCCAGATTGGCAGATAAACTGAAAGCTCCGCTCAGAGACGACCTTTTGCACCGGACTCGAAACACACGACCTCAATCACGACTTTCAAACCAGGAACGCGAGAACAATGTAATTGGAGCATTTGCAGCCCGACCCCCTGTGAATAGAATACCTGGTGGAACTGTTTTGTTAGTTGATGATGTACTTCACACAGGATCAACCGTAAAAGGCTGTGTTAAGGTATTGGAAGATATTGGGATCGAAGACATAAGAATTATGGCAGCAATGGGTTGATGGGAACCCATTCAAAAATCGGTAACCCCACTTGGTTACACGTAAAAAAAAGAGATGTTTTGAATGAAAGATGAAATCGAAAATAAAAACCTGAACGGAACAGGTTCAATGGCAAAAGGATTTGAGAAACTTCACGAATTATCTGACGATCCGCAGGTAAATAAATTGCTGAATGAAGTAGTCAGTCGCCTGAAGAATTATACAGAAGACCAAACTACCAGACTCAACGAGCTCATGAAAATTGGGGTTGCTTTATCATCGACCCGGGATACCAATAAACTCCTTGAAATGATCGTAGACAAAGCCCGTGAATTTACAAACGCTGATGGAGGGACTCTCTATCTCGTAAATGAAGATGAGCAGGTTCTCAATTTTTCCATCCTTCAGAATACATCACAAGGAACTCGATCTGGTGGTGCTACCGGTGTAAAAATTACTCTTGCTCCCGTGCCATTGGTTGTAGATGGAAAACCGAACCATAAGAACGTCAGTGCTTTCGTCGCAAATGCTGGAGAACCGGTCAACATTCCAAACGTTTATGAGGTGGATGGTTTCGATTTCAGTGGAGTGCGAGCATACGACAAACACACCAATTACCTCTCGAAGTCGATGTTAGTCATTCCGATGCGCAACTACAAAGATGAGATTATTGGTGTCCTGCAATTAATTAACGCGCAGGACCCCGAAACCGGTGAAGTTATTGCTTTCGCAAATGAGTATCAGATATTGACGGAGGCTCTTGCATCTCAAGCTGCGGTTGCATTGGACAATGCCACCCTGATCCATGAACTCCAGAATTTGTTTGAATCCTTCATACGAACAATTGCTGCTGCGATTGACGAGAAATCACCTTACACCGGTGGTCACATCGAACGCGTTGCCAATTTGACCATGGATATTGCCAAGAGAATTAATGCCACGACTGAGGGTCCATTTGCAGATGTTGAGTTTACTGAGGATGAGTTAACTGAACTCAGACTGGCGGCATGGCTTCACGATACTGGGAAAATCACTACTCCCGAATATGTCATTGACAAAAAAGTTAAACTGGAGACCATATTTGATCGATTAGAATTGGTTCGGATGAGATTTGAAGTGGCAATCGCAAATGAGAAAATAAGATCTCTGGAAGCCAAAATTAGCTCCGGTGAGAGCATTAAAGAACCTGAAGGACCCAAGGCGGACACTATTGACCCGGAATCTATGATAGAACAACTATCTGATGATTTCAATTTCATTGCCGATAATAATGCAACATCAGAATTTGTCTCTGAGGAAAAATTGAACCGCATTAAGGAAATCGCTGGTCGAAAAGTCAATACATCAATAGGTGTGGAGACAATGCTGACATCAAATGAGTTTTACAATCTCAGCATCCGTAAGATGAACCTGACGACGGAAGAACGGGAGATGATTAATAACCATGCGACCATGACGTTCAAACTTCTTGAAGAATTGCCGTTCCCGAAGAATCAGAAAAATGTACCTTTCATCGCAAGCTCGCATCATGAGAAACTGAATGGCAAGGGTTATCCACTTGGTTTGAATGCAGAGGATATTCCCCTAACAGTTCGCATTCTTACCCTTGCAGATGTTTTTGAAGCACTCACATCCTCAGATCGTCCCTATAAAGAGCCAAAAAAACTCTCTCAGGCTGTGCGTATTCTTGGATTTACCGTGAAAGACGGGGAAATGGACCCGGATGTGGTCGACTTCTTCCTGAAAGAAAAAATGCACATTGAATATGCAAAAGCGTTCTTAAAACCTGATATGATAGATCTTGAATAGCGATGCAATAACCGGGTCAATAGGTGCGGAATTGCTTCTTGTTGAAGAATCGCTTAATAAAGCTGGCACACCGAGACCCCGAAGGCATGCTGAGTTGATTGTTCAAACAGCATTGGAACTTGACAGAACCGCAATTTACCTGAATGCTCGCAAGATCCTTTCGACAGAAAATAGATCAAAAATAAATGAGTTGCTCAAGCGACGCCTCGAAGGAGAGCCTATCCAGTACATCGCTGGATGGGCTCCTTTTTTTGGCAGGAGGTTCCATGTATACGAGGGTGTCTTCATCCCCAGATTTGACACAGAACTATTAATCGAGCGATTCCTCGGCCACTATAATCAACTTCCAGATACTAATGAGATAACCCGAGTGCTCGATCTATGCTGTGGGAGTGGAGCAATTGGTTTGACCATTGCAGCCGAAGCACCCAGAGCACAGGTAACTCTCGTCGACATTTCAACTGCTGCGCTTGAGTGTACGTCAATCAATGCAAAGTCAATTGGCGTTCAGGATAGTACACAATTAGTAAACTGGGACACTCTGACAGACCCACCTGAGAACTGGACACATCAATTTGACTTCATAGTCGCCAACCCTCCCTATATTCACGTTGAAGAGGTAGCACAACTCCATCCCGACGTTCAGAGGGAACCTCATACTGCGTTAACCGACGGCGGAGATGGTTTGAAATTCTACCGGCACTGGGTCAAGATTCTTCCAAAATTGCTCGTGCCTGGAGGTCGCCTCATTACAGAGATTGGCTTCAATGAGGGTCAAGATGTTAGTCGGATAATATCGAAGAGTTTCGATGCAGTTAAGGTTTTCGAAGATTTAAACGGTCTACCACGGGTTGTTGAAGGAAAATTATCTTGAGACTTATGTGGCTAACAGACATTCATCTGGATTTTATAAATCTGATCGGGCTATATAGTTTTCGGAAAAGCCTCATCGATGCCAATCCAGACATGATTTTAGTTGGTGGTGACATCGCCGAAGCAAATTCGATAATCAGCTACCTTGAGGATTTGGAACGATTCACTAAAGTTCCAATATATTTTGTGTTGGGAAATCATGACTATTTTCGAGGTTCAATTGCTGGCACCAGAGCCAGGATTGCAGCTTTCTCAAAGAATACAAAGTATACAAAATGGTTGAACATTTCAGAAATTGTAACACTAAATCCCCACGCAGCTCTTATCGGTCATGATGGTTGGTCGGATGCCGAATTTGGTAATTTTCTAAATTCACCTGTTCAAATGCCCGATTACGACTT
>JABGPL010000096.1 GCA_018644935.1 Calditrichota bacterium | reverse complement strand
CAGCAATTGGTGAACGACAAGTATTGCCTGTACATATAACAAGAATCTCAAACGGTTTCTCAGAATCTTTTAGTACTGATTCTACTTCCTCAAGACGAGGTCCCTTGCGAAGAACGTTGAACGGCCGATTTCGAATATCTAAGGTTGTCGATGCCTGTCCGTATATTGTTGGTCCTGTGTCAAGAATATAATCCGCCTCCTTGATAATATCAGCATCAATTTCAGAAACTTTTGTGGGGGTTTGTTTACCTGATCTGTTTACAGAAGTTGCCCAGACAGGAGACCCAACATGTCTTGTAATGTCGGTGATAACTGAATCCGAAGTAACCCGAACACCGATTCCATGGTTACCGTATCGGAATTTGTCTTTTACACTGTCCGGCTCTGGGACTATTATTGTAACCGGACCGGGCAAAAGTGATTCGATTATTCCACGACGAATCCAATCAACCTCTCCGTACCAGTCAAAAAATGAATTTACAGAGTCGAAGATCGCTGTATATGGCAGGCTCCTTTCCTTCTTTATTTCATCAAGTTTGCTGAGCGAAGTAGAATTGAATGCTCTGGCAATCAGACCGTAAACGGTATCAACCGGAACGATTGCAGTTCCATTTCTAATGAGGATTTCTGTTATCTTCTCAAAATCAATAGAACCATTATTTAGTTGTTCTTGGTCTGATAACTGACTCACCAATCACTCGTCAGCTTATTCATCAAATCCTCAGCAATTCTCTCCATTGCCTTGTTTATACCCTGGTCTCTCTCATCTGCCCCACCTGTACTATATTGATAGCTTCCGGTGCCTGTTATTTGGCCTTGCCAGATTGGTTCAGATTTATCGGGCAAATTCAGCACAAACGATACTGAAATCCTAATTTCAAACTCAGAAACAGTTTCTTGTTCATCGTAAGAGAGAGGTTTGTCATCAATTAGGAGGATTGTTCCAAAAAGAACTGCGTCGGCTGAGGATCTATCCGTAATGGTGAGTGTGCGATCCTTTAACATCCAATCCAAGATTGTATCTGTGAGATCCTCTCTGATTCCAAATTCTGCTGTTTGGTTGTCAAATGGTTCGATAGAAATGGATTCGATCCCACCGATACCGCTACCGGTGAAGCTATAGATACCACACCCAACAACTGATAATACCATTGCTGCAGAAAGTAGTAATTGAAGCAATGCTTCTTTTGATAATTTCACCTTTATCCTCATAGCTGTCATTGCAATTTGTATAGTTTAATTTTGCGGTACAAGGTTCGCTCGCCAATGTTTAATGTCTTGGCGGTTAATCGTCTGTTTCCATTAAATTTAAATAATGTTCGGCGGATCTGTTCCCGTTCGAGTTCCTCAAGAGACATTTGAGATTGCAGCGATTCCGCATCATTTTGTTCAAAAATGTTGCCATTATCGGCTTTGTGGTTATCAATATCCTGAGGCGATAATGTTACTACCTCCTCGTCCCGACGAAATGGGAATTCCAAACTACGGTCTCTCGATATCAGCTCCTGCAATAGCCCTTTGATCCCATTAAGTTCATGACGCATTTCGAGCAATGTTCTATAAACCAGATCCTTGTCAGCCTCTGCCTGAGGACGATTCATTATTACCGGGAGGTTATTTGATGACGCAAAAGAACCACCTAATCTTGATCTGACGAAATCTGAGGTAAAAACCTGCGCAGGGCTCAGCGCAGCCAAACTTTCAACAAAATTTTTCAACTCCCGAACATTTCCAGCCCAGTGATTTTGCTGTAACAATTGCAAGGCAAGGGATTCAAATTCAGGGATTGGTCGATTATTTTTTATTGAAAACAGTTTTACAAAGTTGTTTGCAAGCAGTGGTATATCATCTACTCTATTTCGTAGATTTGGCAATTCAATGCTCACTGCTTTCAGTCGGTAATAGAGATCACGCCTGAAGGTACCTTTTTCAACCTCGTAGCCTAAATCACGATTGGTAGCGGCAATAATTCTGACATCAACTTCAACCTCATTTGTACCTCCAACTCGCAAAAACTTGTTTGTCTCAAGAACGCGGAGAATCTTAACTTGAACTGTTAGAGGCATTTCACCAATCTCATCGAGAAATAGGGTTCCTTTATCTGAGAGTTCAAAATAGCCTTTGCGGAGTTTCTCAGCCGATGTGAATGACCCTTTTTCATGACCGAATATTTCGCTTTCAAAAATTCCTTCCGGAATTGCGCCGCAATTCAGGGTCATAAGCGGACCAGTTTTTCTACGACTCAGATCGTGCAGAGCCTTTGCTGCCAATTCTTTACCGGTACCACTCTCTCCGGAGACAAGAACCGTAATATCACTTGGAGCAACCTGCCTGATCAGGGATTTGACTTGATGAACTGCTTGAGAGTTACCAAGGATAGAATCTATGGAATTTTTTTTATTCTTTAATGATCCAGTCATCTGCTTAATGTTTTACTTTATGTATTACCATTCAAATTGTTTGCCATCAACTGCAATGAATGTGTCACTGTTATGAAGGCAAAACTCTTCAATTTCTTTGACCTCGCTTGAGTGCAGATGTGTAAGAATTGTCTTTTTCAGATTGTGTTTTCTGGCAGTTGCTACTATATCCATCCACTGAACATGAAATCCTTCGCTGAGGAGACTGGAATTCCTTTGAAGTTGGTCCTCGATGCAAGAAACCGAACTTACATCACCAGTATATATTAATCGGTTAGTTTCCGAATCAACTGTAATTCCGTAAGCAGGACGGGGATTCTTTTTTTTGTCCATATCCTGGCTGAAGTGATCTGAATTCCATGCTTTTATACTAATGTCTTTATTCTCAATCAAAACACCTGTGTGAATTGGTGTTAGAATTAACTGAAACCAGTCCATCCTTAGTTTTTCTCTGTATAAATAGATGGCATCAAGGAATTGCCAAAGAGGTTGGATTCCCTCTTCCGGAAGAAAGATTTCCAGAGGTGCTGTTCTTTTATCACCAATAGAGTTTTGCAGAAGACAGAATAGTCCACTGATATGGTCAGGGTGAAGGTGAGAAAAAATCACATGACTGATTTCAACGATTTTATTTAAATGTTGCAGTTGCCCGGCTGCACCTTCTCCACAATCCAATAAGATATGGTTGTCTCCTATTTCAACAAGGTGAGCTGGTCCACCAACCCCCCTTCGTGCTTTTCCACCTCCGGAACCTATCGTTGTTAAATAGCCCATAAATACCCAGTGTCTTAAGTTATTGACCTGCCGATATCCCGCCGATATCGTATGGATTCAAACTTAACTTCTTCTATTGCTTGATATGCTCGCTTAACTGCGTCATCGTGTGTGTCGCCGAGACCAGTTATTGCCAATACGCGACCACCTGATGTTAGGAGCTTATTGTCATGAACAGCTGTACCGGCATGAAATGGGATAACATCATCATTTTCATCTGGCAGTCCATCGATTGGGATGTCCTTTTTGTAAGAGCCGGGATATCCGTCAGCAACCGCTACAACGCAAACTGAGTGCTGAACTTTAGAAATTTGTTCCCATAAAAGAGATATGAATCCCTCCGATTGCATAACCTTTCCTAGACGGCTTTCAGCAACAGATAACATTAATTCTAAAATGTCATAGTTTAATAACGGCAAAACCGCCTGAGTTTCAGGATCGCCAAACCTACAATTGAACTCTAAAACACTCGGACCTGTTGGAGTTAGCATGATTCCAGCAAAAAGACAACCCTGATAATTAATTCCTGAATCTGCCATCCATTTTAATATTGGTGGGAAAACCTGTTTGGCAATTTCAGAGAACTCTTCGGAACTAATGTCGTCAAGTGGTGCATAGGCTCCCATCCCGCCTGTATTAGGTCCTCTGTCAAAATCCAGAGCTCGTTTGTGATCACGAGAGGGGGGCAACAGGATATAGTCTGTGCCGTCTACAAGAGCAAGAAGTGAAATTTCCTTTCCTGTTAGACACTCTTCAATCACAATTTTTCGACCGGATGCACCGAAAGCATCTCTGGTGAGCATTCCTTCAGCAGCTGCAACAGCTAAATCCTTTGTATCACATATTATAACACCCTTGCCGGCGGCTAATCCAGAGGCCTTTATCACTAATGGTGATGGTGTGGATTCAATAAAACTCCTCGCACTCTGAAAATCTGTGAATACTTGAAAATCTGCAGTTGGTACACCTGCTTCGTGAAGTGCTTTTTTCGAGAAAGCTTTTGAACCCTCCATGCGAGATGCGAGAGCGGATGGACCAAATACGAGTTGTCCATTCCCCGTTATCTTATCTGCCAATCCAGAAACTAAAGGAGCTTCAGGTCCGATGATTGTGAGATCGATTCTTTCGCGTTTGATGAAATCGGCTAATTGTGAAATGTCTTCAGGGTTTTTGTCAAGGTTATGAGCTATGGGGATTGTTCCACCATTACCTGGGACACAAATAATAGATGGCTTAAGGTTACTCCTTGAACAAGCCCATGCCAGGGCATGTTCTCTTCCTCCAGAGCCAACAATTAGAACTTTCATACTCTCGCCTTTTTGTGAATTGCCGTCTTTTTGGAACCTCGTAAAATCGAGATTTCATCTCTTATTTTCGCTGCTCGTTCAAATTCAAGAGCCTCCGCAGCTATTGCCATCTCCTTTGTCAATCCTTCGACCAGCTCTTCGATCTCCCATTCGGAAAGGAGGTCTTTCTGGAATGCTGAAGCCTTTTTTTGTGATTTTACACCTGCAGCGGATGTTTGTAAAAGAATTTCTTCGACATTCTTTTTAATCGTTTTGGGAACTATACCATGTAACTTGTTATATTTATCCTGAGTTTCTCGACGCCTGTTGGTCTCATTAATAACAGCTTCCATAGACCGAGTAAGTTTATCGGCATAAAACAGCACCTTTCCAGCAGCATTTCTCGCAGCTCGCCCAGACGTCTGCATCAATGATCTCTCACTGCGCAGGAATCCCTCTTTATCAGCATCAAGTATTGCCACAAGGGAAACTTCCGGCAAATCAAGTCCTTCACGCAACAGATTTATCCCTACAAGCACATCAAATTTTGCTAACCGAAGGTCCCGCAAAATTTCAACCCGGTCAAGGGAACTGATTTCGCTGTGTAGGTATCGAACTCTTATCCCGGCTTTTGCAAGAAAATCGCTCAGATCTTCAGACATTCGTTTTGTCAGAGTTGTTACAAGTACTCTTTCATGATCCTCAACTCGTATCTGAATTTCTTCAATTAGATCATCTATCTGACCAGAACTCGGGCGAACTTCTATTATTGGTTCCAAAAGCCCGGTTGGTCGTATGATCTGCTCTACAATGACACCTTCGGATTTTTCAATCTCATAATCAGCTGGTGTCGCAGAGACAAAAATCACGTTTTTTATGTGATCTTCCCACTCAATTTGAGTTAACGGACGATTATCAAGAGCTGAGGGCAAACGAAATCCATAATCGACAAGGTTTTGTTTGCGTGACTGGTCACCACCTATCATGCCCCGAATCTGAGGTACACCTACGTGTGATTCATCAACAATCATCAAAAAATCATCTGGAAAATAGTCCAGTAATGTTGATGGAGGTTTCCCGGCTTCCCTTCCTGAAAGGTGTCTGGAATAGTTCTCAATTCCATTGCAGTAGCCAATCTCAGTCATCATCTCAAGGTCAAACCTCGTGCGCTGATCTATTCTCTGAGCTTCGAGCAGCTTTCCCTCACCCCTGAGTTCTGCAACCCTTCCGTTAAGTTCTGATTTTATTAACCTAACAGCTTCTTTTAATCGGGCTGGAGTCGTGATAAAATGCTTTGCCGGATAAATTCCAACCCTATCAAGATTAGTAATCTTTTTGCCGGTTAAAATATCAAATCTGGTTAACTTCTCAATTTTGTCCCACTCAGATTCAATGCGGATTCCATAATCGTCATAGGCGGGATGAATTTCAATTATATCACCACGTGCCCGGAACATTCCCCTACCGAACTCAAGATCATTTCTTGAATAGTGAATATCAACAAGTTTATGCAGCATCTCCTGTCGATTAAACTCCTGTCCCACTTCGAGCAATAATAATTGTCGCCGGTACTCCTCCGGAGAACCCAGTCCATATATTGACGAAACTGACGCGATTATAATGACATCTTGCCTCTCAAATAATGAACTCGTCGCTCTAAGTCGCATCTTATCAATTTCTTCATTAACCGAAGTCTCTTTTTCGATGAAAGTATCTGAAGATGGAATATAGGCTTCAGGTTGGTAATAATCGTAGTAACTGATAAAGAACTCTACAGCATTTTCGGGAAAGAATCCCGTGAATTCACCATACAATTGTGCCGCAAGAGTTTTGTTGGGAGAGAGCACGATGGTTGGCTTCTGCCATGATTCTATTACGTTTGCGATGGTAAAAGTTTTCCCAGACCCGGTAACCCCAAGTAAGGTCTGAAACTTCTGTTCCTGATCGAGACCTTTTAATAACGAATTGATAGCATTCTGCTGGTCTCCACGAGGAGTGTATTCACTCTTTAGTATAAATTTGTTCAACTGAATAAAGGAATTTCTTAGGATAACTTCAAAAAGTCTTTCGCGACGCTACCAGCTAATTGTGGGTTTTCCTTCAATCTTCTGGTTGAGTATGGGTACCAGTCTTCTCCATACGGTACATAGACACGTAAACGATGCCCCTCATTCATTATGATTTGTCTTAACTCAGGATCAACACCCAGCAACATCTGGAATTCATATTGATCTCGGTTAAGCCCTAATTGTTTTACGATCTTCAGCCCATGCCATACAGTTTCTTCACAATGTGTTGCGATTCCCACATAAGAACCTGCCTGTAGCAGCTCTTCGAGCAGAAAAGCATAATTCTGAATAATTATATCGCGATCCTTGTAGGCAATCATACGTGGCTCGCTATATATTCCCTTACAAAGTCGGAGATTTGCCTTCATCTTCTTTAGCCACTGAACATCCCGTATCGTTCTTCTGAGATAGGCCTGTATAACCACTCCAACATTGTCAAATTCTTTTCTCAATTCATAGTACATTCGGAGCGTATCATCCGTGCATCCATGATCTTCCATATCAATGCGCACAAAATTGTTGAGCATTGCTGCTTCCTTAACGATGCTTCTTACATTACGGAAACATACATCATATCCCATCTTAAGACCTAGTGCAGTGGGTTTTATCGAGATATTAGAATCAACACCTTCGTCGCTTATTGTTGTTAATATTTCTTTGTATGAATTAACAGTTTGTTCTGCCTGCGCTTCATTTTTTGAATATTCACCAAGTATATCGAGTGTTGCCAGACCTCCCTCTTTATTAATATTTTGAACCTCAGCTATGGCATCAGATAATTGTTCACCTGCAACATAACGAGATGCGATCTTGCCCACAAGGGCTTTCGGGATCATTGGCATCGTGGAGACTACTGCTTTGTTGAATAAATTCATATAGACCTCAAATCCGTCTTTCAGTTTTTGTTTATGTTTTTTGTTTTTGTAATCAATGGTTTAATAACTTTTACATCACAAATGTAACCGCTTGATTCTGCTATAGTAAGTGCTGATTCAAGTAATTCAATGACTTTAGCCAAGCTTTTATTTTTCTTTAACAGAACTTTTGCGAATTCAATTTTTCCTTTTATCACAAACTCATGATCACTGAGCTTTTGAGCGTTGTTAATTCCGTTTTCAAGGAGCTTTCTGGATTTATTGCGTCTGATGTTTACAATACCAAGACCAATTTCAGCTGAGGCTTTAAATGCTTCACTGCCAATCGAGGTGGCTATTTCCTGGACGGAATTGAAAAGATTTTCAGCAAGTTGGACCTTGTTCATTTCAAGAAGAACAAATCCAAGATATCTCCGGGCGTATATTTCAGCCAGTTTGTTGTTCAGTTCAATTGACTTGTCCATTGCTTTCTGTAAATTGTCCTGAGCAAGTTGAAGTTTTCCTTGATAGTGTTGAGCCAATCCAATATTCAACATTACTTGAGGTTCTAAACCCTGTATTTCATGTTTTAGAATGACATCAAGTGCCTGGTTGTAATATTGGATTGCTTTTTCAAAATCAGCGAAATCGAAATACCATGCACCAATATTTTGTAAACTCAGGGACTGTACTTTGGCTCGACCAAGAGAATTAGCAATGGCAAGGCTTTCTTCGTAAGATGCCAACGCACGACGTCTCTCACCCTTAATATGATACAATGTTGCAATATTGAGTAGATTTCTGAGTTGAAGCTGCATAGAACCAATTTTTCGTGCAATTTCACGAGCATCGATCATTGACTTTAGAGCCTCATCGAACTGACCGCGTTGGTGGTAGAGAACTCCGATGTTTCCCAAATTCACAGCTTCGGATTTCTTGTTTCCCAGTTTCTTATCAATCCCCATTGATTGTTCATAGTATTCTAATGCTCTGTCAAAATCACCTAGAGCCTTATGTGAGAGACCACAATTTGTCAGGGCAACAGAGAGGCGAGGCTTATCATTCAGTTTCTTCGCCAAATCTGCAGAGTTTTCCCAATTTTGAAGAGCCTTTTGGTACTCTCCTTTTCCAAAATTCAACTCCCCGGCATTTATGGCAATATCTATTTCACCAATAGGATAATCTATCGTCTCAAGTATTTCACTCGCTTCAATGATTATCTTTTCCATTTCGCCAAGATTATTACTCTGTTGGTAAAAGTTACATAAATCTTTAAGAGTACTAACCTTATATTGCATATCAGATAGAAGATCAGTCAATACAAGCATTTCATCGAGATCTGCTTTCTGAGTTTCTACCTGACCGGTGATGGAGGAGACCTTTGATCTCATTGATAGTAACTCGAGACGTTCTCTCGGGAATTCTTCAGCAGATGCTCTCTCAAGTGCTTTTGAATAATAAGAGCCGGCACTTTCATTGGCATAAAGTCTAAATGACTTGTCACCAGCCTTCTTCAAGTAAGAAATTGCCTTTGAGTCATCGTCTGAGTTTGAAAAGTGACGTGCAAGTTCCTCGTACCATTCCGTCAGAGAATCACGTTGCAAAATCTCCAGACATAGTCCAATCCGCTTATGGTATTCCCGTCGATGAGCAAAAAGTAAACTGTCATATGCAACATCAAGAGTTAGAAGGTTTTTGAAAATATAATCATATATGTCGCTGTCCTCATCACTTGTGAAAATGTCGTGGGAGTCTAATTCGGTTAAAGATAATCGGATATTCTCCTCAGTCATCGCAACTGGATAGGACTCCGTTACTGTTTCCGACTGAAATTGTCTGCCTATCACTGCTGCCAATTTTACAGTGAGTTTTGCTTCCTCGTTAAGTCTATCGAGCTGACTCATAATCAGACTCGTTAAGGAATCTGGAACCTCGACTTCGGACAGGTCACCAACTTTCTCAATATATCTTACGTCCGGTTTTCCCTCAAACAATGGCTTTGGGACGATGCGAATTCTCTTCAGCGCGGTAAGGTTATCTATCAACTGTTCTGTAAAAGCAATATTACCATGGGAAGCATCATAAATGAAATTCAACAGGTCCGGATTTATCCCTCTCGAATGGTATTTACGCAATACTAAATTTTCCAAAACGTCTTTACTAAACTCAGCTAACGCAATTGTATGAGCTGCTTCATTGCCCTCTATCTCACCGATGTGGGAACACTCGAATCGTGGGCTGTAGGCGCGTCTCGCAAATATGACAAGAATTGGAGAATTTGGGAGGTTCCGCAATAAATGTGCAATCAGATTTAGGGAGTATCTGTCAATCCATTGTTCATCTTCAAATATTAGCAGAACTTGATTTGAGTTACATAAATAATTACACAGCTTAACTATGAAATCGAAGAGGTTTTCCTGTCGCAACTGTGCATCAAAATGACGTGTCATCTCGTTATCAGGGCATTCTATCCCCAGGATACCAGCGACTATTGGCAGGCGGAATTCATTTTCAGGATCTGCAACTGAGATGATGTCTCGAATTGTTTGAAGTGCTTCTTCCCCACCACCTGCTGATGGCAGCTTCATAAGTCTTCTTAGAATTGATATCCATGTAAGATAAGGTTTCGTTTTTGCATAACTCAACCCTTCTCCCGCTCCGACAATAAAACCTTTTTCCTGAGTGATTCTTATTATTTCCCGAACAAGTCTTGATTTACCTATTCCTGCTTCCCCTTTCAAGATTAAAACTCTGAATTTATTGTCAGCTACATCTTCAAGTACCTGTTTTGCAACTTTTAGTTCATCATCCCTTCCAGTCAGCCTTCTTCTTTCTCGTTGGAAAGGTTTCTTTGAAGCAGAGCTCAACCCGACAACTTCATAAACTGGAAGTGGCTCTTTTATACCTTTAAACTGAACGTATTCTGGCTCCGAAAAATCAAATATTTTTTTGGCTCTGGTTCTGGTTGCGTCATCAACAATCAATCTTCCTGGACTACTGTGAGACATAATTCTCGCAGATAGGTTCACCACACTTCCCATTACCGTGTATTCCTGCCGACTGGGTGCCCCAACTTCACCTGCAAAAACTACTCCGGTGGAAATCCCCATCCGCATAACTACACCAAGTTTCTCAACTTTCTTCAGTCCCTTCGTGAGTTGCCAACCACAATGAACCGCAAGTTCTTCATCATTTTCATGAGCTAATGGTGCTCCAAAGGTGATAATCATTTTTGAGCCTTTATCGCCCATATCAACCTTATTTATGGAACCACCAAACTTAATAATTAATTTCTGAACCCACCCATACAATTCTTCTAATTTATCCCCAACCTGTGGATCAAGATCATAATCAAGACCCGAAAATGACATGAAAATAATTGAGACTCTTCTAATTTCTCCTACAGAATCCACCCCCAGTCCAATTCGTTTATAAACAGGAGGATCAATAAACTTCTTTGTCAGTTCGTCGAGGTTTGAACTATCAATACTTAAAGTCCTGTCAATAAAATGAGGTGGGTCTAGTTTTATGGCAGGATTTACAAGATAAAAGCCATCCCCTACGGGAGAGTCTTCTAAATTACAATTGGATGCTATTTCTGTAGATACAATAACTTGACCTGATGAACCATGGTGTTCTGCATCAGCAGCCAAGTCTAAGGGTATTCCAGCAAGGAGAAACTCTTTTCCACCATCTCTTTCAGGACCGACAACGCGGAACAACACACTTCCAAGAGCAATGCCGATTTTCATTCCCAAGGAGAATGACCCGGCTTTTGTTTTTACATCCTGGAAATCAACCATTTTCTGTTGTAGATCCAGACATGTTGAAACTGCGCGGAGTGCGACTTCATGCGATTTTTCAGTATCTTCAACAGGGAAGAAAATCGTCATGGCATCGCCACCGAACTTACCGACGAATCCGCCGTCCCGTTTAATCCGGTTAATCATCTCCGTGAAATAACTATTGAGGATTGCCGTCAGGGTTTCAGCACCCTCATGACCAATTGTGGCAAGCTGTTCGGACATTTTTGTGAAGCCAGAGACATCCGCAAATGCAACGACAGCTTCAAAGCGTCTTTCTCCTTTACCTTCTGAAATCCAAGGAATTATGCGTTTAGGTAGAAATGAGACGGCTTTATCTGTAGCTTTCATTATCTTTCAATATTTCCGTGTTAAATCTTTCAAAAATGTTAGCTTCCATAAGAATTGTAGTGCTAATTTCTGTGTGGGGAGTTAATCCTGATGAAAAATCTTAGAATTGAATATGCAATATCAATCGAGTTGACAAACTCCTAAGCTAACTTAATAAAATAATACGTAATTCAGATCAATGCAATTGATCTGCCATGCTGGCAGGAAATGAGGTGAATCATGTTCATTGAATCAGGGATTTGGAAGAGGAAGAGTTTTACTTGCGAAGAGTACTTCCTGGTAACACTTTTCCAGGATTAAGAATATTCTGGGGGTCGAAAGCGCGCTTTATCTGACGGGATAAATTGAGGTTTGGATCAGAAAGTTGCAACTTTAGGTAATCTCGTTTTGCACAACCAATTCCATGTTCGCCAGAAATTGTTCCACCTATCGAAATTGCTGCTTTGAATACATCTTCTGCCGCAGTTTTGGCTGTCCTGACAGCCAATTTATCAGAAGAATCAAAGAGTATAACAACATGCATATTCCCATCACCAGCATGTCCGTAGATCGCAATTTTGAGACCAGATTTTGAACTGATATCAGAAATTAATCCTGACATACGCAGAAGTTTTCCGCGAGGTACGGCAATGTCCTCATGTATTTTTCCAGTTGCAATTCGAATCAGGCTGGGAGATATGGCTCTTCTTAAATCCCAGAGCTTGTTTCTTTCTTCTGCATCAGATGCAGAAACAACCTTAACAGCATTATTCAAGAGGATATCACAAAGTTCTTTTGAGCTCGATTCAACTTCTGCAATACTGCCATCAACTTCAAACATTAATAATGCAGCAGCCTTCTCGGGAAAATGAGCACTTATATGCGAAGCTGCCGCACCTATCGCGATCGGGTCTATGAATTCCATCACAGAAGGTGTGATACCAGTTTGGATTATTTGTTCTACTGTTGATAGCCCCGATTCGGAATCTTTGAAATATCCAAGAATGGTTTTTGTGGTCTCAGGTGCAGGGATGAGACGCAGTTTTATTCGTGTGAAAATTCCAAGAGTGCCCTCTGAACCTGTCAGTAAGGGAGTAAGGTCTGGTTCGCTTGGGTTATCTTTGAATTGTCCGGTTTTGCTCAGCTTTCCATGAGCATCAATATATTCAATGCCCAGAACGTAATGACCAGTAACACCGTATTTGAAACAACGTAAGCCACCAGCGTTCTCAGCTACATTTCCACCAATTGTACTGATCTTGAAACTCGATGGATCTGGTGGATAAAACAATCCGTGTTTTGCGGCTTCAAGTTGTAACTTCTCAGTTACTACGCCCGGTTGAACAATGACAGTGCGGTTCTTTACATCAAAGTTCTCTATTCTATTCATTCTTTCAAATGAGAGGACAATTCCACCTTCAACGGGGACACATCCACCAGAGAGACCGGAACCTGCGCCCCGAGGTGTAATTGTGTAATTATTTAAATTGGCAAAATTTACAACATCTGAAATGTCAGTTTCTGATTCTGCGAGAACGACAGCAGCGGGAACTCCTTTAAAGTTTGTCGCGTCTACGCTGTATAACGCCAGATCTTCTGGTGAAGTTAATACTCTTTCTTTGTTTCCGAGGTCTCGCTTGAGTTGTTGGAATGGATCTTTTTGCCAAAATGGTCTCATGTGGCCGACTTAATTGTCCGTTAAATTTGAGGAGCTAAACACTTTAAGAAATATATGGGATTGAGATAAGATAATCAAGGATAGATCAAAATGAAGACTAATGAGAGAGATTATCTGATCGCGGATATCTTCCTGATTCTAAAATTGTTTTCCTTTTTTCCTCCAACTCGAAACAGCCACAGCTAAGATGTAGAATATCCCAGAAATCAGGATTATCGTGGGACCTGTTGGAAAATCGTTAATGTAACTGAAGGACAATCCAATTGTTGTGTACACCATGCATAGTAAGATTGCAATGATCATCATTTGGGAAAGTTTTTTTGTTAATATACCAGC
The DNA here is from genome assembly GCA_018644935.1 of Calditrichota bacterium. Taxonomy (GTDB): domain Bacteria; phylum Electryoneota; class AABM5-125-24; order Hatepunaeales; family Hatepunaeaceae; genus JABGPL01. The sequence goes on along the minus strand of JABGPL010000096.1, from coordinate 2,279 downwards.
AGTTCCTGCCGGGAGAGTCAACAGAGCTATAACCATTACAATTCCAACAATTCTGACGAGTACAACAATTGTCATTGCTGTCAAACACAACAATAACAAGAAGAAGAAGTTTACGTTTATTCCACGGAGGTAGGCAAATTCTTCGTCAAATGAGATTGCTTGCAATGTGTTGTAAAACAAAATTGCGATTATAACAATTACGGCGTCAAGTCCCGCAATCAACCACAAGTCAGTCTGCGTAATCATTAGGATGTTTCCGAAAAGGTAGCTCATCGGATCAATATATCCTGGAGTTCTGGCAATAAAAAGTAGCCCCACTGCCATCCCAATTGCCCAGATAGCACCTATAACGGTATCTTCACGTTGATTACCGTGACGAGTTACGTATCCGATTATGAGGGCTGAAACCATAGCAGAGGCGAACGCACCTGTCATGGGATTGAACCAGGCAGAGTTGTAATGTACCTGCAAATACAGACCAATCCCAATCCCACCTAAAACGCTGTGTGATATTGCACCGGCAATATAGCTGATCCTTCGCGAGACGACATATGTGCCTACAATCCCGAACGCAAAGCTAGAAAGCAATCCGGCAATAAGAGCATATTTCAGGAAACTAATACTAGGATCAAACATTGTTGTTAGAAAATCAGACACTAATCCTCATCCGTAATTGAACAACTATGATCGTGATTGATTATCCGAACATTATCCCCAAAACTTTTGATTATCGTCGCCTCAGTGACTCCTGTTGTAGGATGAACAGCGATTTGTTTGTTTACACAAATTACACTTTCAACGCTTCCATAAACATATTCCGGATTGTGCGAAACCATCAGAATCGTCATTTCACCTTTAAGGTTATTGATTACCTTAAGTAGTTTATCTTCAGTTTCTGCATCGAGATTAGCTGTTGGTTCATCCAGCAAAAGCAAATCCGGTGATACCGCCAGCGATCGTGCAATCAAAACCCTCTGCCGTTGACCACCCGAAAGTTCACTGAACGGAGCCTCTTTAAATTCGGACATTTCCATTTCTTCAATTGATAACTCAGCGATCTGGATATCAAGGTTTGTATATCCTCTCCCCCATCTCCCTGTTAACCTGCCCATAAGAACGACTTCCTTGACAGTAATGGGAAACTTGGGATCAAATTGAATTTGCTGTGGAGTATAACCGATTCTGGCTCTCACACTACGCGGAGATCTTCCGAAAACCTCAATTTTGCCATAATCCGGCTGGATTAAACCAAGTATCAATTTGAGCAGAGTAGATTTTCCACCGCCATTTGGACCAACAATGTAGTTGAATTCACCCGGTCGGATTGACAGGTCTGCAGCTGTTAGAACAGGTGTGGATCCATACGAGAATGAAAGGTTTTTTATTGATATTGCAGGTGTTTCAGACATTTTTCCTTTAGATTATCCTCTAATCAGAATAGCTTGCAGCGATTTTCTCGCCAATTTCATAAAGATTTAAAAGCACATTTTCCCGAAGAGGATCTAAAATTACAAGCCCGGCATCGATTGTTTCAGAAACTGTCGAGGCAGCTTTCTGATCGAATTGTGGTTGTATGAATATGGTATTTAACTTTTCTTTTCGCGCCATTTCAATAATCTCTTTCAATTGCCTTGGGCTCGGGCTTTTCCCTTCATGTTCAATAGCAATCTGAGTTAAACCGTACGCATCTGCAAAGTGCCCGAATGATGGGTGAAATACAATGAAGGATTTATCTGAATGTGGTTCCAGAAGATTATCAAGGGTGTTTTTACAGTCCTTCAGGGAATCAAGAAAGATATGCAAATTTTTATTAAAAAACGAGGAATCAACCGGAATTATTAAACTCAACCCGGAGGCAATACTACTTGCCTGAATGTAGAGCATATCCGGATTTAACCAGTTATGCGGATCATTGACGGCACAATCGTGAGCTTCAGCATGTGAGACAGTATGATTATGTTCTTTGTTTTGAGCCTCACTGTGCGGATTGAGTGGTACAAGTTTTGGACTATTTTCTTGACTGTTGGAACTGTTTAACAAGAAGCGATCAATGAGTATTTCTTCGAGTCGCATCTCCGAGGTGAAGAATACATCAGATTTTTTCACCTGAAGCATCTGTTTAGGAGTTGCTTCAAAAGTGTGTGGATCGTCACCTGGAGTTAATAGTTTATGAACGTTAACTTTATCACCACCAATCTGTTTTATCAGCCAGGCATGTGGAGGTGCTGTGACGAAAACATCAATTTTTGTACTGTCTGCTATATCCAGATCACTCTTCT
>JABGPL010000095.1 GCA_018644935.1 Calditrichota bacterium | reverse complement strand
TGCCCTTCACCTCGGGTCATATTCCCATTAATATGATCTCCATAGCGTTCATAAGATGTTCCATTCCAGCGACTAACACGTAGATCTGTTTCGAGATTGCCCCAACCAGAGGGATCAAACCCGTCCTGATTAGTGTTACAAATTTGATACCAGGTCTCCGCATCGAAGCCAGCACCACCATTGTTGATAGTCTGAGATATAGCAGTCCCACTCAATGCAAACATCAGCAGTAAAGCAAACAAAACGATCCTTATTTTCATACTTCTCCCCTTCTCCGTAAATCTATGTTTTTCTTGAATATTCTTCTTTAAAAAGATGTGGATCAAATCAAGTCGGTTCAGACTACCCCTATGCTCCTAGTACCTTATATAACCTTTAGTTCAGCTAATGTCAAGTTTTCATTCCTACAAATAATCTGCATTATTAAATACAGCATTTGTTTCGCAAGACTTACATGCACTATGGTAGTAAAGCTACCATACCCTAAGTTCACAAAACTACCAAGGGCGCCCCGAAAGACGCCCTTGGTTGAATAGTCTCTAAGTGACTTGAGACCTTCATCCCTAATCTGGAGCTATTGGTTCTGATCCAAAGCCCTTTGCAACGTCTTCTTCACTTAGAAGATTGATTTCCTTCAGTTCAGGCTTCACATAGATGAACCTGTCTTTTTTCTTATCAAGTTTTTTATCTTTCATGGGTGTTAACCTCTATAGTTTCTTGTTACTTCTTGCCAAACAATAGCAACTCTCTTTTACTTCAACAACATCAACTTCAAATGCGACATAGATGAACCGTTATACAAACGCACAAAGTAAATTCCTGTTGATTGTCCCTGCGCATCCCATGTTATTTGATGTTGACCGATTGATTGTTCCTGTTGAACTAATTCGGCAATCAGTTTAGCATTCAGGTCAAAGATCTTCATGCTTACATTGTAGCTCGATGGCAGATAGTAACTAATCTTTACCTGATCGTTGAATGGGTTCGGATATGCGGATATAATACTGAAGTCCGCTGGAATCAAATCGTTGTTATCGTCAACTGATTCGGGAGCGTAACGCACTCTTAAATTAAAATGACGTTCGGCAACTGCACCGAAACGGTACTCATTTTCTTCCCGAAGGTTAGCTAACAGATTGTCATCCTCATCATACAAAGTTGGGAAGTATTCAATATCTATCCCATCTATATTTGGCCAGGTCAACACTAATTCCTCGCCGTCCAGATCACTTGCTCGAACAACAAATTCCCATTCCTTGACGCCGTTCTCAAACTCGTTTGATCTAAAATCATTTGTAAACCGACTTGCTAAAACAACATCACCGTCATACGGGAAAAATAGTTGCACGTAAGGACGCGAAACAGGCGTGAATGCAAATGCGTCGTGGTAATCGTAACCATCATTCGCATCAGACGCAATTCCGATTTTACTGTGGTCGTCGTGATAGTTCCCATTGGCTGACATTAGTTGAAGATTAAACTCCCAACTGTCGTCTCCGTCATCGCGATGTCCCGGATTGTTTTGTCCTTCCGGTGCAATTAGGCCACCTTCATAACCAATAGGTTTGAATCGAAACTGAAGAGCGTTCTCAGTCAACACGTCAAGCCAGAATCCTTCCCAGGTGTCGATGGTGTAATTTTCCTCACCTGTCCAATTTACCGTTACATATTGGTTGGCGTCTGAGTCCCATGTGTAGCCATATCCATTTATCCAGTTTGCGGTTGCAGCGTCAGCGATTGATTTAGTCTCTTCTGTTGTCGAATTGTAAAAGCTGGTGTTGCGCCAGTCGTAAGAATAATGAAACGGATTCGCTAACTGGTTGACTCCTCGATTTTCACCGCTCCTGGATTCAAGCTCTCGAACATACCTGGCATCCTGAGCAACGTGACCATCCTCTTGATCAACTGCTATATCAATTTTGCAGTCGTCAACCACATCTTGAACCATCCAATATCCGTAGCCTGGAACAAAATCAGCGGGATTAGCACCACCACCCTCATCATAACGTTCGTACTCCTGATTTGCGACGCTCCAGCGACTGACGCGCCAGGTTTCAGATCCAGCATCCTGATTGCCAAAATCATCTCCGAAAAGCGTTGCGGGATCACCATTGACGACCGTAACTGGTATTCCGACCATCTCGTAAGTATCGCGTGGGATGGAGTGGCCATAATTGGGGTCTTGAATGTAAACAGAACCGGCACCTGATTCTTCCCCATATGCTCCGACAATATAAATTTCTCCGGAAAACGAAACAGAAGAACCGAAGCGATCAGAGTCTTCCTTATCTGATGCAGTTATTGTAGACGTTTCTGTCATGTCTGCCCAGCCACCACCAGGTTTTGCGAATAGATAGGCAGAACCGGCATCTGTTGTACCGCCTGGATCTGCACCGTATGCCCCAACCAAAGCAAAATCATCGGACATATAAACAGATACTCCGAAGTTGTCAGATGCTGCCTTATCACTGGCAGTTAATATTGCAGTCTGAGTCATGTTTTCCCAACCACCACCAGGTTTCACAAAGATGTAAGCAGACCCGGCATCTGATGTACCTCCTGGATTTGTGTAATGTGCACCGACAATGGCATTATCGCCGGAAATCGAAACAGAATAACCGAAGTAGTCACTTGCTGCCTTATCTGATGCAGTCAGTTTAGCAGTTTCTGTCATGTCTTCCCAGCCACCACCAGGTTTCACGAAGATGTAAGCGGAACCGGCATCTGATGTACCACCTGCATCTTCTCGATATGCTCCGACAATGGCATTATCACCCGAAATCGAAACGATCTTGCCGAAGTAGTCAGATTCTTCTTTATCTGATGCAGAGAGCTTAGCAGTTTCCGTCATGTCTGCCCAGCCACCACCAGGTTTCACGAAGATATATGCAGAGCCAGCGTTATATGTATCGCCTGGATCTTCATTGTATGCCCCAACAATGGCATTGTCATCGGAAATTGAAACAGATGCGCCGAATAGGTCACCATTTCTCTTATCTGATGCAGTCAGTTTAGCAGTTTCCGTCATGTCTGCCCAGCCACCACCAGGTTTCACAAAGATATAGGCGGAACCTGCATTTGATCTACCATCTGGATCTTCGTAATGTGACCCGACAATGGCATTATCACCCGAAATCGAAACGGATACGCCAAAGTAGTCAGCTTGAGTCTTATCTGCGGCAGTAAGCTTGGCTACTTGAGTCCAAGCCCCACCACTCCGCTGGAAGATGTAGGCGGAACCGGCATCGTTCGTACCATCAACATCATCACGGTCTGCTCCGACAATGGCAAAATCGCCATCAACATGTACAGATCTACCGAAGTAGTCACCTGCCGCACCATCACTGGCAGTGAGTTTGACCTCGATTTCGGCGGATGCGATTGAAACCGCCAGAATCAGAATAAAGACTGTTAAAACTAATGTTTTAAATTGCATTTTTTCTCCCCTGTTAGTGAATCATTTCACGTAAAAGTTCCTATAAAAATCGTTTCGCGGGTTTAACTTCCCTCCCAGCATTATGCTGGCCCGAAGACTTTCTTTCTTTACTCCTCTTACTCCTCGAAAATTCCTTTTCAAAATCTCCCATCTACTTGCAAATGGGGGAAGGATATTTCGTTTACTTTCATATTGCGTGGTGTAGATCATAGTTTGAATGTTCCCACTACGCAAATTTATTTGCTGATCTTTGTTTGTATTGAAAAATCAGGGATGATTTACTTTGGATCGGGCAAGCCTTACTCATTTCAAGCCTATATATATAAAATGTTTTACATTAGTTGTCAACCATTTTTGTTTTTGAGAATCTACATTAAAAAGAACATCTATGGTTTATGATAAACTTCATAATCCTATGGATAGGTCAATTTATTGAGCCCACTTATCTTAGTACATGGGGATGATAAAACAGCCACTACACAAAATTAGTTTCATTAGTGATTTTGATTCAATGATTCCCGCCGATCGACGGATGGTCGAACAAAAACATTCAACAGATGAATTGTTGAATTGCAACCCTTGCATAAGTTTTACATTAAGAGTATCTTAACCTTAGAACCAAGGTGGAGAGAAATAGCATGAAGAGCTTATTACCACTCGCAGCATTAACTATCTGGCTTTTATTCTCGGGCTGCGCCGGCTCGCGTGATTCATCATTGATCGGGCAGGATTCAAAATATTCACAACGGGCTTTTAAAACCGCTGTTAATGATGCAAAAGACAATCATTCAATTCTACTATTGTGTCAGAATTACTCAGAACACGCAATTAATATCGACGTAGTACGCGATGCTCAGGATAAATGGATGACTCTTGATAAGAAAGGGGCAAGAGATTATTTTTATAACCTCTACCAGGAGAATCCAGATTCTGCAAAATTTGTATATCTACATGGCAGGTTGTTATCATGTCGTGTCGAAAGAATTGAGATAGGACGCCAGCTTATCGATCTCAAACCTGACTGGCCATATGGCTATCGTTTAGTGCTCTACTGTTACTACACACATTTATTTCTTGACAATGATGATCAGGAAACTAGAAATAAACTGAAAGCCAACTTCCCAAGAGATGAAGAACTCTTTCTGATATTTGACGAAATGTACGTTGACAGGTGGTTTAATGGTAAGATGATGTTCTACTACTATCTGTATACTGATAATAAAATTGCAGCCAAACAGGAGCTTGAAAAAGCATTTGAATGGAACTGGAATTGGGCTGAGGATGCTGAAAAGGAATTACAATCTCAGAATTGACCCATAGGTCGAACATCAAAATGCACGATAGGTATTCCTGCCTGTCTATCATGTCTACTGTTATTCATAGTTTATTCTTATATGATTGTCTGATTTTTTTTTTGCAGCATACGAATCGCCATCAAGTCGGAGGTCGGGCAGACATACCCGACCTGCTGAATTTGTATTCTCGGACAGACTGCATCGCGGGAACCGGGAATGACCTGTTTTCATAAGAATATATTGTTTCAAAGAACTCAGTCACTGACACTACTCGATTGGCACTCAACTCTTCAACCATAGGATCAAAAATATTTTCCCATACATTAAGGTTTTGATTTTTTTACCGATAATTATACCAGGTATCAATACAGAAGGGTATAATCCAGAGAAAAATCAAAGATGAAGCAGATTAGCAAATTAAGTCGGAATTCAGGAGTGAGTAAGATTTGTATTTTGGACGGGTTTTAAGAAAATAGCTTTTTTTTTTATAAAGAGTTAATTGTCTTGAAAATGATCTTGATTTCGTGAGATATTATTGTGAAATTAATATCATAAGCTTGGAGGTTTCACTTTGAATCTAATGAAGTATTAAGTTGCTTTTTGGGACGGTTCAAATACTTCAATCTCACAAACATAAAAGTTTTTTAAGGATATAACATGTCTGATAGTTCATTTAATGCATTCGAAATGGCTCAGGCTCAATTCGATCGCATTGCAGATTTACTGGAATTAGATAGTGGCACACGTGATTTGCTTAGAAATCCAATGCGTGAATACCATTTCAACATTCCTGTCAGAATGGATGACAATACCGTCAAGGTCTTTCAAGGCTTTAGAGTACAGCACAATGATGCTCGTGGTCCAGGAAAAGGTGGGATTCGTTTTCACCCGATGGAAACTATTAACACAGTTCGAGCTCTTTCAATGTGGATGACATGGAAATGTGCGACCGTAGACATCCCTCTCGGTGGCAGCAAAGGCGGTGTAATTTGTGATCCCCATAATTTGAGCCAGCGCGAACAGGAACTTATCTGTAGAGGTTGGGTTCGTCAGATAGCACGCGATATCGGTCCACTGCGTGACATCCCCGCGCCCGATATTATGACCAATGCCCAACACATGTTATGGATGCTCGATGAATACGAGACAATCCATGGGGCAAAATTCCCAGGAACCATCACCGGAAAACCACTCGGTATGGGCGGTTCACTTGGAAGAACCGAGGCAACGGGATTCGGGGTTGTATACACAATCCGCGAAGCACTCAAGGTTTTAGGCATTGATCCTGGCACCACATCTGCCGCTGTCCAGGGATTCGGAAATGTCGCCCAGTACGCCATTAAGCTGTATCAACAGCTCGGTGGGAAAGTTGTTTGCGTGTCATCATGGGATCAGGCTGAACAAACATCTTTCACCTTCCGTAAGCTCGACGGCATTAATCTTGATGAGCTTCTTGGCATCACAAATCGATTTGGCGGCATAAACAAAACAAAAGCTGCTGAACTCGGATATGATGTTCTGAATGGTGATGAGTGGATAGATCAGGATGTTGAAATATTAATACCTGCCGCTCTTGAAAATCAGATCACAGGTGATAACGTCAATCGGATTGCCAATCAGGTCAAAATCATCGCTGAAGGTGCAAATGGTCCAACGACACCTGAAGCTGATGAAGTAATCAACGAACGCGGCATTTACATGATCCCGGACACTCTTGCAAATGCAGGTGGTGTAACATGTTCATATTTCGAGCAAGTGCAATGCAATATGAACTATTACTGGAGTAAAGAGGAAGCACTGACCAAGTTGGATCAGCAAATGACATCCGGATTCACAAGCGTAAACGATCTTTCGAGAAAGAAAAAACTACCGATGCGAGATGCTGCTTACGTGATAGCGGTAAACCGTGTTGCAAATGCCTGTAGAGACAGAGGATGGGTATAAACTGAATTCGAGATTACTGAAAACTGTTTGAAAATCTCAATATTAGTTCTGATGATTTTTATAAACAGATTTATAGAAATCTCAAAAACTGCGATTCACAATCCGAACCAATACCCTTAAAAGTTGATGTATATCCGGGAGGCGTTGAAATTGCCTCCCGGATATATAATACATGAACACTTCTCAACAGATCACTATTTTGACAGAAGAACCTACCATTAAAAGCAAAAAACAGCGAGGAATCGCTTAAGATGGAAAACAACCACACCCCCATAAACACAATCTTGGATTCCCTGAAGGCAAGGGCCAAAGAGTTTAATTGTCTATTTAAAGTCGAAGAACTATTAACAGACTATGATCAGGATATCAATGAGACACTTATTGATGTCATTGATATAATCCCGGAGGGGTTTCAGTATTCCAATTACTGCCAGGTGAAGATAATCTTAAATGGCGAGACCATACAATCATCAGATTTCACTGATTCTGAGTGGTTACTTTCTGCCTATCTCGCTGTGCAGAATATCAAGGTTGGTTCAATTAAAGTCATATATACAAAGAAATTTCCGGATGAGAGTGATGGCCCATTTCTTGAGGAGGAAAAACGGCTGATTATCACAATCGCAAACCGGATTGGCGATTTTATACAACATCAGGAACTCCAGCATCTACTTAATGATATAAAACAGGTTAAGTCAAAACGCAAAACCGATGCTACTCGCGAGTGGCGGATTGCGGTTGACCTGACAAATAGAACCGATAGCGAGCTGTATATCAAGCTCACGCGAAAGATGATAAACTATTTGAGTTGGAAGGGGATTATTGAAGCCGTTGAGATTCTGCAAAAGATAGGCTCTGTAAAATCTTCAATTATCGAAGCACTCAAAGAGGGCGACAATATTCCTCATCTTAGAAATAAGGATATTAATATTCGTCCCTATGCCGAACGGGTTTTTGAGATTGCGAGCAGAAACTTGAGCGGTGAGGAGATTTTCTCATGTATTCAGAAATGGATGCATGAAGACCGAACAAGCTTCTTACTCAAAACTGTAATTAACTTAGACAGTACCCTGGGCAATATTGCTGATGTTATCAGACGTTTCCGCTTTCTGTCTTCAGAAGGCACAACACTATCAGACTATACCCTTAAAGGCGTCAGGGTAGCCCTGATTAGAAAGATTATATCAGAGAGTCTTGAATACATCAATATTACAAAAACTTATGTCGAGATTGAAGATTTCCATCATTTGTTAAAAAGAATGATCTACCCAACTGGCAGTCATGGTCAATTGGGAGGCAAAAGTGCCGGGTTGTTCCTGGCTACTCAGATCATAAAAGGGCACTTACATGAACACCCCGAACTAAAGGAGATTAAGACTCCCAATACCTGGTATATCACCTCTGATGGCTTGCATAATTTCATGGACCATAATGACCTTGAAGACGTTACCGAACAAAAGTATAAAGATCTCCGGCAGGTTCGCCAGGAATACCCGCATATAATCCAGTTGTTTAAGAGCTCTCAATTCACTCCAGAAATCATCAAAGGCCTGTCAATGGCATTGGATGATTTTGGCGACAAACCTATTATTGTCAGAAGCTCGAGTCTATTGGAGGACAGCATAGGAGCAGCCTTCTCAGGGAAATATAAGAGTCTTTTTCTCGCCAATCAGGGGAGCAAAGAAGATCGTTTAGCTGCGTTAATGGATGCTATCGCTGAGGTTTACTCATCCACCTTCGGCTATGACCCAATTGAATATCGCGAAGAAAGAGGTCTCATTGATTTCAAGGAGGCAATGGGGATAATAATCCAGGAAGTTGTGGGAAACAAAATTGGAAAATATTATTTACCGGCATTTGCTGGGGTCGCCTTCAGTAAAAATGAATTCCGGTGGTCACCCCGCATCAAACATAAGGATGGATTGATACGACTGGTTCCGGGACTTGGTACCAGAGCCGTTGATCGTTTGAGTGAAGATTTCCCGGTCCTTGTATCCCCTGGACAGCCTGATCTAAGGGTTAATGTAACACCTGATGAGATAATTAAATACTCCCCAAAATTTATTGATGTTATAAACCTTGAAACTAACAGTTTTGACACAATCGAAATTGCAGGTTTACTTCAGGAATACGGTGAAGAATACCCTGGAATAATGAAGCTTATATCTGTTTACAGAGATGGTAGAATTACTCAACCATCAATTATGGATATTGATTTCAAAAATGATGATATAATTGTGACTTGTGAAGGTTTAATATCCAGATCACCCTTCATGAAACAAATAAAAACTATATTAAATTTGCTTCAGGAAAAAGCCAATACATCAATTGATATTGAATTCGCTTCGGATGGAAAGAATCTCTACATGCTTCAATGCAGACCTCAGGGAACCGGGGAAGAATCAGCTCCCGTTAAGATTCCGAAAAATATCCCCAAAAACGACATTATCTTCACTACAGATAAGTTTGTTTCAAATGGATTAGTACCGGACATCACACATATTGTACATGTAGTGTCCAAGAATTACAGTGAGTTATCTGATGTTGCTGATTTGCTAAGAGTTGGACGAGCAGTGGGTCAACTAAACAAGTTGCTTCCAAAGCACCAATTTATTTTAATGGGACCTGGAAGATGGGGAAGCCGTGGAGATATTAAACTTGGTGTAAATGTAACATATTCTGACATTAACAACACATCAGCATTGATCGAAGTTGCCCGAAAAAAGGGGAATTATGTACCTGACCTGTCATTTGGCACCCATTTTTTCCAAGATTTGACAGAAGCAAAGATCAGGTATATCCCATTATATCCAGATGAAGGCAATAATTTATTCAATGAGGAGTATCTGGCCAACTCACCTAACTCCCTCGCTGAACTTATCCCAGACTATTCAGATTTGAGTGATGTAATTAAGGTAATCAATGTTTCTGAAATATCTCCTGGCAAAGTGTTGGAAATATACATGAACGCAAGTATCAACAGAGCAATGGCGGCTCTTGTGAAACCCCGGAATAAGAAGTAGACATCAACGTACAAATTCATAATCAAGTATCTCCACTATTAGAGAATACCATCTAATGGAGTTACTCCAAAGGTAGTAGCCAAAGCCAACAGTTGAGATTTCGTTATTGTCTGCTTTGCTCCACCCATCGCAAGAGACTTTACCATAATTTCCGCGGCACTTTCAGCCGTATCAATTAATCCAAATGCTTCGTCAAGTGTGACTCCTGTGCTGAACAATCCGTGAAAGGGCCAGAGAACCAGCGAGTGAGTTTTCATGAGCTCTGCTGTTGCTTCGCCAATTTCATCTGAACCAGGCATCATCCAGGGGAGGACACCAATGCCATCAGGGAATACAACAATACACTCAGTGTGCATTTGCCACAATGTTCGTGTAAAGGTTGCTGTATCTAACTTTAGGACATTGCTCAAGGCAATCAGGTTTGTCGTATGGCTGTGAAGAACCACTCGGCACTGACCATCTGTAGCTTTCATCCGACTCGCATGGGAGAGTAGATGAGCCGGGAGCTCACTTGTCGGAAGTCCATTGTCCAAAAAGCCCCACCATATTCGATAGGATTTTCCCATTTCATCTATTTCGATTATTCCAAGATTTTCTTCAGGATCAAGTATGATGTTTCTGAAGTATTTCCCGGCGGAAGTGACCAGAAATACTTCACAAGAAAGTTCAGGAATCGCCCTGAATAACTCGACAGATCTGCTACCAGAGTTTGTATCAACGTATTTGTCAACCTCTTCAGTGGTTAGACGGTAACTGACATTACCACCGTTACGTTCATGCCAGCCTTTATGCCACATGTCGTGGGTTACCTTTATAAAATCTTTCATAAAGGTAGCTTCGAGTATGTTTTTTGCCATTTTCGGGTATTCTCTTAAATTTCTAGACTAATGTCTTTTTGAAAGGGTTTCTCGTTCGTAATTCCTGATTTCATCCAACCATGTATCTGCAACCGGGACATCGTGTTGCAAACAGTAATAATCCCAGACTGCTCCAAATGGATATGTCTTGAATTCTTCAAGCAATGCCAGCCGGGAAGTAAATTCACCGTCAAGTTCATATGTCTTCAACATATCCGTAGGCTCGAGCAAAGCTATTAACAGAGCTTTGAGAACATTTCGAGTTCCAATGACATAAGCGGCAACACGATTAATACTTGCATCAAAGAAATCAAGTCCTATATGTGCTCTTCTCAGAAAGTCGTTTCTGACAAGTTCTTTTGTCATAGAAAGCAGTTCATCATCAAGGGAAACAACATGATCACTGTCCCACCTGACAGGTCTACTGATATGCAGGAGCATTTCATCTACAAAGTTGAACACTGCTGATATCTTATCGGAAATTTTTTCAGTCGGGTGAAAATGACCGGTATCGAGGCAGAGAAGTTTATTGTTCTTTATAGCGTACCCCAGATAAAACTCATGCGAACCGACAACATAACTCTCTGATCCAATTCCGAACAGTTTGCTTTCCACTGAGTCGAGGTTGTACTTTTCTGGAAGATTCACACGGAAAATCTTGTTGAGCGATTCCTTCAGGCGTTCCCTTGGACTGTAGCAGTCAATTGGTATGTCTTTGTAGCCATCAGGAATCCATATGTTAGTTATACAAGGTGTTCCAAGTGATTTCCCAAAGGATGCCCCGATTTGTCTCGATGCGACACAGTGATCAATCCAGAAATTTCGGATATCCTCATTTTGGTGACTCAACGTAAACCCATCTGAACTATATGGGTGCGAAAAACATGTCGGATTAAAATCAAGCCCAATTCCTTTTTGTTTAGCCCAATCAATCCACCCTCTAAAATGCTCCGATCCGAGTTCGTTCCGGTCAACAACCTTTCCATCCGTTTCAGCATATATTGAATGAAGATTCACTCGATGCTTTCCAGGTATCAGAGACATTGCTTTATCAAGATCCATCCTCAATTCATCCGCATTCCTCGCTCTGCCGGGATAATTACCTGTAGCTTGTATACCGCCCGTTAAACCTGTATCATGGTTCTCAAATCCTGTTACATCATCACCTTGCCAGCATTGTATCGAGATGGGAATTGTTTTCAACTTCTCAATGACAGCATCGGTATTGACACCTATCCGTAAATAAATCTCTTTTGCAATGTAGTAATGGTCTTCCGTTATCTCTCTATTGAACTTCTTCATATCAGTAAACCAATCCTTTAAAAAATTGCCATTTACTACCAAGCTCTGGTTTAATCATCGGCGAATATTTGCGTATATCAAACGATTTTTTTATTATCCTACGCCCTTCTCCGAGCGTTTTGATTTTCCCAAGCGAAATATTTTGAAACATTAAATTGCCTAATGCTGTTGCCTCAACTGGACCGGCATATACATCAAGTCCCGTTGCATTTGCACATAACTGATTCAGCAATTCGTTTTGACTGCCTCCACCAACGACGTGAACAGCATATATCGGGATGTTCTGAACTTCTTTCAATTCTTCAAGAACCTGACGATATTGAAAAGCCAAACTGTCAAAAATACATCTGCAAATTTCACCTGGTCTCTGAGGTATGCTCTGCCCGGTTTCACGACAAAACGATTTAATCTCATCAATCATGTTCTCCGGATTAAAGAACCTTTGATCATTAGGATTAACTAAGAATTTGAAAGGCTCAGAGGCGGAGGCCTCTGAGATTAATTCTGAATAGTGATAATCCCTGCCGAGTAACTTTTTCACCTCCTGAAACAGCCACAATCCCATCAAATTTTTCAGTAATCGGATAGTCCCGAATACTCCACCCTCATTTGTGAAATTATACTTAAGTGCCACATCAGATGTTATTGGCCCGTCAACTTCAATTCCCATTAATGACCAAGTCCCTGAACTAATATACGCCCAATTCTTACCATTGGTTGGAGCCGCTGCGACTGCCGAAGCGGTGTCATGACTTGGTACAGAAACAACACTAACTTCCGTTAATCCGGTATTATCTTCAACATTCTGAGATAATTTTCCGATCTTGACACCGGGCTGGATTAATGGATTGAACATTCCTCTGTTATCATTAATCAACTCAGTGAGTTCGTGGTCCCAATCTCGAGAGTGCACATTCAGCAATTGACTCGTTGATGCAATGGTATACTCTGTAATCAGATTGTCAGTCATTAGAAAGTTGATATAATCCGGCAAAAACAGCAAGGTTTTTGCCCCATTTATATCTTTGGGATGGGCCGCTTTCAGGGCAAATAATTGGAACAGGGTGTTAAACTGCATAAACTGAATGCCGGTTTTCTCATAGAGCCCTTCCTTTGAAATCAAATTGAAGACATCATCCATTATATCATCTGTTCGATTATCTCGATATGCCACGGGATTTCCGATTATCTCATTATTAACATCAAGCAGCACAAAGTCAACTCCCCATGAATCGATACCTATGCTATCAGGAGCGATTCCAAAACTTTTACACTTTATCAAACCACTCAAAATCTCTTTGAATATGAGGTCTAAATCCCAACAGAGTTGCCCATCTTCAATTACAGTTTCATTCATAAATCGATGGATCTCCCTGAGCTCGAATTTCCCTTCGATTAATCTTCCCTGAATTACTCTACCGCTCGATGCACCGAGATCTATAGCAATACAATTACTATTCACCGGATTCTCTTAACGGTATTGAAGGGACAAAGTCTTTTTCTGTAAATGAAATTTTAGCATCCTTAAATAGATTAAGGCAAATTGATCGATAAGGCAAAAAGATAAGAACCTTCTGAATTTTCTTTCCAAACAGGTTAATTTTCACCATTACCTCCTCGGTTTCTTCACAAAAGGACTGACCATATTTCATTGGATATCTCAACTCCTTCGATTTCGGATTCGCGAAGAAGATCATCGCATCATCATCCGTTACCCGTAACCAGAACTCCGGGATGTTATCCCCTTCAACAACTGGATCTGATCTAATGAAATCGGTAACGTTATCAAGTGACACGAGTTCATAAACTTTTCTATCATATTGTGACTTTGCACGAAATCCTGGATTCTTTGGAAAGCGTTTTATGAAAACGGGTAATCCACAGGAAGCGAGTCTTAATATCTCATCAAGAGCCTCTTCATCCAGCCACTCCACATCAATGTACAAAGAATTGAACTCAGCTTTCCCACAAATAAGTTTGTAATTCTCATAACTGGAATTCTTCAGTAATTCAGCACTAATCCACAGGGGATGGTATCCTCTCAGTTCCTCGGGAAACTTCACATATTGCAATTCCCAATGATAATTTGCACTCGGTCGCTTCTTGTTATCAGGCAGACGGTTTCGCATCCAGTTATCTTCCAGTGGCAGGTACACTGCAACATCTGTGTAGGTCTTTCCAAAGCTCATACACTCACCTACATCCGCAAGGTAACTGTTAAACTCCTGAAGCTCGTCTACAAATCCACTATCGCGACCGACTTGAGTCGTCGCATAAAACTCGTTTGAACCTCCTGGGGGATTGTATGGCATCCCATGCCACACGATCAGATTAGTCCCATTAGCCAACATCGCGTCAGCCAATAGTTTCATATCTGCAATTTGCTCCCGCTTCAAGTAAGGAGGTGGACCAGGATGAGGTTTCCATCCATATAGACAGGTGAAAGTTTCGCTGGATACAATCTCGGCTCCGGAAATTGCTGCCGCGGATGCTGCAAATGTTGAAAAAGGTGGATCAAACAGAATTGACTCAGTCTCCGGAACATCGACAGAAGCGTAAGCCGCAAGAATGTCAACCGGAGCGCCGTGGCACTGTACTCTTGAAAAACCACCCATCTGATTGCAGTACTTGTTATAGGGCTTGTAAAATTGCTTTAAAACATAATCAGATATAAGTTTCCGATAGTCGTATCTGACGTGTGGGTATTCATCGAGCCTATTCTTGTAGGGTCCCAGATCATAACCGAACTTATTTTCAAACACATCGTCCATTCCCTCCGACCATAATCCTTCAGTCTCCACTTCCCACGAGTCACAGAATAGCCCCGATTTTGACCCTTCTAAAGCAGGCTTCAACGCTAACTGCATTTGATGGCAATATCGCCTGAGAGCCTTTCTGTCAAGATGATTGAGAATGTATCCGGGCATCTTGTCCCGAGCTTCCCATGATTTCCGCAGTCGTTGAGGAGAAACTCCATCAAATGTCCGCGAAGCATCACCTTCACTGACGATCGAACCGCCAAATGGCCACAACGTCCCCAATGTAAAATCGCAAGTCAGACCAATACTATCACAATACTTCTTTGCAAATGTTACCAACTCTGTCCATTTCGAAGAGAGCCACTCAACACCGGGTTCGCAGTTTTCAAGCGGATAAACAAAAGCAATCTCAACACCACCAAAGTTCATATCTACGACCCAGTCCAACTGAGACCTGATATCCTTCCTATGGATCTCACACGAAAACCACCACCAGCGTGTCAGAGGTTTGTTTGTCGGGTAATGCCTAATCTTGAATCTCCGGTTGAACCTGGTTTATAATTGCTAATATATGTCCAATTCAGCGTATCTACAAATTTGTGGTGCTTTCAATTTAATTTGGTAGGTAGTTTTGCAAAAAAGCCCGTATACCAATTCCCCATCACCATTTCTTTATTTTCTCTGGCAGAGAATCTTGCAATTTTCTAGATTAATTCCCTATATTTTATTTACTATATTGAGGTTCCTTAATTTATGTTGAGTAAAAAGAGGTAATTATGAAGATTCGATTCGCATTTGTAATTTTATTAATTGGTGTCAGTAGCTGGGCTCAGGAGAGATTCGAGCCCATGGGAAGTCTCTATAACTTCCAGAATCATCCAAGCTATGTCCAAATTAATGGAGATTTCGTTTACGCAGGTGGTCCCTCAAGCGGTATGTCTGTGGTGGACATTTCAGATCGTGCAAATCCGTTATTCACAGAGTATTTCGATGTCGTTGGAACCGAATGTGTTCTTGCTGATTCCCTGTTGTTTGTACTAAGTGAAAAAGAGATACACATTTTTGATGTCTCAAACCCCGCAATTCCGCAATTCGTCTCAATGATAAGATCCTATCATAATAATGGGTTTTCGTATGATAACAACATTGCTGTAATATTCAGTAGTGGTCGCGTTTTATCAGGTCAATATGAAGGTTTTTATGTTTATAATTTCAGAATTTTTGATCTCGCGGATGTTGCAAACCCTCAAGCATTTTATCTGGAGACAATCTACCTGGATGGCGGACTCTCACCCTGGGGTTATCATCCGGTT
>JABGPL010000094.1 GCA_018644935.1 Calditrichota bacterium | reverse complement strand
TGGAATTATGAGACAAGCGGAGTGTATTTTGCGAAACTGTCTGTCGGTTCGCAATCAGAAATTCGGAAAGTGGTATGTTTGCCGTAGGGGCGAATAATTATTCGCCCAAAATATCGTACATTATCATGTAGTGCGTTTCTAATAAACAATTCCCGGAATGCATGGGCGAATGATTATTCGCCCCTACTCGAAATTAAAAAAAGGAAAATAAAATGCAAACAAGAAAACTAGGCTTCACCGATCTTCATCTTACCGAGATCGGTTTTGGAGCATGGGCGTTAGGCGGAGATGGCTGGGCATTTGGCTGGGGTCCACAGGATGACACCGAATCTATTGCTGCGATTCGCAAAGCACTTGACCTTGGTGTAAACTGGATAGACACTGCTGCTATCTATGGACACGGTCACAGCGAAACTGTGGTCGCCAAGGCTGTCGAAGGTATACGCGATGAAGTTATCATCGCCACAAAATGCTCGATTGTCTGGGATGAAAAAGGCGAAACATCCTGCAATCTGACAGCGAAGAGTATAATGCGCGAATGTGAAGACAGCCTTCGTCGCCTCAATACAGATAGAATTGACCTATACCAGATCCACTGGCCCAATGATCCTGACAACATGGAAGAAGGCTGGGACGCCATCGGACAATTAATAAAAGATGGAAAGATCCGGTATGGAGGTGTCTCCAATTTCAGAGTTTCACAACTCGAACAATGTCAACCCAAACATCCCATCGCATCAATCCAGCCACCCTACTCGATGCTGAGACGGTCATACGAGTTAGATGGTGAATTTGATTTTTGCAGAAAGAACAACGTTGGGATCGTTGCTTACAGCCCTATTCAATGCGGTTTGTTAACCGATAATTTTGACATAAACAGGGTTGCTGAAAGCGATTGGCGCAGGAAAGCGGACGAGTTTAAATCGCCCAACCTCGAGATCAATCTCGATTTTGCACAGGAATTGAAAACTATTGCGCAAAAATACGAAAAATCTGTCGCCCAGCTCGCATTAGCATGGGTTCTTCGCCTTAATGTGATGACTTCGGCTATCGTTGGAGCCCGGAGACCATCCCAAATCGAAGAAACAGTTGGTGGAGCCGGATGGAAAATTGAAAAAGAAGATCTGGATAAGATGGAAGAGTTACTCGAAAATCGAGTGAATGTGATAAAGAAGAAAGATGGGTATCTCGTATAAGCTTTCAGTAGCGCAAGCGTCCCTGCTTGCGGAATGAGCCTGCCACAATTCTTTCGAGCTGAGGATTGTGAAGTTACATATTCAGGAAATAAGGTCATTGCGAGCACTGCTAAGAAATCTCCAGAATCTTACCGGTGTAATCAAAAACGCAAAAGGGCACATAAAACGTGCCCTTTTGCGTTTAAGTCACTGTTATTCGTCAGGTGGGACACCTGACGACACTCACTACGCAGGCAGGGACGCCTACGCTACTGACATCAATGTCTCAATGCTTCTCCAACTTACTCACCCTTTCAATTTCAGCTTCAACAGCATCCATCAACGGTTGAATAGTATCAGCACTGAAATCAAATTTGGTGTTAGCTGCCTCAAAGAGTTCGGGCAGTGTTTTCGTTCCACCTAGTGTCAGAGCTTCTTTGTATGCAGTGATTGCGTTTTCGACACTATCAAGTGAATTTCTCCAAACTTGAAGAGCTCCTAAAAGTGCGATGCCATATTCAATATAGTAAAATGGTACTTCAAATATGTGAAGCTGAGCATGCCACCTATACTTAAGTGATTCTTCATATCCGGAATGATCAAGACCTGCACCAAATCTTTTGTCTAATTCCAGCCACTTTGCTGCACGCTCTTCGTTGGTATGATCTGGATTGGTGTAGATCCAGTGCTGGAAGGCGTCGATTGTTGCGACCCATGCAAGAAGGAAAATATCACCATTAAAATGATCATTAATGGCCCGTGCGGCTTCAGCATCTTCATAAAATTCGTCAAAATGGGGCAAGCTAACATGTTCCATCGCCATCGAAGCGACTTCACAGAACTCCATCGGAGCATGACGCAGAGACATTAATGGTTCGTTTCGGGCTAAAGTCGAATGGAATGAGTGTCCACCCTCGTGCAGCAGTGTAAACAGATCTCTATTCAAGCCAACTGCGT
Organism: Calditrichota bacterium; assembly: GCA_018644935.1. Lineage (GTDB taxonomy): Bacteria > Electryoneota > AABM5-125-24 > Hatepunaeales > Hatepunaeaceae > JABGPL01. Next base: position 14,035 of record JABGPL010000094.1, on the reverse strand, counting down.
TCATGAAAATGAACGGATGACGAACTTCATGTAGAGATGTCTGATAGCCACCTGGTGCTTTCCCTTTCCGGCTGTCGAGATCAAGCAATCCGAGATCAATCAACGTCTGGAAAAATCCACCAAGTTCCGGATCTACCTTATTAAAGATCTTCTGGCAGCCGTGTATCAGTTCCTGGGTGTCTTTGAAGGGTTTTTGAGGTGCTCTGCCATACTTATCGCAGGACGTATCGTAAGTACGAACTGTGTCGATTCCGAGTGCGACTCTGCGTTCTTCCATCCGTCGCCTCATCAATGGGACAACGATTTTTTCAACTGCGCTATGAAATTTCTCACAGTCATCAGGGGTGTAATCAAATCTCTCATATTCACGGAACATATAATCGCGGTAATTCTCAAAACCTGCATTTTTTGCAACTTGAACACGAAGTTTTAACATCTCGTTGAAGAGTTCTTCCATTTTATCAGCATCTTGAAGCCGACGTTTTGAGAGGAGTTCAAAAACCTCTTTGCGCAATTCACGGTCATTTTCTTCAAAGAAAACTCCCATCTGCTGCATGGTTTTTTCTTCGCCTCTGAACTCGACAGTCATTGCACCCATCAGTTTTTGATATTGCTGAGACAATTTGTCAATTTCAGTTTCAAGATCTACATTTTCTTCACGGAAAAGCTCAACCTGATTGCGGGTACTACGCAGCATTAGACCATAACGATCTTCATTTAACTCCGCTGTGAAGGGATTATCAATTATTTTTTTCTGGAGTTGGAAATCGAATGGTTTACATTTTGGCTGTATTTCAGTGATAATATGTAAGTATGCTTCTTCTGCATCTTTGTCTTCTGTATTGCAGGTCATCGCAATTGAGCAACGCGAACCATCTTCGGAGAGAACAGAATAGAACTCACTCATGTCATAAATCCACTTTTCAAGCGACTCCACGCTTTCAATAACCCGCTCGGTCAACTCAATGTAAAGGGGCTCGATATTATCCCAAACCATGAAGTCGACATCCAACGGAACATATTTTCTGGGGAATTCTTCAGATGGACGCTTTATGTCGGCAACCCGACTTAGTGTTTCACCACTCATGGGCTTTCCTCTCTATGTTTTCTCAGTGAAATGAAACACTGATTTCTGATTTTTTTTACAAGTTCGGCACTAAACCACCTCAATTCCAAATGATTACATTGAACATTAGCCACTCCCTGAAAAAAAAATTTAAAATCAGGATTGCCTAATATTGTTTGAGTGGTTCTTTCGAGTTTAGAAAATAGACTAACAAAAGAAAGGCGATGTCTTTTCGACATCGCCATAGATTTGATTAATCACCAGAACAGTAAGCTCTGTATTTTTGAGCGAGAGACGGGATTCGGACCCGCGACCTTCACGTTGGCAACGTGATACTCTACCGCTGAGTTACTCTCGCTATATGTTGAAAACCAAACGCTCATTCAATCTTTATCAGATGCTGCGTCATTGCTGTCGATTTCATCGATTTGACTATATCGATCCAGCACTTTCCGGCGACGTTTCCGCAGGTTTGTTTTCTGTTTCTGACCAATAATATAAGCAAAAATGAACGCCACCGCAAGACCAAGCGTAAATAGAATTTCCATCACTTTTAGTTTCCGTAATATTTCGCACAAGATTTGCAATCATTCTGTTTTCTTAAACAGCAATCCAACCCCAAGTACAGCAAAAACAATATTTCCGATCCAGGCAGAAAACCAGGGATCTAACACGCCTTTAATTCCGAAAATCTTACCAGTCTGTATTAACCCGAAATAGAGAAAACAGATAAAAAGGCTCAAGCCAAACCCGAGTGCAGTTCCTCCCCGCCTTCTAACAGCGGCAATTGGTGCCCCAAAAACTACAATAATTATGGCAGCAACCGGATGGGCAGCTTTTGCATAAAGTTCAACTTCCCAACGCCTTGATTCCCCTCCGATCCGTCTGAATCTGGAAAGAAATTCCTGAAGCTGCGATGCATTCATCTCTTCAGGTTTCGTCTGAACCTTCTCAAGTTCATCCGGACGTAAATAATCACCCGATATTTTTAGCTTGATACTCTGTTCCCACAAAACTGGACATCCCACAGAATCCATCCCCTTGAACGCCATCTCATTTGCGTCCTGAAGTATCCAGTTATCGTTCAGCCAAATCATTTTTGCGGCATCAATTCTGTTAATCACCTTACCATTTTCAACCGTAAGCAAACGAACCCCGAATGCCTCTTTTGTTTCTGCTCGGTAGTGGTCGATATAAAGTTGCCTGTCTGACTCCATCTGTACATATATACGGCCCTTGAGGGCTCCACTCTCTCGCGGAACTTTTTTAACCTCATACCGCATTATGTTCATCCGCTCATGATTTGCGCTCGGAATCAGGGTTTCACCTAAAACATACGCAAAAAAAGCCCAACCACAAGTCGCCAGCGTTAACATGAACAACGGTCTAAGGAAGGGAACTCCGGCAACTTTTATTGCGGTCAATTCGTTTGATACCGTCATGCCACCAATTGTAAACAGCGTTGCCAACAATGCCGCCACCGGTAAAACTAGATAAAAGATATAGGGCACAAACAGGTAATAATATCTAAAAATAATGGAGGCTGGAGCATTATTGTCGATAAAATCGTCGAGATTCTCAGCCAGATCCATAACAACAAAAATAACAATTGCTGCCAGAACCGCCCATAACAATTTGGTTGTAAAAAAGGAGATTAGATATCTGTCAAGGATTTTCAATGTCTGAGTTCGATCCTATCTATCTCCCTGAAAATCTTTTTGAGAAAAAATGCTTTATGCTATGAATGCCGGGGAAAGAAGTCCGCCGTCCAACAATCCATAAAAACCACAATCCAAAAACACTCAATATAATATTCGCCATCCACATTGACCATCCCGGAGACATTATCCCCCTCTCCGCGAGTTTTTCACCATTTGTTATTAGCGCCCAGTATACTGTGAAGAACAACAGAGACACTGATCCTGAAACCCCCATTCCACCCTTGTGAGATAACATTCCCAACGGAGCACCCAGCAGTACAAAAACAATGCACGCCACCGGGATTGAAAATTTTTTGTGAATTTCAACCATGAATGCAGCGATTTGTTTTGTATTGATCTTGGAATCTTTTAGTTTGAGTTCATTTACGCGATCCATCAATTCCCGAACCGAAAGCTCCCTGTCCCCCCTCCAGCCTTTTGTTCCACGCTTTAATGCTAAACCAGGCATCTTGATGCGAAATTGCGCACTGTCAAAAACTGTATACTCGTAGCTTTCCGATTCGCGAACAGTCGGTCTGTGAATTTCACCATCAGATAGAGTCATAACAATGGATTCAGCCGATTCAATAAATCCGAGTTTCCCAGATTTTGCAGCAATTGTAGTTTTTATGTCGGGATTGTGTTCATCATAGATCGTCACTTCATTGAGTTCAGAGGTTGTGCGGTCAACACCACGCGCCAACATTATGTAATTCGGAATATCAAAATTATAAATATTTGGTTCAATTATCATCGTTGGTTTCTTCTTCCGGATATCAATCTGGAGAAGTTTTGTGCGATGATTCATATCTGGTAATACATAGTTGTTAAACCATGCAACCCAGAGTGCAACCAGAACCCCGACTATCAGAACAGGTTGAATTAACTGACGGGGTGAAATACCTGAAGCTCGTAGAGCGGTAATCTCGCTGTCAGCCGCCATTCTCCCAAATGCAGAAACCGTTGAAATAAGCACAGCCATTGGTACAGCCAGTGCCAGAATCCAAGCCAGACTGAGCCCGTAATATTCGAGAATCGTGAGTATAGGAAGCCCTTTACCAGCAATTCGTCCAAGAGTCTGAAAAAAAAGATTCATTGTGAAGACGAAAACAATCAGGGAAAGTCCGAACAGAAATGGAGCTGCATGCTCTCGTACTAAATACCTGTAGAGAATCATAAAGCGATGGCTATCTTATTATCGGAAAGACTTACCTTTCGATCTATTTGGTGAGTATTGACATTCCTGTCCGCTTTGTGATGACTTTCGCAAACAGACTCAGATGCCCGCACACCCAAATAGTGTTCAATAGGCTTCACTCCTGCTCCAGCCAAACAGCTTGAGCCATCAGATTGGCTGCGGGATGTCGTATAACCAGATCTGCGAGACTATCCAGTGGTGTCGGGTCTAAATTGATAATCGCTAACTTTGCTCCGGCTGATTTTGCCTGGTATGGAAGACTGGCAGCAGGATAAACAACCAGCGAACTGCCGATAACGATCATCAAGTCACAAGAATTTGTCTCTTGTTCAGCCTCAGTAATTGTTCTCTCTGGAAGCATTTCTCCGAACATCACTACATCTGCGCGGATTATACCACCACAATCATCACATATCACAGGCATTTGAGTTTGAACCATCTCCCAGGCTTGATTAAGATTGAATTGCTTACTACAGCCTAAACAATAGAAACGATTTGTATTGCCATGAAGTTCCAGAACTCTTTCAGATCCTGCCAGATAATGTAATCCATCAATATTTTGCGTAACGATTGTGTTCAGTTTTCCACGGTTTTCAAGTTCTGCAAGAGCATAATGACTTAGAGTCGGTTCTGCCTTTGCAATTAAATCATGGCGGCATTCCTTAAAAAACCTCCAATAATACGTCGGATCTTTGCGGAAGTAATCAATGGATGCAAATTTTTCAGGATCGTACTTAGACCACATCCCCCCTGCTCCACGATATGTAGGAATGCCACTTTCAGCCGAAATCCCAGCACCTGTAAAAGCAACAATCCGCTGAGCCTCATCAATCATCCTACGTAGCTTTTTGGCTTCACCTGAGACATTCTTATCAGGAGTAAATTGGGGTCTTTGAATTTTGTTGTTTTGTTGCAAGGTTCTATTTCTGATTTTGATTAAAAACGGATTTATCAAGTGAAAGATAACTGAATTTTAAAAATGGTCCAAACATATTGGCCTTGAAACATCGAAGAAGCTTTTGATAAATCCCGCATCTCCCTTCCCTTCAAGTTCAACTTTGCCAAGAATTACAGCATCCTTCAGATTTAGTGAACCCCAGTATAATGAGGAGAAAGTTGATATGTTTGTAGAAAGCGAGATTGGGGCATTATTTTGTTTCTTAAAGCCTATCTTTCCAGATTCAATAGTTATTGTTATTGGTTCGGTGTTAGACTGATTCAAATCATCAGTTAGAACAAGATTAAACTCACCACTGACTTCACCGATCTTCCCCATCATAGTCAGTGCGCGTCTTATCTGAACTACTCTGCCCATCAGATTTGAACCAAGGTGAGCGGTTTCTGCGCCAAGAAGATAATTTCGCTTTCCGTCGGGCATGAGTGGCTCACGCAGGATATGCTCAAGCGGTATCCCCGTCTGATCGGGAAAAATCACTGTTCTCACCTGATCTCGTTGAGACCCTAAAAACGCAAGCAATCCATGTAACGCTCTTTTACTGTTCCATACGAAATCCCAAACCTCAATATCAGCAGACAAAAAGGCTTCCATGTTTGGATATGGTTTATATCTATACGTTACGTATCCCTCAATTGATCCCGAGTCTGGAGCTTCATATGCATAACACATTGCATTTTTAAACACGACCTCATTCCAGAAGGGATCTCCTCGCCTGACCGTTCCATTCTGCCTTTGGGCATATTGATTATAGCAATTCATTACCGTTTCCTGCTCATCAGATGTCAGGATAGGAACAACGTTTTCACGTCCAGCTAATTTAGGCAAAGATTCAGGCGCAAATTTGTAGAGCTTCACGCACCCAATCAAACCCCATCCGAGGTTCTCGTAAAATGAATGCCTGAAAGGATATAGTAAAGAAAGAGGTATGCTATTTTGATCCATTATTTCAACTGCGCGAGCCATCATCCAATATGCAATTCTCTCTCTTCTCGCTTCAGGAGCAACGGCCACAGTACCTATACCCCCCGCTGGGATCATCATGCCAGATCGGTACATCTGGAAATCATATAAGGCAAAAAGTCCAGCAATTCGATTGCCTTTTTCACAAACCCAATAGTCCTCGAGAGAAAGTCGAGGATTGGATCTGAAACGTTCGACAGTTTCCTGAAGTGTCATTTCTCCACCAGGATATGATGCCTGATGGACGCGAGCCATTTCCGGCAGGTCTGCGTCTCTTGCCCTACGGACAACTAAGTTAGATGGTATGGTTAGCATAATTGATTTTGCTCATTTTGGACGTACCTGATTAAGGTCTTTGCATCGCTTGAAAAAGCAAGTTCTATGAATCAAATTCGTTGAGTTATCATCTTTATAAAATATAAAAAAAAAGACAAAACCCAATGCTCAAAATGGTAATCAAATTAACATCGGTGGAGTAATCCAAATTAAATTGAGAATTTCCGGCAATAACTAATTACCCATCAGTATAGTCATATGATTCCAAATCCAAAAAAGTTGATTCAATTTTGAAATAATAATTTTCTTTTTAAATTTAGTAACTACTGAAGTTACATTTATTATCCGCTCTAAAATAAATATGTGTGTCATAATTGAAACATTCTAAGATTATCAATTACAATAGATAGGAATTTGGCATGGTATGTCAATCTGCTTTTCTCTATATATATCAAAAATAAATCTCCCCCGAATTGTATATTTTTTCAAGATTAATTTTAACAACTGATTAACATATAAACCCGCTTTCATATCATAAGTGTTTAAAAAGTAAAGAAAAATAATTAATATTTTTCTTTACTTTTTAAACAAATAAGCATATCTTGGAAATGCTTACTGGCATTATTTTTAGAATAATTTTGCGTCAGAAATACATTTTTTCAACCCAAACACAATTTGGGTTAACTGTCATTCTGACATTCTTCAACTTGCATGGATAAACGATTCTATGATAACCAAACCTCCTAAACCTCGCATCCTCATTGTAACTGATAACTCCAATCTCGCTGAACATATATCGGAAGTTTTATATGAGTCCGATGATGAGTTTTCAATCTCAATTCTCCCCAATCTGGATGAAGTAAGGCAATTTCTCAAAGGTAATAAACCAGATATAATAATTTCTGAATTGGACTTGCCTGACGGTTTGGGATCGGAGTTATTGTATGGTTCAATCGAGGAGGGAGATTACCCTGTGATCATCATTTCTTCCAGAGATGAAAAGAACACTGCCAGGAAAATCATGGATGCCGGCGCATTTGATTTTATAATAAAATCGGAATCTTCCATTGCGACTCTGCCATACATAATTGAGCGAGCCCTTCGAGACTGGAATAGGATTATTGATCATACAAGTGTTAAAGAGGCATTAATTACAAGCAAGACCTATCTACAATCAATATTCAAATCCAGTTCGGATGGATTATTTATTATCAATCAGGATGGACACTATATTGACGTAAATCCCGCAGGATGCAGCATGTTCGGATATTCAAGAAAGAAATTTCTCGATTCAGATTTAAGAATGGTACTTTTCCCAGAGGATTGTGATAAACAAATGGATCTGCTTCGCGACCAGATGTTTGAAGATGATACTCGCCAGGAAATCGAACTGAGAAAGAAAGATGGCAAATCGATTTGGGTTGAGCTAACCTCAACTCCGGTTTCGATCTCTGAAGATGTTTTCATCTTACTAATTAAAAGAGATATCACTGCAGAAAAATTATATGCTATTAAACTCAGGGAGAGTGAGGAAAAATTCAGACAACTTATTGAAGAAGCTGGAGATGAGATTTTTGTTTTCGATCAAGATTGGAATACAATTCTTGTAAACCAACGTGCATGTGATAACTTAGGCTATTCAAGAGCTGAACTGCTCAACACAAGCCTTCCGGATTTAGATCCAGAATTTCTAACAATTGATAAAGGAAAAGATTTTTTTACAAAAATAGCCTTGAAAATCCCGGTAATTATTGAATCTAACCACGTAAGAAAAGATCTTTCAATCTATCCTGTAGAGATTAATTTAATCCAGATAAATCTTGGCGGAAATGATGTCTATAGAGCAAGCGTTCGGGATATCACTGAAAGAAAAAAACTAATAAACGCCGTCATTAAGAGTGAAACCCAATTCAGGAGTCTTGTCACTAATTTGCCTGCTAAAGTCATCCGATACAACGTCAAACAACAGGATTTTATACATTTGAACACCCCTGAGGAAAGTCTTGCTGATTCAAGAGGAATTTTATTAAGGGAATACATCACAGGAGATGGAGGTCCTATTCATTGTGAAGACCTGAGGCATATCCAGAAAGAATTCGCTTCATGGGATCGAGGAGATAATAAAAAACCGTTAAAGATTGATTACAGAATTAAGGGTGAGGATGGTATTTTTCATTGGGAAGAGTGCTTTCTTTTCAAGGAAATTTCTCCCAATAATACACTCGTCGCAGTTATGCAAATTTCATGGGACATTGAGAAGCGGAAAGTTGCGGAAGAGGCATTGCGGAGGAGTGAGTTAAAATATAGCCACCTTTTCCACAATATTCCCGTCATGATCGCAGGCGTTGAGATGAATCCAGAAAGCTATACTTATTGGAATAAAGATATAAACTGGAGCGGTTACACACTGGAAGAATGGCAAGACTTTGATGAACCTGAAAAATTGAAAGTTATTCATCCAGACGATGTTGATGAACTCGTAAGACGACACAACATTTGGAAGGACTCAATTGATGATAGTACACTTTCAATGGAGTACCGAGTTTTGAATAAAGAAGGTAATTATCGATGGATAGAGTGCCTGTTCTATAAGGAATCTGATACATCAGGTGAGTTATATGCAAAGATTCAACTCTCAAGCGACATCACCGAGAGAAAGCTGGTTGAAATTGCCCTGAAACAGAGTGAACAAAGATACAAAGAAATGTTTGCACATTTACCCATGAAAGTGTTTCAATTTGAGATAGAATGTAACAAACACACCTATTGGGATACGAAGAAAAATTGGTGTGGCAAATCAATTGACGAATGGAATTCCCTCACAATCACCGAACAAGAATCGTACATACACCCCAAAGATTTAAATGCCTTTAAATCTAAGTATCATAATTGGATCAATAATGATAATCAGGCACACTTAAGAGCTCAAAACAGGGTTAAAAATGAGATGGGAAATTTTGTTTGCATTGAATCCAGATACTTCAAACAAGTAACTTCTCACAACCAGCATCCAACAATAGTTCAATTGTCTTGGGTAGCAACAGATAAAGGAGAGGATTAAAACGAGTTCTCTTTATTCTCGTTGTAATCAGCACCTCACTCAATTCAGAATCACATCCGATATGATTACACTCTGTTAACAAGACTGCAAGTGATTTACAGAGTGTAAACTTCAGTTTGTAAGAATCCCCACATAATTTCAAGTGCTAACATATGATTATATAACACTTCCGCATTTGGCATGACCCTTGCCTTATTAGTTTTCAGTTCTAAAACGAAAACGGAGGCTAATCATGAATCGTACAATACCATTCCCCAGCGAGTTCAAGCGCCACACACTACGTGATATGGACAAGGAATTTGTGACCATTTTCCTAATGACATTTATCGCATTGATTCCATTTACCTGGTTCATGGCACAACAACCAGTCAAGCCATTCAGTGGTGATGATCTTTATGATCACATTAATGGGCTGTATGTTCAGAACTACAGAGTGACAATTACCAAGGATCGTCCGATTCTGGCAAAATCCAATGCAGAAAAGGAATCATCCGATCAACCTGAACTGCTGAAACCTAATGTCTCAGATATTATCGAACCAATAGCGGTAGAATCATTTGATGAAAGAAAGACGATTCGCCAGGGAAGTTCTGGAAAGCAATCAATATCGCGCACCTCGCGAATAGAGAAACTGAAAAATAAACACTCACGCATACGTGAAACAGCCAGAAATATGCACAAACTTTCTGCTCCAACAGCACGGGTTGGAAAAAGCAGCAATTCCAGAAAGTCAAACAATTTTCAGGAATTTGGTCTCACCCCGAGTTCGAAGAAGAGTTATGATTTAAAAAAGTTTTCAGGTCTAGCCATTTCAGATTATCCTGCAAAAAAACAAAAAGAAGTACATATCCCCTCTCCGATAACTGATGATTTGGATGAAGTAGACATCTCCTATATAAGCTCTTTCTCCAATGAAGACTTTGAATTTCTGTTCCAGGAGGCTCTCCCCACAGTGAGTCAGGAACCTGTTTTTACCACCGAATCAGAGGGAAATGTTTCCACTCGCAGTGCTGCTTCCATTTCTGAAATCGTACTTAAAAACCAGAATCAGATAAAATACTGTTTCTGGACACAGAAGCGCAGGGATTCCACTTTGAACGGACGAGTTGTGGTCGAGTTTACCATTAATCCGGCTGGTGAGGTTATATCTGTACAGGTTACTCAACACCGCTGGAACAACCCCACTGCTGGTGATAAGGTGGAGCAATCAATCAAAAACCTTATCAGCGGATGGCGTTTCCTGCAGGTCCAGGGTGATTCAGGCAATGTCACTGCTGGTGCGACATACATTTTTGATTAATCAAACCAACATAATTTTGAGGAGTTTGTCATGAAAAAGGATATTAAGTACAACGCAACAATGGTTTTTTTCATAGGAAGTCTAATCGTTCTCCTGCTGGGATGTAATGCATCATATCAAGCTGATCCTGTCAAATCACTTGACGTAACGAGGATATATCATCGGGCAAGTGGTGTTTTGGTTCCTTCGGACGACACAGGTACACTTGTAGGCTTAATACACGGTTCACCAGATGGAATGCAGCTTGCGAACATTGTTGTCGAGGACATAAACAGAACATGGACTGGTGTAACCGACGCGAAGGGTGAGTTCGTTGTGACACTGATAAAACCTGGTATATACGATGTTAACATATTTGGCTGGCAGTACCCGGCAAAAGTGTTTAAAGGAGTTGCAATCAGCGCAAATTCCATCACTGAGCTGGAAGTTCAAGTACCTCAGTATGTTCAAGAAATTGCAGAATCTGAAGATGAGCTCTCCCTACAATTTAATCGTCAAAGCATCATTCGGGATTCCCAAGGTTCTGATCTAAAAATGATGCCTTGTGAGGTAGCACCTCCAAATACAATTTCGAGGTCAGGTATGTCTGCAAAAAAAGGAGGATGTTACACTCAGGTTTATGGAGGGACTGGAAATTCCTCGCCATCACTATCTGACCGGGATTTTAACACTGAAGCCTATAACCGAATCTACCCCAACTCATTCCTCGATGTGCTCGGCAATCCTCTTTCAACATTCTCAATTGATGTCGATGCCGCTGCCTACAGCAACATTCGCCGCTTTATAAATCAGGGCGACATGCCGCCGAAGGATGCTGTCAGAATTGAAGAAATGATCAATTACTTCACCTATGATTACCCTCAGCCGACATCAAAGCACCCTTTCAGCATAAACACAGAGATATCCGGATGTGCGTGGAATTCCAATCATCTACTTGCTCATATTGGATTGCAGGGAAAACGTATCGAATATGAGGAACTACAGCCCAACAATCTGGTTTTCTTGCTCGATGTATCTGGATCTATGAACCAACCAAATAAATTACCTCTGCTGAAATCAGCGTTCAGGATGTTAGTCGGAGAATTGAGACCTCAAGACAGGGTAGCAATCGTCGTATATGCCGGCAGTGCAGGACTCGTGCTGCCCTCCACACCCGGAAATAGAAAACATGACATTCTTGATGCTATCAGCAGGTTACAGGCCGGAGGATCCACTGCTGGTGGTGCAGGAATTCAACTTGCGTATAAAATCGCTCAGGAAAACTTCTCTAAAAACTCAAACAATCGTGTTATTCTGGCAACGGATGGCGACTTCAACATTGGAATGTCCAGTGATGGTGAAATGATCAGGCTTATCGAGGAGAAGCGCAAGGGTGGAGTGTTCTTAACCGTACTAGGTTTCGGAACCGGAAACTTGAAAGATTCTCGTATGGAGCAAATTGCAGATAAAGGCAATGGCAATTACTCCTATATCGACAACATCCATGAAGCAAACAAAGTTCTGGTCTCGGAACTTGGAGCAACCCTAGTCACTATAGCAAAAGATGTCAAAATCCAGGTTGAGTTTAATCCTGCTGAAATCCAGGCATATCGACTGATCGGATACGAAAACCGAATTCTGAACAAAGAGGATTTCAACGACGACCTGAAGGATGCCGGTGAGCTCGGTGCAGGACATTCCGTAACTGCGTTGTATGAAATTGTACCTAAAGGAGTTCGCTTTGAACAGCCCAATGTGGATGAACTGAAATATCAGACAACTGATCTCGAGAAATCCGCTCTGAAAAACAACGAGTTAATGACGATTAAACTGCGTTATAAAAAACCTGACAGCGACGTCAGCAAACTGATTGTAAGAACAGTAACAGACGACGACTTAAAAGAGCGAAGACCATCCGAAAACTTCAATTTCTCCCTCGCTGTCGCCGAGTTCGGACTGCTGCTCAGGGATTCACAGTTCAAAGGCAATTCGTCCTACAAAGATGTTATCTCCCGCGCCAAACAATCCAAAGGCAAGGACGAAGCTGGTTACCGAGCTGAATTTATTCGGTTGGTCGAGACGGCAGAAATGTTGCAGGTTGATCTTCACAGTGATGCTTCGGATGAAGAGTAGGTCGGAAACCTTTCCGACGAGTATGACCGCTTACAAATTGTTAGGCGGGATATGATCCCGCCTAACCACCCCCTTGTGCCCCGGTCAGCCGTGGATTGCCTGTGATGTTCAACGAACAACATCTTTCTTCCCCCTGGTAATTCCAAACTTCGAGCTGACCGGGTTTCACTTCCGAAATCACAGTCAGCTCAAACGTACAAAATTCTCTACTAAGAAATGACCTCATTGTAAATACTCTTGCCATTCCATCACGGCTGACCGTGCCACATAAATCAGTAGCGTAGGCGTCCCTGCCTGCGATTGTCGCATAGCGACAAACACCACAACCCACTGTGACAAACAACACGCACGGAGGCGTGTGCTACCGGATCAACACTATTTTCTGCCTCTGAACAATTGATTCAAATCCGACCTCCACAAGATACATTCCTGTCGGATAACTCGATAGATCAAACACCTTACTGAATCTTCCAGCCTGAGGAACAGAGATAATCTCCCGACTGATATTCCGTCCTTGAAGATCGTAGAGATTTAAACTCAGGTTGCCGGGATGGGGGATAGTGTAAAAAATACTCGTGCTGGAATTGAAGGGGTTAGGATAGGCATTTTGAAGTGTGAACTCGTCCGGAAATTGGTCGTTTTCATCGCCAGCAGATAACACATATCCGATGTCCCAGGTTACACTGCCATAACCATTTCCTTCACTGTACTCACACGTCAATTGATATTGACCATCGAAGTCGAAGTGGTGTTCGATGTTGTCATCACCTGAGATCACCCGCTTCTTGGAATACTCCATCCCGCTTTGATCATGCCAGATATGGTCTAGAGTCCAGAGATATGTCAAACTGTCATCGTCCGGGTCGTGAACATCTATTGTGAACACCAGAGTACTATCCCCGGAGAGGTTTATTTCAGTCTGTTGCGGGTGAAATCTAATTAACTCAGGTAGAATGTTGTCATGGTTAAAAGAGTACCATCCAACATCGGAAATCGAACCATCTGGATCTTCCGGAAAATCGGGATGTCCAACGTCTATACAGGGTGAATCGGGTTGAATATTATACTTGTATGGACCAAAACCGATAAATCTGGGATCTGCTGAAAAGTTACCATAAACATCAATGGAATCGCCATTAGCGTTAACATCAACAAACATACCGATATCAAAAATATTCTCCGCTGGATAATCTTCTTCGGGGTGACCCCAGACATTGTTGTTCTCAAAGAGTAAGTTCACATCCTCATCAGGAAGAAGAATACCTCTACTCAAATGGTTCGTTATGATGTTGTTCCGCACAACAATCTCATCAACTTGATTATTTCCACGCAAACTAAAACCACTATAAGCTCTTCCTTCTCCTCTGTTGATGGTGTTGTTCTCAACAGTAATATTTCGCCCAC
>JABGPL010000093.1 GCA_018644935.1 Calditrichota bacterium | reverse complement strand
AACAGAGCTCGTTAACAGCACCGTAAACGCTGGTAACCATACTCTGGTATGGGATGCCAACTCCTCACCTGCTGGCATTTACATGCTTCAGATGAGCACGGAATCCGGATTCAAATCCATTCGTAAGATAATGCTGGTCAAGTAGTCCGCAGCTTGGAGGTTTTTCTACCTTCAGACCAGCCCCTGCCCCCCTGATTGTCCGCAGATCAGGGGGGCATTTATTTTTGGAATTATATCATTTCCCGAAAGACATGCGTTTTGGATCGGGTGGCATGGGCTACTTGGTGCCCATGTTTCTTTACAGAATAAATCTTAAAGATGCTTTATATACATGTTTATGAAAATTTGCAAATAATGACACCCGGGCAATAGATAGCCCGGACCACACAGACATTTGCATACATATAAGAAACGCTATATGTAAAACATGAGATTGCACACTTTGTTTGCAATGACAATACTTTAACATGCTTATTGCTATATTAGGGCGTTGCAATAGGCTTATCCACTCCTTAGATTATGCCAAATAGTTGATCCACCATTAGAATGATATCTGATTATCAGAGTGGAACAAATTGAATCTCCCATCGTATAATACTAAGGCTGCATGAAAATTTGACTAAATTGACCATTGACAAGCTGAAGTAATGTTCTTATCCTTAACTAATGGATGGGACAATTTTATAGAAGATAATAAATTTATTATTAGCCGGGAGAAGGCAGTTACTTCCGGTAGTTTCGCAGTCTAACAAAAGGAGGACAAGAAATTTGGGAAATAAACACGAGGGCTCGTCCCTGTAATAAGCGTCTATGTATGACGCGAAATGTAGGACTAGCCGCCCTGTGATGTGTCTGATGTAAGACACTTACTGCGGGGAATAACCCTGGAAGTTTCACGGGATAGGGTCGGTTCAAATGCTATTTGTGTTTGAACCGACCCCGAGTCCAATCCAAAAGATTAGGTCGAACATCCCTGTTCGACAATCCGCCATAGGCGGATTCAAAGCTTGAAACCTCAGCACCCAATATGTCGAACATTCCTGCTCGATTATTCGCCAATGGCGGATTCTGAGTATGTTATTATTCGTTTATGAATCCCGCTTTGCGGGATGGACAGGCAGGAATGCCTGTCCTACTGAAGAAAGAAATTCATGGTTTGGTTTTTACATCGGATGAATAGAAATGCCTGATATCGAGATAGATGCAATCATCACCAACCTTGAAAACTTCATTCAGCAAAAAGAAGATCTCAAGAAATCTCACCCCTTAAAATACCTGTTCTGGGAATCAACCCTTCGTTGTAACCTCTCATGTCTGCATTGTGGCAGCGATTGTGTCCGGGATTCATCAACCGAACCCGACGAAATTGAAGCGGAGACCATCAAACGAGAACTTAAATCCATATCCGAAAAATATGATCCCAGATCTATCACCTTTGCGATTATTGGTGGGGAACCGCTCGTTCGACCTGACATTATTAATGTTGGTGCCTACGCGGCTGAGCTCAGGTATAACTGGGGTATTACAACCAATGCGATGCTACTTAACGAAGAAAAAATCAAAGAGCTTAAAGTAGCAGGTCTGAATACCATATCCGTCAGCCTTGATGGCCTTGAAGAAGAACATAATAAGCTGAGAAATCACAGTTCATCCTATAATGTTGTAATCAATAACCTCAAATTGCTCCTTGATGACCGCTTTTATTCAAAAATGGATGTGATCTGCTGTGTCAGTAAAGTTAACATAAACAAACTTGACCTATTGATAAATAAGCTTATTGATTTGCGAGTGCCAGCCTTGCGATTCGTGCCGATTTTCTCACACGGACGCGCCTCAGAACACCCTGAGCTAACACTTGATGGAGATGATTATCTGAAACTGTTTAAGCTCATTGCCCATTATCGTGAGTCACAAAAAGACATTACAATCAATCTCGGAGAAGAAGGCTATTGGGGGCCACAGTGGGAGTGCGTGATTCGTGACAGGTTCCACTACTGCAGTGCCGGAATCTCGGTTGGCAGCATACTCTACAACGGTGATGTGATGGGTTGCCCGAGTTCTTCGAGAAATTTCATCGAAGGCAACATAAAAGGCACCAGCTTCTTAGATTTGTGGGAAACAAAATTTCATCGGTACCGTCAAGGCAAAAAGGAACTATTCAATTCAGTTTGCAAGGATTGTCAGCATTGGGAGCTATGCGAAGGTGGAGGATTTCATGTTTTAGATCAGGACAACTCTCCGTTGGAGCAGTGCAGTATGCGAAAAATTAAGGCTATTTGGTGAAAAAATGGATGAACTGTCAAGAAGAAAGTTTTTGAAGCAATTTGCGGTTTTTAGTGCGGGGATGGGTGTGGTAATTATTGCAGGATGTGAACCTTTTTTAGAGTATGGACCTGTACCTGCATATGGACCCACACCTGTTGAACCTGATCCCTCAGATCCATTCGGGAATCTCTATGTACGATCTAATTCGATGCGAGAACTTGTACTTTATGACAACTACAGCAGACCGAAAATATTACGATTTATAAATAATTACTACAGGGTAGGTGTACAGAGGAATGATCCAGAAGAAAATGAGCTTGAGATATTCGGATATATGAGCGTGAGGGGAGATCTCGATAATCCACAAAAGTCGAAAATGTTGAAAAGGTGGTCGGTCAATCTCCCAACGGAACTTAGCGAGACTCCAAATTACATATGGATTATAGATAACTACCTATCGAAGGAATGTGGAGAATTAGTTCTCACTTATCAATCCGGTTCAGATATCAAGGTTGATGTAAAAATGATCAATTGGGAGGGAACACATAGCGAACAGATTCTGCCAGGACAACTTGTGCATCTAGGTATATCGTTTGGTGAATACAGAATTGAATACTCCTACTGGCGGGGTAACACACCCAAAGCAGGTGAAAGGAATGACCTTGGTCGAATCACCACGGAAATAGTTGACGGGGAGGAAGTCCCAATAACCGTCAACTTGAATGCAGATAACAGTAAAATTGAGCTGACAATTCCAAACTGGGAAGGCTAAATGTTTGTGACAAGGGGTAGGTCGGATTCTTTATCCGACGAGGTTTCAGCTTAAGATAATTTTGTAATGGGTGATAAAAATGGATGAGCTGTCAAGAAGGAAGTTTTTGAAGCAGTTTGCGGTTTTGAGTGCGGGTACAAGCGCTTTTATTTTCACAGGCTGTGATATTATTATTCCTGAAGAACGATCCTTGTATGGTCCTCCACCAATTGAAACTGACCCACCTGATAAGATCGGAAACTTATATATTCAGACTTTAAATTTACCTGAATTAGTGTTATGCGATCGATATCGAAGGTTGCGGATAATACCGGGTGGAGAAACCCGTTACAAAGTTCACGTGGTCAGGAGTATTCAAGCAGAAAGCGAGCTTGAGATATTTATGTATTGGGAAATTGGGAAAGTAGATACTCCTCCGACCTCAAGTATCTTCAAAAAATGGTTGGTGAACTTACCAGTTGAAGCAATAGATGACCCAAATTACATCTGGATTATAGATATTTCCACTGTTAAGGAATGTGGTGAATTAATCTTTAGTTACTTCCCGCATACAGAGAGAGAACTTCCGGAAATCAAAGTTGATGTAAGATTAATCAACTTGGAAACAGAGCATATTGAATCAGTCGATGGTGGGAGACCGAAACATCTTGGATTGGTTTTTGGTGAATACACACTTGAGTATACATACTGGCACGAAGATCTGGTTAATACAGGTCAGAGGATTGTGTTAGGCAGGATCACAACCGAAGTCGTGAACGACGAAGAGGTTCCGATATGGGTAGTTTTGGATGCGGAAAACCTCAAAATCGAGCGGACCCTACCCAACTGGGAAAGCTAAATTGTGGAAACAGTAATGGAAGACCAATCAAGAAGAAAGTTTTTAAAGCAATTTGCGGTTTTGAGTGCGGGGGTGGGTGCTTATTTGTTAAGCGGATGTGATGGTGGAAGTGAGCCCGTTTACGGAGTCACACCATTATATGGACCTTCGTATATCGATGAGAATGATCCGCTGGGGAATTTGTATATTCACCACATCGACGACAAAGCCATTGTCCTTTTTGACATGCAGAACAGGATTAAGACTATGGAATGGTGGATGACTTCAGCCGGAGTGTCGTTATCTCCTTTAAGAGTTAATGTGCCGAGAAACAAAAACGAGATAAATAATTTAGAGGTATACTCATTTGAGGATATAAGGGATAGTATTGATTATCCTCTACCTTCAAAAGCACTTAAAAGGTGGCAGGTTAACCTGCCACTAGAAATAAGTGAAAGACCAACTTACATTTGGATTATTGATATGTCCGCGATTAAAGACTGTGGAGAATTGGTATTAAACTACTCACCAGGTTCCGATGTTAAAGTAGATGTAAATATTCATTTTTCTGAAAGGAGGCTAATAACAGAGCGGGTCATGCCTGGAATACAATTGCATTTAGGGCTGGCATATGGTGAATGTACAATTGAGTACATCTACTGGAAAGAGAAAGCTCCAAAAGCTGGAGATTGGATTGAGCTGGGGCGGATCACAACTGAAACTGTTGATGGTGATGAAGTTCCAATATTATCTTCAATAAACACTGAAAACCAGCATATAGAGCGAACAATTCCCAATTGGGGAGGATAGAAATAGGTCGGGATCAAATCCCGACGAATTAATGAAACATAGGGAATGTTTTTAGAGAGAGAAAATGGAAGACAAATCAAGAAGAAATTTCTTAAAACAATTTGCGGTTTTAAGCGCAGGTGCAAGTACTTTCATTCTGACCGGCTGTCCGATGTACGGTCCACAAACTCTTGTAGTCTCAAACCGTGATCCTCAAGATAAGTTGGGTAATTTATTTATTCGAAATGTATCTTTAACTCAAATTGCACTTTTTGACAGAGAAAATATGCTAAAGGTTATCGGAGGATTTAGTTACCTTTACAGAGTGAAAGTGCCGATAAATTTTGTGGACAATAGTGAACTGAAAATATTCCCATATTGGGAAATAGAGGATAATATTGATGCTCCGCCACCTGAGAAAGTAATCAAAAGGTGGTCAGTTAACTTGCCCTCTGAAATCATTGAAAATCCGGATCACATCTGGGTAATTGATGAGTCTACGACCCAAGATTGTGGAGAATTAAGATTCAATTATCAAACCGAAACGAATTTCTTTGTAAACGTGCACGTTTATGCCTCAGGAGTTAATATCACGACTGAGCAGGTTTTACCGGGCAAGAGGATTAATTTGGGTTTAGCATATGGGGAATACACAATAGAGTATGTTTTCTTACAGGCGAGGGCTCCAAAAGCTGGAAATCGGATGGAGCTCGGCAAGATAACAACTGAAACGGTTAATGGAGAAGAGGTCCCCATAACAGTCAATTTAAATGCAAATACCAGCAAAATAGAGCGGACAGTCCCGAACTGGGAAGGATAAAATCAATGCAGGCCGGAATCTTATTCCGATAAATTAAACATAATTTGATCGAGAATCGTCAGGTGCTGTGGGACTACATGTTTGGTTACTCCTCATAATCTTGCAAAGAATCTGTAATAGTGCTATATTATTAGCAAATTAACTTTTAGTCGGAGAACTCAAAATCGCAACTTTAGAAAGAGCACGCAGCAATGATGACCTCCTCTTTCGCCAGCATTATTCGCGTTATCATTTCAGCCAGAGATTTACCAAAGGCGGGAATGTTCTCGATCTGGGATGCGGTGAAGGATACGGTTCGGAGTTATTGATGTCATCCTGCTCCACTTTGACGTCCCTCGATATTAGTGAAGAAGCAACTCAAATTACACTTGGGAAGACCGGAAAGAGGGTTGTTCGAGCCGATGGTCGAGTGATTCCTTTCAGGGATAATAGTTTTGATGCTGTTGTATCTTTTGAAGTATTTGAGCATATTGAGAATGTTGAGGTATATCTGGCTGAGGTCTTCAGAGTGCTCGACGAGGGTGGTGCGTTTATTGTTTCAACTCCGAATGTTGAAACATATCCTATGGCAGGCTTAAACCCTTATCATATAAAGGAATATACAATCAGTGAGGTTAAAGAATTACTTACAGACGTAGGACTGACTTACAAAACATTCTATGCGCAAACTCCAAATAATAAATTAGTAGAAAAACTGCAAAATTCAAGCCTTTTACAGTTAATTATGAAGATGAAACGCAAGGTTGGGATACATGGTGATATCCTCCCCTCGTTTTTTCAAAAAAAAATGCATACTGCCATAGCCGGTGGCAAATTAGAAAAATTTAATCCTAACGATTTTACATACGAAGAAAACCAATATGAAGGAGCCGAGTTGGTGTATATAGCCACAAAAGGTTTACAAACCCGTTAGTCCACCTTAAGTTGGAGCAGCTATGATGTTTAAGATTTTTTTCAGATGTTGCATCATCCTTCTACTCTGTTTTACTCTCTTTACTCAAGCAGAAACTTTGCGAGTTCCTCGTGATTTTAATATCCTCCAAGATGCGGTTAATGAAGCTGGCCGGGGTGATATAATCCTCGTCTCCCCGGGTGAATATGAAAGAATCACCTTGAATAGGAAAACCGACCTTACACTGATCAGCACTGATATCGAAGCCGAAAATAAACCTATAATTTATGGACTGCCTGGAACGCAGGTTGAAGTCGCTGTAAACATGATCGAGTGCTCCGATATTGAGTTTGCAGGATTTGAACTTACAAGAGGATATTCAGCTATCTGGTTACAGAATTGCGACGGAATATGGATACACCATAATAGTATCCATGATCTACCCGACTGGTGGAGTTCTTCAGTAAGTGTCAACGGTGGTTCAGATATTCTGATTGAGCGAAATATAATGCTTCGAAGTTGGCATTACGGTGTTTATCTCGATTTCGGGGTAAGGGACATTATCGTAAGAAACAATGTTATTGGGTGGATGGTACATAATGACGCGGTGTATATGGATGATACGATTGGTGCGGATGTATATAATAATATCTTAATTAGAAATGGAGATTATGGCGTGTTCATCACAGGGAACTGTGATAATATCAGGGTTGCGTATAATGACTTTTTTGAAAATAATCAGATTGCCGGTGGAATTGACCTCGACAGAACGAATATTGTTGAAGATCCTCATTTCTTTGATGAAGAGAATGATGATTTCCACCTTAGAGGAGATTCACCATGTATCGACGCAGGGGACCCGGATTCAGAACCAGATCAAGATGGTACACGAGCTGATATTGGATCGTTCTTTTTCGCACACGGTGATGGAGCACCAACGATCTTTATTGAACCGGATGCTATTGAAGGTGAAGAAGGATCAGAACATGTCGTCAATATTTCCAATGAAGGCAATTCCCCGCTCTGGTGGAGGTCCTTTTCTGATGCAGGTTGGATTTCCTCTGACCCCACTCGCGGAAGAGTTGAGCCACGTGAAGATCTTGATATATTTCTCCTCTTAACAGGTAACGATCTTGAAGACGGAATATATGCAACTGATTTGTTCATTCTATCAAATGATCCTGAAAACATGGAAATCATTGTTCCGGTAACAATGATTGTCGGTGATGTTGTTTATGATCAAGCTATTAATCTCAGGTGCGGTTGGAATCTGATTTCACTTAACATCACTCCCGTAGAAGAATTCTGGGAAGGTGAAGATGGTCCGGATATTCATCTCATGACAGATCAATTGCGAATCAATAATGAAAACCACTCTGTTATAGTGATGAAAGATGAGATTGGCAGATTCTTTGCGCCGGAATTTGATTTTTGCTCAATCCCCTTCTGGGATCTTCAACAAGCATATCTGCTAAAGGTGACGCAGGATATAGTAGCATTTTGGCGTGGTGATATAATTGAATGGGATGCGGCAATCCCTTTGCAGAACGGTTGGAATTTTGTGCCATACTATCCTACTTACGAACTGAACGCTGAAGTGCCGGAGTTTTACGTTTTAAGCTCAATAATTGAAAATGTAATCATGGCAAAAGATAATTCAGGGAGTTTTCTGTCACCACAATTTGAATTTTCAAACATGCCTCCCTGGCAACCAGGTCAGGGCTATCAGGTTAATATGTTGCGGGAAGATGTGTTGATCTATCCCGAAGATATTGAACAGAATTTTGTTGTTCCTCCTAATCCCGACCCTTTTAGACATTGGACAAAGCCTGGTGCAACAGGCTCCAACATGAGTTTGCTCATTGTCAACATCAATCGGGATGACAATATAGTGGGGAATGAAGTCGCTGCATTTGATGTCGCAGGAACTCTGATGGGAGTGGGATATTTTGATGGGGAGAATTCTGGAATGGTTCTTTGGGGAGACGACACGACGACGCCATTCAAAGAAGGACTCTCTGAGAATGAGCATCCATTTTTCAGAGTCTGGGATGGCACCAAGGAAAGTCCGGCAGAGATTAAGACCAATTTGGGTGATTGCCAATTCAAGAGGGACGAATTAGTTGTTGGATATATAGAATGGCCTCCTATACAGATATCATCATCCTTTTTACTCGTCGAGTCATTTCCAAACCCATACAATTCCAACCTAAATCTGAGCTTCATACTAAATGAAACCAGTTGGGTCACTATTGAGTTATCTGACATCACGGGCAGACATATCTCAACTTTGAGGAACCAGTATTTCCCCTCAGGAACAAATAGCCTCAGTTTCGACAGACTGCAAATCCCAAGCGGACTTGGATTTCTGAAGATGTCTACTCCTTCAGAGAGTTATGTACACAAAGTCATCATGCAGAGATAGAGTTTGAGTGCATGTATTGAGTAATTATAATACATATAAAAACAACATATTATTGAAATATGAGGGCCAACAGTAGACTTCAGATTAAAAGAAAAGCCCAACCTTGAGGTTGGGCTTTATCTTAATCTGTGGAGTTTTCTGTACAGCTGGATGGACTTGAACCATCGGCCTCCTGATCCACAGTCAGGCGCTCTATCCAACTGAGCTACAGCTGCGTAATCCCGGCAATTAATCAAACCGAGACAATTAATATACAAACTTGAATCCTGATAGTCAAGTAAAAGCAATACAGTTACGAGTACAGATGTATTACTGAAAACTGTTTCTAAGAGTTAGCTATGCCCATAATTTCGATTCGACGATTTCGCGCACCTCATCTGCTATTAATCCTACCTCAGCTAATAGCTGGTCGGTTTCAGCTCTAAGATTCTTAGAAAATTCGTCATCCGGCAAACTCTGTAGATTAATCATCACATTGTATGCCGCCCCTTTGACTGCCATAACTGCTGATAATCCCGCGACACCAGCGTCCGATGTCATGTTAGTGTTCCCGTGTAATGCAAGTGCTTTAGCCAACTTTGCAAGCTCAGGCATGAGTTTAACAACTTCGAATGGAACCAGGGTTGCTCCGCGATTTGCACCAGCAATAGCTTCGTCACGCGCTGCCTTTTCACTATCTGTTTTCTTTGGTAAACCAAACGCTGCCATAACCAGATTAAATGCCTCAGTGTCTTCATCAATCAGGCGAACCAGCTTTGCCTTCAATTCTTGTGCCTTAATTGCGATCTGGTCCATCTCGGTGTTGTGCTTCGTATATCCCTTCTTATCGTACGTTGAAATAGAGACCATTGAAGCAAGCCCCGCACCCAATGCCCCTGCAAGGGCTGCAACCGAGCCACCTCCAGGAGCTGGGCTATCTGAAGCCAACTCTTCAACAAAGTCCGTTACGGTTTTGGAAGTTAATATTCCCGGTTGACGAAGTCTATATTCAATAATTTTGTCTTCGGGATCGAATGTCGAAACCTCGCTTAACCCAAGTGACATAATAGCATTATTAACTAAATCAGCTTCACTTACTCCCGTACTCACACCCTGTTTCTTCAGAAAGTGTTTTCCGGCATCAACCATGGCATCGAGAGGAACCAATCCGACAAGTTCACTGCCTGTCGCTCTCAGCCCGAACTCATCAGCTAACTTGCAAGCTTCATCGTAAATTTCGTGCAGAGGGGAAACAAGATGGTTTGTAATATTAATTGATATCTGTGCCCTATTGTACTCATCAATAAACCAACCTACCGCCTTAGTACCCTTGAATTTGCCGGGGATAAAAACGACACTTCCGTTTTCATCGCGTGCGAAAACACCAGGTTTCTTCATTTTTGCATAGCCTTTCTCGCGGAGACGATTGGCGATTTTCGACGCTAGTTTGGTATTTTTTGTGTTAAGATTAATGTTCCAAGCGATCAGAAATTCTCGCGCACTGATAGCGGTAGCACCAGATTTACCGAACTTGAAGGGTCCATAGTCGGGTGTCCATTTCTCAATGCCTTCACGCGCTTTCAAACCTTCAAATTCCCCAGCGCGGCAGTTGGCAAGGTTTGTCCATTCTGGTTTTGAGGCGGCATACTCATAGAGATAAACCGGAATCCCAAGCTCATCTCCAACTCGTTTACCGAGCCTGTTTGCGAGTTCGACACATTCGTCCATCGAAATTCCTGAAACCGGAATAAAGGGACAAACATCCGTTGCTCCCATTCTTGGATGGGCTCCTTTCTGCTTCGTCATATCGATTAGCCCGGATGCTTTCTTAATCGCCTGAAAAGCAGCTTCAACCGCAGCGTCAGGGTCTCCAGCAATAGTGACAACCGTTCTGTTGGTTGCTTCACCCGGATCGACATCGAGTAATTCCACCCCATTGATTTTTTGAATCTCTGCTGTAATCTTATCTATTATTGTGAGGTCACGACCCTCACTGAAGTTTGGTACGCATTCAACGATTCTTGACATCGGTGCTCCCGGAAAATTCAAGGTAAACTAATCAGGTTGTTATGAGGTGCAATCTAAATAAACCCAAACGAATTTTAAGATCGACACCACTCATGAACATTAAGTATTATTTTAATGCCTTTCGGAGCGTTCTTCAAGTGTTGGATGTTGATTTGTGGTTTTTTACCAGATTAAGAGCAGAAGAAGTGTCAGATTACACCAAACAGAGGATTATTGCTCAGATCTGAAATTCGGTGAGGAGAGGAGGGCTTTGCATGGAAAGTGAATTTTGAAGTTTATTTACAATATCATGAATGTTAAATGGTTTTTGTATAATAATAGTCCCGATAATCTCTGCCTCTTGACAAATCTGAATTGAATCAAATGATGTCATCAACGCTAATCTGAGCTCTGGTCGAGTTTGAATAGCGATGTGCACTAGTCCAAGTTCACCGTAATCTGTGAAGATGCAGCCTATGTCTTCAATATTCAGTATATCCAGTGTCTCTTCACCGTTTAATGGACTGAATAAGAGATTCCAAATCTACTGAGAACCCTCTCGATAGACCATCTTACAAGTAAATCAGTGTCAATTATAAGTATGCTTTTATGAAAGCAGTCGTCCAGATTTCCATTCATCCTTAAGAGATAATCTACGTTTGAATGCGCAATTTCTATATCAATGGCGGAAATCTGCGGATGAGAGAGAAATGTGCCGAATGAATTGTAACGACCAAATCTATCCGGCACATTTAACGTATCCAAATAAAGTAATTTCCCTTACATCTTAGTTTTCACAGAATCTAAGAGTGCTGTATATTCAATTTTGAGCGTTGGCTCTAAAATATCCATGTTTCGAACTGCGTTGAGCTCCTGCCAGGCTTCTTGAAACATATCCTGGTGGAAGAATTGCCGGCTTAGGATAATGCGTGGCTCAACATAATGTGGGTCAATGGCAACCGTTTTTCGCAGTACTTCAATTCCCTCACTTACCCGTTTCAACGCTATCAGCGAACGTCCCATGTAATAGAGATTACGCGAATCACCGGGCGTCATGGCCTCCACCGCCTCGAAGAGTTCTAAAGCCTGCTCTATATTTCCAACTTCATGCTGAGCGCGGCCAATTCTTATCTTGTCTTCAGGTGCAGTTTCATAACCTAATCGACCATATTTGCCATATGATTCAAGTGCCTTTAACCATTCATGAGCGACGAGGTGAGAGTCCATTTCAGATCTAACTTCATCAAGAAGCGCTTCAGCTTGCTCACTATCAGGGTTGACTTTTCGCATTAAGCTCTCAGCCTCTTCGCGCCGGTCGGTTGCATTGTAAATTCTGGCGAGCAGGTAAGCTGAAGGCATATTGAGTGAGTCGAGATCCATCGCGATATCTGCATAAGCCTCTGCAGAGTCGATATTCCCAAATTGCCAATGAAGGAAGCCAATATTATAATTAATTGATGGATCTTTCTCTTTATCGGCTTCGTTGATCAATTGGAATAATCGAAGTGTCTCCTCTCGATTTCCATCCTCAAAAGCAGTTTGAGCTCCGAATAATCTGCTCACTCGAGTGGTTTCAGCTGTGGCTTTTTCTAACTCCATTCCTGCGGCCGAAAACTCTTTCATCGCATCGCCAAACTTCCCCTCTTGCAGCAACGCGTATGCCTCACGCATGGCACTGCCTTTGATAATCTCAAAGATGGTTTCTGGATTGTCCAATCCGACTCGTTGGCCAATCTCAGTGGCCTTTTCTTTTTGACCGGTACGGTAATAAACTTCCGCGAGTTTAAGAAGTCCCTCTGAAAAATAAGGATCGATCTCTATAGCTTTTTCAAATCTCTTTATGGCTTCAGGGTAATTAGATTGCTTAAGTAGAGTGTTTCCATAATTAAACTGATCCATGCGGGAGTTTTCACCACGTTCAATAAAATCAGTCCTTAAATTGACGAGCGGCAATAAAATCAACCCTGCCAATAATGTGTTCAAAATAGGTTCTATCTTTTTCTCTTTAATCCTTTCGATTAGTTCAAAAATGAAATATGCAGCACCGATATGGAGAACAAGAAGAATCGGAAGGCGATATTCAGAAGCAACAAAGAATAAAAGAGCACCAACAAAATATGCTGCCAACCACAACCACAATATCTGGGCATGTCGCCATCCGAACCTCCGCCAGATTAAAAACAAACCACCAAAACCGAGGGGACCGATGATCCAGAAACTGAATGGGTTAAACTTGACTAAAGGTGAAACATCTTTGCCCATGTAAATGCTTACATTGTTTGCAAATTCGGTCCTATTTAAAAAGTAGAAAGCTTTGTGTCCAAGCAACTTTAAGTAATCGACCGGATTGTTGATAATCCAGTCCATGGATTTGCGCATCCAATAGCGTCCGGCTTCTCGCGTTGTTAGACTACGCTCAACAGACTCAGAAGCAACCCGACGGTAATCCTCGTCTTCAAACCAGGGTTCTACTGATGTCAGGAACGGTGCTTCCCAATATAAACCTGTTGCCTCGGGATTATTACCAACGTATAGATTCATACCGGCTGAAGATGTTGTTAATGTGAATTCTTCACCGATAATAAGATTTCTGATGCCAACAGGTGCCAGAATTATGGCAATAGCAACTATTACGTGAAGGGAGCGTTTTATCCAATTTTCTCCGAAAGAGCGGAAAAATGCAAAAATCAAAAATGGCATAAAAATCAAGACCAGAGGTCTTGCAAGAGCAGAAAGCCCGATAACAACGCCGAGTTTCCAGTAAACACTTGGATTAATTTCCAGCTTATCATCCGTCTCTGTGTCTTTGTTTTCCGGCAGCAGTATCTCTAGAGAGTAGTTCAAGATGAGCGCGGAAAGTAATAAGATTATTGAGGAAGTAAGAAGAGTTGAATCATAAAAAATGAAAGGGCTGTATATGGCAGCTGACCCGGCAGCGATTAGGCCGACTCGTGAGTTGACTAATCGAGATCCAATTTTAAAAACGAAATAGACAGTGGTGACTCCAAGTAATCCCTGAATAGCCATTATCTTCCATGGAGCAACACCTAGAATGGAATACACCAACCCGGTGAGATATGGGTACAACGGGCTCATAAAGAAAATGGTGTCGCCAATCAGGTTACCTTTGCTGATCGAGACGGCCCATTGGTGGTAAAATGAGGAGTCAATTATTGGAATTCGGACGAGATCGCTACTACTTGCGATTAAAAGGTGGAGCCACCTCAGAATTAAAGCACCAGCTAAAATAAACCAGAGGATTTTGCGATTGGTTTGCTCATTTGTCAAATCATGTAGTTGTTTTTCATCGGACATGCTTTCTTCTCCTTACACATGGTACTGTAGTGTTTTTCAAAACCAGTTGAATAGTATCTATATATAAAACTAAATTAAAGTGAAATCTGTTCCGGTTTTGAGGTTTAATTAATCCAATTTAAAATATAGCCCCACCAAATAAACAACTTGTGCCGTATTGATGGGGCTAATGAATCTTAGAATTCTTAAACTTATTGTCTAAGGCATATAGATGACCTTGCGGAAATCCGATTCGCTATTTGAATCAAGGCGAACAAGGTAGACACCGGCAGATGCATCCTTTGGATGCCAGGTGACGTTGTAATTTCCAGAGGACATATTACCGTTAACAAGTTCAGTAATTCTTCGTCCGGTCATATCAAAAACACTGAGATTGATATGTCCGCTTTTGGAGGTCGAATACTGAATGTTGACTGCATCGTTAAACGGGTTAGGATATGCACTCGTCAAACCAAAGTTGTTTGGTTGTGAGTAGTTATCGTCATTATCAACACTATTTGGAGGTATGTAAACATACTGTCCCGGTGAAACTGAAATTGTGTTGTTATTGGGGTACCCATCTGTTGCAATCCCAACGGTCCAGAATACCGTACCAGAATCAAGTGCGGCGGCGTATTCTTCAGCTTGCCATGTGTAGCGCCCCTCACCTCTGACTGCTTCAAAGTTTCTTCCTATCCAGCCATAATTTTCTACCACATCCCAGATTAATTCAGGGTCGTACGTTATGTCTGTAGTATCGGTTGTCCAGTAGAAAAAGACTCTAAATTCTTCATCCTCAAGAGTGTCAGATATGGCATAATCTATGTACAAGTCTTGGGTTTCCAGAGTATCAAGCTCTGCAAAAGGAGCAAGAATATCAAATCCGGGTGAAGGATTATAGATGACGGTGAATTCAAACTCGGAAACGTTGTTATCCTCTATTCCTTCTTCAACACTTCCACCTTCATCAACAGGAGTGTCAATTTCCCAACGCACTAAATGATCACCGTACGGAACAGTCCATACAGTATCAGCAATAATCGTGTATACTTCGTCATCATCACCCATAACAGTTAGTTGTTCTGAGTATAGAATAGTATCATTAACGACCAAATTGACATTAAATTCTGGTGTTTCTTCGACACCTATACACTTGAAATCTAAACGGAACTGAATTTCATCTCCTTCATCAGGCCAGACATCACCCCAGGATACGGAGTCTTCATTAATCTCGTACCCTAGATATGTTTCAATAGGTACTAAATCAAAAAGACCATCATCCCAGCTAAAGACTACGTCATCCAAAAAGGCACCTCTTCCTGCAATCTCAATATTATCCGATTGCCAGACGAATGCGATGTATACTTCTTCCTCACCTAAAACACTGACGCGTTCTTCGGGGTCATCATTTCCGGCAAGTATAAGAGAATCGAGGTAAAACACATTCCAGTACCAGTCGTTTTCTCTGGAAAAAGAGAATGATTTTCCGACAGGGACATTGTCAAAGAAGTCACGACCATTAAGGGTAAGTAAACCTGGATCTGAAACGGCAACGCAACTAAGTGAGTCACGGGCATAATTATCCAAATCGAGATAGACCCAAAAAGAAACAGCTGCTGCTACTGCATCGGTTAAGTCAACTGGTCCCCACCATACCCAGGCATTTTGCCGAGGCATGTACTCTTCATCCTCAGGCCAACGGGGTTGTTGAACGTTATTGCGATTTGTATAAGCACACCACAGGGATTGTTTGATGTCAACCTGAGGTGTAACTCGATTACAATATATATAATCTTGAATGCCCCAACAATAGTCGGTGCGTTCAGGTTCATATCGGAAATGTGGAGCCCAGGGATTCCAGTGCCACCTAAGTCCGTTGCGCATATCTGTGAACCAGGGCCATGCCAGATTTGGATTCTGTTGGTCCTTGTTAAAATGCTCGTCTAAAAATGCGTGCCAGACAGCTTGCGCTGGTGTTGCAAACCATCCTAAAACTAGTGTTGCTGCTAAAAGAATAAGCGCAACTCTCTTCATACCAAAGTTCATTTTTTCCTCCTTACAAATGCATGCTTGCTCTCATGATCAAAGACAAATGTCATCGGAT
The DNA here is from genome assembly GCA_018644935.1 of Calditrichota bacterium. Lineage (GTDB taxonomy): Bacteria > Electryoneota > AABM5-125-24 > Hatepunaeales > Hatepunaeaceae > JABGPL01. The sequence continues at coordinate 777 of JABGPL010000093.1, read as the reverse complement.
CAATCTGAATATATACTTTTACAGTGTCTCACAATTTAACACTGCTTTGGTAAAAATGCAATTCAAAAATTAATTCTGACCACACAGATGCTTAATAAATAAAAGTTCTATGTTCTTATTGGGCTAAATAAATCAGTTATCTCTTTTATAATATTAGAATTAGATACGAGTTGGCAAAAATCTACCAGAATGGTGATTAGTATGTTTATCAAAAATTTGGGGAAACATAAAATATCCCCTTTTATTGGGAATATAAAAGGGGATATTTAAAATGCCATGTTGAGATATGTCAAAAAAGGTTATGGCATGTAAACAATCTTCCTTATATCATTCTTTAGATTTGTATCAAGCCTAACCATGTAAACCCCAGCAGATGCATCCTTTGGATGCCATGTGACGTTGTAATCCCCGGAAGACATATTACCGTTAACAAGCTCGGTAATTTTTCGTCCTGTCATATCAAATATACCGAGATTGATATGTCCGTTTTTGATGGTCGAATATTGAATATTGACTGCATCGTTAAATGGGTTAGGATATGCACTCGTCAGACCAAAGTTGTGTGGTTGTGAGTAGTTATCGTCATTTTCAACACTATTTGGAGGTATGTAAATATACTGTCCCGGTGAAACTGAAATGGTGTTGTTATTGGGGAACCCATCTGTTGCAATCCCAACGGTCCAGAATACCGCACCGGAATCAAGTGCTGCGGCGTATTCTTCAGCTTGCCATGTGTAGCGCCCCTCACCTCTGACTGCTTCAAAGTTTCTTCCTATC
>JABGPL010000092.1 GCA_018644935.1 Calditrichota bacterium | reverse complement strand
ATATAAGCGATGGTCCTTGATAAACGATATTGTATTTCCCTGATACAAAGGAGGTATCATAAATGGTATGCCAAACTGAACCATAAAACGGATCATTGAAGTTCTTTGGATCTCCTAATCCAGGTAGGATCTCGGTATTTGTACTGTCCAATTGGTTATTTACATAAGCCCTGCAAATCTTGCGATCTTCCACCCTGTACCAGAGGGTATCAATTTCATAACCAAATTGAGGACTCCAAATTGAAAGTTTCTTGAAAAACAAATCCAATGTTGAGTTATAACCCACTTTTACTACAAATGGAAGACTGTCATCAACTAAAAAGATTTTGACGATCCCTTCATCGGGGAAAATGAAATTTGGTGAGCGTTTCTTTTCTGTTGGATTGCGTTTGTAAATTCTGTTGCTGAATAATAGTTTATCTTCTTCAAGGCTGTAATCGATCAGGGAGAAATCATATTTCTGTTCAATTATATCCCGACCATAGACTCCGTATTCTGTCCCTGTCCCATTTCTATCAATAACCAAATCACCTTCCATCAGCTCGTCAGCTTCAACCAGTGCCCAAACACCAATGAGCTCCTGTTCAATTTCAGAATTTTCTGGAATTAGAATCTGCTCATCACAGCCAGATAGCAAGAACAGAGATATGCTTATAAATGCAAATAATATTAATTTTTTCATTACCATAAAATCTCCTTTTCAAAATGTAAACAAGTCTAATTTCTGAACTGGAAAAACGGCGTTTCTTTATCTATACTAACTAACTTACATAATCAAATGCTTTATTTCAACCTTTCAATATACACAGGTATTAACCGGATCTGGTGGTTTTACTGAAGCTCTGCTAACCGGTCTCTGGCTTCTGTGTATTCCGGATTAACTTCAATGGCTTTTATGTATTCCTCGATTGCTCCATTCTTTTGGTCGGAGTTCTCATATGCCAATCCGAGATAATAATGAGCTTCGTCATTAAATGTATCTAACTCGATTGACTTTCGGCATGCATCTATCGTTTTTAACCATTTTCCCTGCAATGCATAAGCTTCTCCGAGGTTGGAATAGAAAAGGTTTTGGTCAGGATTTAGGTCAATAGCTCGTTTATACTGGTCAACAGCATGCTCAAACATTCCCTTTCTGCGATATGCCGCACCGAGATTGTTATATCCATCGGAATCATTAGGATTTATCTCTATTGCTCTCTGATATGCATTAATAGCCTCATCAAGTCTGCCGAGTTGCTTGAGTGCAACTCCGAGATTCACAAATCCGAAACCATATCCAGGTTTGATTCTAATAGCAGTCCTGTATTGATCGATGGCTTCTTCAAACTTCCCCTGTCTTCTAAGAGCCATGCCGAGATTGTTATACCCTCGAACGAAATCCGGTTGTAATTCGAGAGCTCGACGGTAAAAAGCAACAGCCTCATCCAACATGTTCTGGTGAAAAAGCTCATTTCCCTTGAAGAATAAATGGTATGGATTATTGGGCTCAAAACTCCCCGCTGTATAGTCAAGATATGATTGATCTTCCGGAGAAATTTCCTTTGAGTATGCGTTGAGCTCAGAAATGTACTTCCGTTGCAACTCCTGATAATCCTCTACAGGAACAACAATTATTTCACCAATACCCTTGACATCTATTGTGATTGGTTCACCGATCTTGAGACCACTATTTATATTTTTTAGAGGTTCTATTAATGTCGCTTGAAGTAATATCTTCGATTTGGTTGCGATCTCAGACGCCCTCCCTTCAATTCGTTTCGCCTGAGCAATTGGAAATCCCTCCGCTGTCACTCCCTGTCCCCAGATGCTTCTCTCAAGTCGGACTTTCCCCAATCCTATCCCAATGCGAAGTTCAACCCGATGGTCAGTTTCCTCAAGAACTTGCTGATTAAAAGATGATTCTAACCACTTATTTCGGAGTTGAACTGCACAATGGAGAGCGTGATTTAGATCAGTGGGGACATTGTTTGAGTAAAAGAAAATCGATATCTCATCCCCATATGCTCTTTTCTCGAGCTGTTCATCCTCAATTTTGATGCTGCTATATGTATCAATAGTTTCCTGAGCAGTTTTATGAAACTCTCGAACCATGCGATTGTAACGCCTCAGTCCTCCAAATTTGGCATATTTAGAGGAATCAATTATGTCAGCGAACATAATAACGGCTTGCACTTCTCGGTTCTTTTCTGAGTTCAACAGGTTGGATTGCTCAATTTTTTTCATCGACTGAATTCTCGGTGAGGATTGTTAGAGGTGAAATGCCTGAAGCTGAATGTAGACGAATTGACAATTATCTGATATCATTTTACTAGATCTTCACGTTTGATACAACAGCCAGACAGCAGGATCAAGAATGGGGTGAATTTGACTTTCAGAAGAATTCCGATCATTAGCTCAGGAGAAAACTACCTTAAGAAAATTAACTTCTTTGTATCAATTTTATCTTTCGTTGAAAGCTGCACAAAGTACATCCCCGAACTTAAACCACCCGCGTTAAAAGTCAATTCGTAGCTGCCGGTGTTATGCCATTTGCTGATTTGAGTTTCTACAACTCGCCCCTCCATGTTGAATACGACAATATCTGCAAAAGCCGGTTCTTCAATGCTGTATTTTATAATCGAATGACTGTTAAATGGGTTCGGATAAGGACTGGACAAACCAAATGTTTCAGGAGTTGCTTCTGCTTCATATTTTGCAGATTGTGGGTTAGTGACTGAACAGGCGATTGGTATGACAGCCGGACTATCTGCTCCGTTGTGATTTACAATTAACTCAGCCTCATACTCACCAATTTCCATGGGTCCCGGATTTAGAACAATATTAACCTGTAGCCAGGTATTGGGGTTGAGTATACCTTCAATCGGATTATAGGTTATCCATTCAAGATAGGCATCCATCAGGAATATGTCTATCCTATCTCCATTCTCCTCCCCTGTCGAGTGGAAGACATTCATAAAAACGGTACTGAGTTGATAGAAATCTGGAGAAATGAAAGAACCGCCACACTCACCACCTAGGGGAGTAGCAATACTACAGACAATAACAGTGTCACCCGATACTGGATTCATTTTATGAACCATACGGTTTTCACCAGTGTGGTGTGTGATATAGAGTTTATATTCATCCGGAGCTTCATCCCAGTAGGATAACCCTGTTACTTCAAAGCCTGGATTATGAAGATCGCCAATAATCTCACCTTCAGAATCAACTTGAATAAAATCCTCTCTATTCATGCCTACCCAAAAAGCACCGCGGTCAGAATCCCACGCAATTGCATGATTGATCTCGAATGGTCCATCAAAGGACCGGATTAATTCTCCATCAGCGGAAAAACCAAATATTCTCCGTTCTCCTGATCCCCAGAGCACTTCTCCATCCCATGCAAAATCAGTAATTCCAGCATCAGCATTGCCCACCTGATCAAATTCGGAAACAAATTCTCCTTCCTGATTGAAGACTTTTATTCTGTCAAGTCCATCCGGGTCATTTGCACTCACATAGAACATGTCATTGACAAAAGCAACGGCTTCTATTATTGAATTCTGGGCTTGTTGACCAACTGGAAAAATTCTGCTGCGTTCCCAATTATCCACACCTGCTTCACCCCCTAGTCTGTGACTCAGGTTCCACTCCAGCACTCCATTTCCGTTCCTGCCGGCAATAAACCGAAATACTCGAGAATCATCCTCATCAACTTCAAGAACATCTCTATCTAAAAGCGGAGTAAATACTAATGGATTTAATAAGATTTCTATCTCAAGTACCTCATCTTGATCCACATGTAAGTCTGGCACAATCGCGTCTGCATATCCAGATGCTGAAACAGTTACTGAAAAGTCTGCTGCTCTTACATTGTTGATTCTAAACGATCCATCATGGTCCGTCATTGCGAAAACACCATTTGAAACGGTGACTCGAGCATCTTCATTCAGTTCATCATCATCACTAAAAACTATTCCAGCAAGTGCTCCCCCCCGGAAAAATGGAAATGCACCCATATCCGCTCGACTTCCGTCTTCTTCCTGAACAGCATCAGGGTTACCAACATCAATACAGGGAGAATCTTCGTGGAGGTGGTTTTCAATATCACCAATACGGGTAAACATTGGGTCAACGGTTATATTACCATCCCCCCATTGGAAATCTCCACCTTCGAAACTGAATGACTCCCGACCGCCCTCAATATCCGAATAGTTAACATCAACGAGTGAACCTTCAGCAGCAATTGTAGCGACGACAGGTTGTGTATTATTCCACAGGATCGAAGTATCGAACAATACCTGTGAGACACCTGATAAGACGATCACTCCGCTCTCTTCACACTGATTGCCGGAAAATGTCGAGTTGTTTGCCACAAAGCTACCAAGTTCAATCCAAACTGCACCTCCAAATGTGGCTGTGTTCTCTGCGAAGAGTACAAAAGTGGCAGAAACAAGAGACTCATTCCAGACCCCAATCGCACCCCCGAGTATCGCCTGATTGCCTATTAATTCTGCTCCATTTAATCTCACCGAAGCTAAACCAAAAACATGTATCGCCCCACCATATTGACCTGATGTATTACTTTCAATTCTGACATTTTCAATCAGAGCAGTAGCATTTGAACATTGCACACCTCCACCAAAAAGTTCAGCATGATTGGATCGGATCACACAATTGTTTATGTATATGTTCGACAGTTGGTAAATGCTGACAGCACCCCCACCATTATTGGCAGTGTTGTTTTCAAAAGTTATGTTTGAAAGCCTTGTCTCTGATTCTTCAGTGTTATAAACTCCTCCACCATTTCGCTGAGCTGTATTGTTTCTAATGATTAAATCTTCAAGCCGAGGAGCTGAGTGCCTTATGTAAATCCCTCCACCATAGTCCGAAAATCCATTCGTAATGGTCAGTCCACTTACAAGACTCTCGCGACCTTGAGAGTCTCGAATATTAACAACACTTTGTCCGTTTTCGCCACCATCAATTATTGTGGAATCAATCAAAACTCTGTCACCTGTGATTAGAAAAAGGCTGGCGAGGGTGATAGAATTATCGGAAAGGGTCAGATTTTCAAAATAAGTTCCAGGTGAGACAATTACAGTGTCCCGATCTTGACAGTCATCTATTGCTATTTGAATAGATTCAAAATTATCCGGGACATGTAATATCCGTGCGATACAATCTCCCGGTAATGTCAGGATTATAAAACATGTCAGGATGACTGTAGTAAAGACCGAAAAACAAGACTTGTAACGACAGATCGACAGATTGTTTGCAAAGGTAGGTTCAGACATGATTTTTCATCGTATGTACGTGCGAAAGCCTCGTGCTTTGTTTGCGATAAGCATAATCCATGCATAAAACTAATATAAAACCTTTGCTTTAATGATTCAAGAGGAAAGAGCTTGAAAAGAATTTTTCCACAAGATAAATCCCCTGATTTTATGTAAAACGATTATAATCTATTATTTATGCTTGCGATTGAAATATTTTCAATTAAAAAAAAACAGGGCCAGACATCCCTGAAAATGAATACATAAATGTTTCAATTTCATGACTTCTGACCCTAAAATATTAAGGCAACCCGAGTGTGTCCCAATTGCTAATTCCTAAAAATATCCAATTTCCCGCAAATGGGATCGATCCGACTGGTTCAACTCTCGAAGTTTTTTTGAATAGCTTGTTCAAGCATTTGTTTAGGTAGAGCACCTACGACGCGATCAATTTCTTTACCGTCTTTGAAAAAGAGTAATGTCGGTATGCCTGAAATCCCGAATTGAGTTGATTTATTTGGATTGTCATCCACATTTAATTTGGCAACATTCAAGTTTTCTGACTTTTCTGCTGCGATTTCGCTTAGCACGGGCGACATGAACTTACAAGGGCCACACCATGGAGCCCAAAAGTCGACGATAACTGGCAATTCTGAATTTGAAATTATCTCATCAAAATTGGCATCCGTTAATTCGATTTCTTTTGACATTATATTACCTGTTTTTGTTGTTTTTAATCTTTATCTGCCATAATGGCATACCCAATTCAGACTTCGGCCTGATTAGTGGGTTTAATGTATCTATTCTCTGAATCTGCAAATAGTACGCCAGTTTTTTATATTAATTTGTTTTTCTTGCAGGTGTTGCATTAACAGCAAGTTGATCAGCTCTTTCATTTAGCGGATGTCCAGCATGACCTCGCACCCATGTCCATTTAACATTATGTCCCTTTGCCAATTCAACAAGTGATTTCCAGAGATCTGTATTCTTTCTGAATTTGCCGTCTGGTGTTTTCCAGCCTTTTTTAATCCAGTTAAAAACCCACTCATTCATACCTTTGACTACGTAAGATGAGTCCGAAACAACCTCGACTTCCGATTTTTTGGTCAGTGCTTCAAGTCCTTTTATGACCGCGGTGAGTTCCATTCTGTTATTGGTTGTTTTTCGTTCTCCACCACTGAGTTCCTTTTGCTTTTCGCCATAAGTTAGAATGACCCCCCATCCCCCAGGTCCGGGATTACCTTTGCAAGCACCATCTGTGTAGATTTTGACTGTTTTTATGTTTCTTCCGTTTTTAGTTGTGAATTTGAAATGAAATTGCAGCTCTAATAAAATACTCTTTAACTTCCGTAATGTACTCTAAATAATCAAGATTCGAGAATAAATTTCAAATCTAAATGATTATTTTCAAGCTCAGACACTAACTAAAATGGTACTAATTTACAGCTATAATCAGGAAAAACAAGTTAATTGTGTTATAACATATTTTCATATCCTGTTGGTTATTAAGTAACCTAACTCACCATGTCTAAATGCAACCTCAAATTCACCTTGACTTAATTCAAGTATTTTGCTATATTTCAAGGTTGTTAGTTTCCTAAAAACGCAAAATCCCAAGTGAACAAAACCATTATGGCTAAAGAAAATACGGTTAAGTCAAAACTTACTCCAAACCTCCATCCAAAACTTCTTGTTACAAAGTACATGGGCTCTAAGAAAGCCATCCTCGACTTTGTTGCTAGCGAACTAATCAAATTGACAAAACCTGGTGACATTATTGTTGATTTAATGGCTGGAACGCATACTATTGGATATGCGATGAAAAACCGCTGTCAGATGGTCGCCAATGACATTCAACGCTACTCACGAGTGATTGGGGAGACTCTATTAAACTACAACCCGGAACCTCGTTTTGAGGGTGTTTTATTAGACACCTTTCGCAGGTTTTATATTACAAATGCCAGACATCTCGCTGATATTTTCAGTCATGGACTGCGACGTGAACAAGGAATGTTATCCAAAGATGCAGACACGAAATACAATTGGATGGAATATCGTGAGTTTTGTGAATCTTATCCCTATTATCTTCGAGAAACTCCAGCTCTCGGCTGGCCGGAAGAGTTCTCACTGCTTTTCGGTCATCGTCGGGTAGAAGCATATAAAACATTGAACAAACTTGAACCCTACAGTCTATTTTCGCTTTATTTCGCAAATTCATATATCGGTGTTCAGCAGGCTGCTGAAATTGACTCGATAAGATGTGCAATTGATAAACTCTGCGACTTGTGGCTCCCTCAAAGGGATGAACTTAAACACATTGATTCCTATCGTCTACGCTGTTTGTTAATTTCAGCTCTTATCGGAGTAATCAATAAGATCAACCCCGGACCGGGACATTGGGCGGCATATCAACATGTTAGTGACCACAATTTGAAATATATGAAAGGTCAACGAAGGCAGAGCGTTTGGGATATTTTTATAGACAGGGTCAGAGAATTTGAAAACAACCTTTTGAAGAATCCCTCTGATAAAGGTCCACACATCGTTATGACTGAAGACTATGTGAATTTTATGGAGGAGGTCCATGAATACATCCGTCAGGCACGTGTCGTATATCTTGACCCTCCTTACTCTCAGGGGCATTACTCCCGTTTTTACCATTTGATTGAAACTCTGGTTCTTTACGACTACCCTGAAATTGCATTTGCCGGACGATATCGTGTTAATCGCCATCAATCACCCTTCGCTCACAAAGAGAAGGTCGCTTCAGCTATCGGGAAGGTTTGTGAAATTGCTCGAGAGGGAAATGCATGGCTTGTTTCCAGCTATTCACGAGGTGGAGTAATAGCAGATGACAAGGCATTTAGAAAAATACTTGAAGAGTATTATCCAGCGAAAAATATCACAGTGAAAAAACTATTGTCAGTCCATTCAAAACTTGGGCAGGCAAACAGAATGCAGACAGAAGAGTATTTGTTCAAGTGCAAACCCTGATTGAGGACAATTTACAATCGCTTCTCCTGATAGAATACCAAATTTAGGTGATCGACTTGGATTTAGAGGAGTTCTGATCCTTTCCTGGGTTTTCAGAAAACTCTCACTTAGGGTTGCCAGAATATTTGCGGAGTCCATCGCAAACATTTTATCCGGTGTTATAAAATTGCGCCGTAATGTTGCACTTAAAAATTTAAATCGAGCTTTTCCCGCTAATTCAACTGTAGAAAATGAGATTATTTTCAAAAAATGCTGGCGGCATTTTCTTAGAGTAGGCGCAGAATTAGCTCGACTACCTGATTTAGACAGTGGTTCTCTGGATAAGAATATAAGCTTTCCGGACATGAATGTGCTTGAAAAAGCCATCAAACAGGATATGGGAGTTATCGCAGTGTCTGCCCATATTGGAAATTGGGAGTGGATGGGATCATCAATATCGAGTCTCGGACATGATGTTACGTATGTTGTAACATCCCAATCAAATCCATTAGTTGAAAATTGGATGAATGAAATTAGGCAAGTCACTGGTATAAACACAGTTCACAAACGCAGTGCCGCAAAAGTAATACTTAAGGCTCTGAAAAAAAAGGGGATTGTGGCCATGCTTTGTGATCAAAACGCGGGAAAATCAGGCACTTTTACACCATTTTTTGGGACATTGGCTTCTACTCCGCGTGGCCCGGCTGTATTCCATCTCAAAACTCGTGCCCCGGTAGTTTTTGTTTCTGCGACCATCAATCGTGATGATAAATATACAGTTACCTGTGAAGAATTGCAATTTCAAGGATTAACTGGAGATCTCGAAACAGATGAAAATTTAATTATGGCCCAGATAACCAGCCGTATTGAAAATGAAGTTCGGAAATTCCCCGAACAGTGGCTCTGGCTTCACCGGAGATGGAAAACCAGACCACCTTCGGAAATCGAAGCCGCCTGAACAACATAATATTGGCACAGAATTTGAGTCAGGCAATTCAGTTTGTACACACTTTTTTACATCGATTTAAAAAAAATGATTACAATAGAAGACTTACTTAGTGAAGTTCTACCTCGCATTGAGCAGATAGAGATTAAAATGTCTCAACCTGATACCTTATCTAATCAGACATTGATGAAAGAACTTTCACGTGAACATAAACGACTCAGCAATTTACAGAACATGCGCGAGAGACTGATTCAGTACAAAGTTGACAAAGATGACCTTCAGGGTGCTCTTGATGACCCGGAATTGGCTGAACTTGCAGAGCTGGAATTACCTGATAAAATCAAAGAAATTGAGACACTGGAATCCGAAATCAGACGACTACTCGTCCCCGAGGCTCCAGTGGATGCCCGTGATGCGGTCGTTGAGATTCGAGCTGGCACAGGTGGTGACGAAGCTGCACTATTTGGAATGGATCTGTATAAGATGTATACCCGCTTTTTTGAGCAGAGCGGATGGAAATTTAAGATTTTACATGGCAACTTCACTGAGCTCGGTGGAGCCAAAGAGGTAATTATATCCGTTTCCGGTGATGGAGTATACGGCAGGTTGAAACACGAATCGGGTGTCCATCGTGTTCAACGTGTGCCCAGCACTGAAACACAGGGCAGGGTTCACACTTCCGCAGCTACAGTGGCGGTTTTACCAGAGGCTGAAGAAGTCGATATTCAAATCGAACAAAAGGATCTTAAAATAGATACCTTCCGTTCCTCCGGACCGGGAGGTCAGCATGTGAATAAAACGGATTCTGCAATCCGCATGACTCACCTGCCATCGGGTATTGTAGTGTCCTGTCAGGACGAAAAGTCACAGTACAAGAATAAAGCGCAGGCTTTGAAGGTCCTCCGGGCACGGCTCTACCAGCGAGCTTTAGATGAAGAAAACAGCAAAAGAGCTGCCGAGAGAAAAAGTCAGGTCTCATCCGGAGACAGGTCGGCTAAGATCAGGACTTATAATTTTCCTCAAGCCCGAGTCACAGACCACAGAATTTCTCTGTCACTTTACCGATTAGATGAAATTCTAACGGGATCTCTCGAACTGGTTATTGATCCCTATATTGATCACCTGTCCGCTGAAATGTTGGCGAATGTAATGAAGAGTAACTAAATTGCGTGAGATAACTCGTGCCCAAAAAGCCAGATTAGGAATGTTTCTGACTATTTCTGGCAGTATGCTCCTGATAATGCTCCTCTATATCACCGGAAAAAATGTCTTCGAGAAGCGGGATGAATACTTCATCCGTTACGAAGATGTATCCGTTAGTGGTGTTGAGGTTGGTGCACAGGTAAAATATCATGGCGTGCGAGTCGGTCGAGTAGATAAAATTGCAATTGATAATCAAGAGGTTTCGACAATTATTGTCGAAATTTCGCTCCTCGACGGTACTCCGGTCAAGACTGATGTAAAGGCTGAGATTACCGCTTTATCCCTTACGGGACTAAAGATAATTGAGCTTACAGGTGGGTCAAATGATGCCGCATTGATCCCACCCGGCTCTGAAATCCCAGCCGGAGCCTCTCCTTTGCAGGCATTTACAGGAAGGGTGGAAGCTGTATCAGAAAAGCTTGAAATCGTGTTGAGCAATTTTATTGAGCTGACTGGTGGGGAAAATCAGGAGAAACTGTTCGAGCTAATAAACTCAACAGCTCTGGTTCTCGAAGATTTTCATTCGATGTTCGCTGAAAATCGTGGACCAATCGAGAATACTATCACAAATCTCGAACTTGCTTCTGAAAATGTACTGGCTATAACTGGTTCTCCGGAGATAACCAGAACTTTAACCAACCTGGATTCTGTAACAACTTCAATAAATCAGGCGAATCTGGCTGGTGTCATAAAGGATTTTGGAGAGACCTTTGAAGAAGCACGGATCGCCATCAACCATATCGACCTGACACTGCTCAAGGGACGCCACGATTTACTGATGTCTCTTGAAGTATTGCGCGACGGTCTCGAATCATTCAACGAGTTTAGCCGATTAATATCAGAAGATCCCTCTTTGATATGGCGCGGCAGACAGGGTGGGGAAATAGACCCCTCAGATAAACGATAATTCAACCAAAATCCCCGCAATTGCGAGGAGGAGTCTTGTGAAAAGTAAATTAAACGGCTTTTTGATTTTTGCTCTGCTGGCACTTGCAGGATGCACCAGCCAGACTGTTTTTACAACTTATTACCTCCTGGATTATTATCCTAATGCAACAAATTCAGAACTTATCATCGATGAGCCGATTCCCTTCAAGACTCAGGTATTAAATTTTAAGATACCTCGTTCCTTTGATTCGATCAGGATTATCGCAAGGTTCTCTTCTCATCAAATAAATTACTATCGGTACAGTCTCTGGGCAGTCCGACCCCAGGTTGCAGTCGCTGATCTGGTTGCACAACACATTAATGCATACAATATTTTCCAGCAGTGTCAACGTGAATTTCTTCAGGAAATACCTGACTATGAGATCACCGGCGAGATATTTCAAATAGAGCTCTTTGAGAGCGAAGCCTACACAGCAGCTCACCTCAAAATGGCTTTTGAGTTCTATGACAGGGATAAGGCAGAGTTACTCGTACAACATGCCTTTAATCGTGAATACCCAATTCCCGCGCAGAATATGACAATTTTCGCTAAGGCTTTAAGTGACATTATTAATGAAGAGACTGAGGTTTTCCTGACAAAAGTTGTTCAGCATTTTCAGCCACCCGAGGAAGATACCCTGAAGGTCGGGAAATGACCAGCGCAAGAGCCCATATAGTGAACCAAACCGAAAAACACCAAATGAACCTCCAAAAGGTTTGTCTTTTTACCACAATCTACTTCTTGATTGGTTCATTATGCAGTTTTTTAGCAGGTCAAGTCGTGGAAGATCCATATCAAACCTGGCTAAGCCTTCCACCTTCGCAACAACTATACGTTGAAGGTGCGGATGATCAAAAGGGAATGGGACGCATTTTTGTTCCAGCGATTACCAGCCCCGCAAATGAACCGTTTTATGCGGTCTTTCAAGGTGAAGAATTGATCGGTGAAAGACGTATGGGATCAAGCTTTTTTCTACCGCCGGGTAAATATTCAATTATTTTCGGAACGGGTTCCATTCAGCAGAGAATACAGCGTGAAATAGATATTGATCGAGGTCAAACCATAATTTTTGATCCGGACTGGTGCGCCCTGAGTGTTGATGTGATTGATGAATCGAGAAACAATTTCAAGAAAGACCTGCAGGTGTATGATAATGAAACACTCGAAAATTTCGGGATCTTATCTGCAATAAATCCGGAGTTGGGTGAGCAATTACAATCCCTGCTATTAGAACCCGGTTTATATAAAATTGTACCTCGTGGCAGTGACCCCAACACCTTTGTCAATTTCGCAACTGTGCATCTTGAAACCGGAACTTATACTCCTTACACCCTGGTGATCAACTCACAAACCGGTGATTTTATCGGTTCTGGAATTCTCCCATTCGCAACTCGAACCAAACAAAATAGCCTCTGGAAACATTTTCCGGCAGTTCATGGCAGCATCATTATTAATGACGCGAATAACGTGACTGAAGAAGAATCGAAGATAAATATTTCGGTGTTAACCCAGTTTGAAAATCGTCTCCTTTACGACCAGTTGCCACACTTTTTGCTGTCAAATAATTTGATAGAAATAGGGGCATTACGTCAGGAAAAACAAACTTTTCTGATCACTCAGGATAGAGTACAGTTAAAAAATACTTATGTATACTATTTCCTCCCATTTCTTGGTGGCTATACGAGATTTGAAGTATCAACTCATCTGTTTCCAACTATAAGCAGGTTCGAAACGGGGAGAGACATTACACTCCGCGATCTGGATTTGATTGAAGAAGTACTCACCAATGTCGATGATGTAGAGCTGGAACCGTCCCTTTTTCCTCTTGGTTTGAAAGAGGGTATTGGGGTGAATATTACTGCTCTAAGAACCTTCACATCCCGGCTAAACATCAGAGCCGGTTTTGGCTATAGGCAGACTTACAATAAAAGTGTCTATAAGCAATCCTCATTTGATGTGAATCTCTATCAGAGAATACCAAATAATTTTGTGCGTGGATTTGAAACATCCCTGATTTCAAATCTTTCAATCCTCAACAACCTTACAATAACCACTGAATTGGATGTTCTTTTCCCGACCGGAAGTATGGATCTTCCAGTTGTCGATCTTGAAAACACCAGCACCCTCGGACTGACCCGAAATGTAACGCTTGAACATATTTTTCGCCTAAACCGCGATCCCGCACTTGACTGGACAGTACGGGAGCAGTTTCTGTCAGTCCGCATTAGTTACTTCTTCTTCTAAGCCATGAAAAAACCAGATTCATCCTGCATTCTGACAACTGATGAGAAATGTCTTTATCTCAAAGGTTCAATGCGTAATGGTGGTCCTCCTTCTCTCCTGAAAAAAATTCTAAAGGCAGTTGAGGAAAAGAAATCTCAGACAATTAATGTCGATATGAGTGGAGTGACTGTTCTCGACAGTCTCGGTGCTTCCGTTCTGGCTGAAGTTGATGTCCAGTGCCGATTGAAGGGAAAGAGTATAAAGTTGATTGAAGCGACTGAGGATGTAGATCACGCCTTAGGACAATATTACTACCCCGCCCCCGAGATAAAACAACCCATTGAAAAATCAATGGCAATGGTTTCGCTGGGTGATAAAACGATCAACCTGTTTAAGTCTATCGGCGATCTCATTTTATTACTCTCTGAATCCGTCTGGTGGACAATTGTAGGCTTATGGAACCCTCACGGTCACCGTAAGGGCTCAATTCCAGCTCAAGCTTTGGCGATTGGTGTGGGCGCGCTTCCTGTGGTTCTGGTTGTGGCGTTTCTCGTTGGGGTGGTATTGACATTGCAGTCAGCCGCTCAACTCAGGCAATTCGGTGCAAATATTTTTGTTGCCGATCTGGTCGTTATCTCAATGACCCGCGAAATGGCACCCTTGATGACCGCAATAATGCTCGCCGGACGCAGTGGTGCAGCAATAGCAGCCGAGATATCCTCAATGAAAGTAAATGAGGAAGTAGATGCACTTGTAACAATGGGCTTGAAACCAATCAGGTACATCGTAGTCCCAAAACTGATCGGCATCGTAATAACAGCACCGTTACTAACCATCATGGCAACAGTCGTCGGCATCTTCGGCGGTTTCTTAGTTGCAATCAGCACCTTAGACCTGACCCCCCAGGCATTCTTCCTCGAAGCCCAGAGCGCATTATACCGCTGGGACATAATAACAGGGCAACTGAAGAGCATAGTTTTCGCATGGCTAATAGTAACCTTCGCAGCCTTCTTCGGCTTCAGAGTCACCGGAGGCCCGGAGGGAGTGGGGCGGGCGACTACAAAGGCAGTGGTTGCCTCAATTTTTGCGGTGATTGTTGCGGATAGTGTTTTGGGATTGTTGTTTTATTTGTAATGGGTGGATGTCTGGCACGCTCAGAAATGTTTCATCTACCGTAGGGGCACGTCGCACGTGCCCTTTCCGCTAATCACATTATACAAGGGCGGGATCTCATCCGCCGAATTGAGGGGAAATTGTCGGGTTAAGAACCCGACCTCCAAAAAGAGGATAAATTCTGAGTACTCAATACATTTTTATTTTTCCGGGTCAGGCATCCCAGTACGTCGGGATGGGTCGTGACCTGTATGAAAACAGCCCGGCAGCAGCAGCTTTCCTCGACCGGGTGATAGAATTCGACGGCATGGATCATATCCGTGAGCTCTGTTTTGAAGGTCCAGCAGAACTGCTGACCAGAACGGATAATGTGCAACCAGCTATCACCGCGATCTCGCTGATGGTGCTTGAAGCGATCAGAGAAGCCACTGATATCACTCCGATTGCCTGCGCCGGACACAGCCTCGGAGAATACGCAGCTCACGTAGCAGCTGGCAGCTTTTCAGCCGAAGTTGCGATGAATCTCGTAAGGTGGCGTGGTTTCTGGATGAATCAGGCTTCCCAACCACCTAATCCTCCGGGTGCAATGGTAGCAGTTATGGGATTGGGAGCGGGTGCTTTAAAGGGCATCGTTGCTGAAATCGGAACTGATAAACTTGCTGTAGCGAATATTAACAGCCCCGGACAAATTATCATTTCCGGAACCAAGGATGCCGTTGAACAGGTAGAGTCGACTGCAAAAGAAGCCGGAGCGAAGCGTTGCGTGATGCTGAATGTTTCCGGAGCCTGGCACAGCCCGTTAATGGTTCCCGCTGAAGCAAAGATGAAAGGTTTGCTTGAAGAGGTCATTACACCTGAGCAAACCTCAATTTCCGAATCTGTAAAAGTCGTCGCAAATGCAACATCGGATGTAGTTCACGATCTCGATTCTCTGCGGCACACTTTGACGAGACAGATAACATCTCCCGTTCGCTGGGATGCCTGTGTGAAGCGATTGTTGGGATTAGCCGGTTATCCGGATTTTCCGTCGCAACTATCAGAAGATATCAGGGAAGAACTTGGCAACCCACCGGTGTTTGTAGAAATTGGTCCTGGGAAAGTCTTGAAAGGTTTGCTTCGCAGTAATGATCGGAAATTAAAGGCGGTAAACGTTGAGGATGTTGCAGGTGTAAAGGCGCTGAAGGATATGGTTGAGGTGAACTGAGAGACATAAACAAAATAGTCGTAGGCGTTGAATATCTTCAACCCTGTAGAGACAACAGGTTTTAAAATAGAAAAGGGAAGACTGCTTCCACCGTTCTTCCCTTAACTTAATACTGGTATTTTTCTTGGACGGCTCATGATTGGTTTAACCTCTTTCAATTCTTAACGAATATCATCATGGGCTTCCAGTACTGTTTCTATCTGGAAAACCTCTTAGATCTTGCCATAAAGAACTGAACGAAACTTGTTCCGATAGTTCCATAACTTTGGTTAAACCTTCGAGTAAACTTACGTGACCTGCTCATTTTTCCTCCTTAAAAAGTTAATTTTGTTGTTCTAATATCTTAGACTTTAGTATTTCAAAAAGGTTGCAAGTTTCTTTCAGTAATTGAAAGATTTTTAAAATTTACAAGATCCTTGCAAGCCAGATTGAACAATAGCAAATAATAGTAACGTAGGTGTTCCCGCCTGCGTTTGCACGTGGAGCATTTATTATTACTTTTTCTGCAAGCAGGGACACTTTCGCTACTGATTGGCATTCACAGCCAATACTTATACCGTTTACAGTAGCGTAGGCGTCCCTGCCTGCGCTTTCATATCGTGCATTAGAATTGGGGGTGAGGTCGCAAGCAGAGACGCTTGCGCTACTTTCATGAATGCTTAGATAAAACAAAAAAGATGCAGATGTTTCACTATATCCCCCGGAGTAAATTTGCCTGAAGAGATTAAACGATTCGACGAACGTGACACAGTATTTGCCCGTGAAGATTTGCATCACGGAATGGTGGAGTACGATGAATACTACAGGCTGCACGCTGAACTGAAAGAAAAAGATGACTATTTTCGGTCATTGCCTGGGATGGGATCTGGTTTTCCGGAAATTGATGGAGGATTATTTTTTGCTCCTTCTCAGATTATGTATAAACTTGGATTCCCCGATGTCGTCGATGGGATACCAATTAGAAAACAGCATAAACTCTCGCCGGAAAGAGCAAAACTAAAGGTGAGTACATTTGCTAAGAGATTGGGTGCAGATTTGGTCGGGATGAGTAAACTTAATCAAGCATTTGTCTACAGCCATCGCGGTCGGAAGAAATACACCGAAGACCCGTATGGACAGCCCATCAACTTAAACCAC
>JABGPL010000091.1 GCA_018644935.1 Calditrichota bacterium | reverse complement strand
ACCAATAATACCAATAAGCCAATTGCCAGACAAATGTGTGAGGACTATAGCAAATGCTCCTCCTAATCCCAATGTTTCTGCAAATGTTATCATAGTTATACCCTCTAATTCTATTTCTTTATGCTTTCACTCTTTTGTTGGTGAAAAAAGAAACACGTTCCCCCATAAATCGCAATACATATAGAAACCTGAGAAGTTTTATTGCAAATCCACTCGCCATTCACTATATTTATCTCCGTATTTAGCAATTCAGGAGAGGTGGCTGAGTGGCTGAAAGCCCACGCCTGCTAAGCGTGTATAGGGTCAAACCTATCGCGGGTTCGAATCCCGCCCTCTCCGCAATAAGACTGAAAAACCCGATCTCAAGATCGGGTTTTGATTTTTTGTAATTGATATTCTGCAATTAGTTAGGTTTTTTCACTGGTTATCTTCAAATCAATTGACTTTGTTTTTATATAATATTATCCTCAATAATGAACATTATTCACCCCGTAACATTCAGGTTAAGACCTTGAAGATTCACCGATTATCCATTGTTCTCTTATATGCAATAACGATTTTGTGCGTCTTTCTTCTGTTCCAAAAGGGCGGTAGTTACTATTTCCAACCATTGATCGATCGCCCTCACAACCCAATTCATTCCAACTGGAAACCCGGAGGATTTGTAGGACACGGGGCAGGGATAATCGGCAGTGTTTTGATGCTCGTCCTGTTTCTCTATTCTGCACGGAAACGATTCCGATTTATGAGAAAGTGGGGGAATATCAGGTATTGGTTGAACTATCATATCTGGATGGGTGTGTCCGGGCCGATACTGGTCATTTTCCATTCGACATTTAAGGTTCATGGTATTATTGCAATTTCATTCTGGAGTATGGTTGCTGTTGCTCTGAGCGGTGTCCTTGGAAGATATATTTATCTTCAAATCCCCAGAAGCCTGAGCGGGGAAGAATTGTCAGGCAGGGATATGCAGGATGTTCAGGATGATCTGCACGCTGATCTAAATAGATTCAGTGGGCTTAAAGACAGGATATTTGAGACAATTTCAATGATTATTGGAAAACATGACATATCACAGAGCACAAAATTGGCCGCTTTATTTAACTGGTTATTAAGCGATTTAGCTTTGCCTTTCCGGATGATTAAGTTGAGGGGAGTACTCAGGAACAGCCCAGAGATAACAAAATATCAAACACGAGAAATCATCGTAACTGTTCGTAAGCTCGCCATCCTGAAACGGAGGATTGTATTCCTGCAACAGGCGCAAGCAATACTTCACTACTGGCACATAATTCACAAGCCATTTGCTTATGTGATGATTATAATCATGATTATTCATGTCATCATTTCAATTGTGTTTGGCTATAAATGGATCTTTTGATTGATGATTGAGACATTGATATATATCTTTGCAGGATTACTTACGGTCGGAATTCCGACAATCTATTTCATATATGAGAGTAAAAAGTCCAAGCAAGCTACAAATACGCTTCAGAAGTCCATTGAAAGCGGTTTAGACGAACCTCCTTCGCTTCACCCGATTATTGACCCGAATATCTGTATTGGGACAGCAGCGTGCGTTTCTGCATGTCCGGAGCAGACAATCATCGGTCTCATAAACAACCGGGGTCAACTTGTGAAGCCTTCGGCTTGCATCGGCCACGGTGAATGCCAGGCATCATGCCCGGTAGATGCGATAACCCTCGTATTTGGCACTGAAAAGCGGGGAGTAGACATCCCTCAGTTGAAAACCTCCTTTGAAACAAATGTTCCCGGGATATATATTGCCGGTGAATTGGGTGGGATGGGACTAATTAGAAATGCAGTTACACAGGGCAGACAGGCAGTCGAGTTTATTTCAAAAAATCTAAATTCCCAAAAAAACAATAATGCTTTGGATTTGCTGATCGTAGGTGCGGGACCGGCGGGGATTGGGGCAGCTCTGCAGGCTAAAAAGGAAGGTGTAAGTTTCGAGATCATTGACCAGGAGGATCTCGGTGGAACAATCCTGACATATCCTCGTCAAAAGCTCGTCATGACTCAGCCGATGGAATTACCTCTATACGGACATGTGAAATTCACTGAAATAAGCAAAGAATCCTTACTCGAACTGTTTCAGAAGGCTTTCGCAGATGAAGGTCTGAAAGTTATTCCAAATGAAAAAGTGACAGAGATAAGCAGAAGTAATGGTTTTTTTAATGTAAAGACAGGTCATTCAGAATATACCGCACAA
Source organism: Calditrichota bacterium (assembly GCA_018644935.1). Classification (GTDB taxonomy): domain Bacteria; phylum Electryoneota; class AABM5-125-24; order Hatepunaeales; family Hatepunaeaceae; genus JABGPL01. The sequence goes on along the minus strand of JABGPL010000091.1, from coordinate 15,572 downwards.
AAACTGCTGCTTGCTATTGGCAGACGAGGTTCACCACGAAAATTGAATGTGCCTGGAGAGAAGTGTAATAAGGTGACCTATCGACTTTTAGATCCGGAAAAGTACAAAGATTTGAACATTCTTGTTGTTGGTGGTGGTGACAGTGCAATTGAGGCAGCTCTTGCATTATCTGAGCAAGATGGAAACATAGTAACTCTATCGTATCGCAAGGAATCCTTCTTCCGAGTTAAAGTAAAAAACACTCAACGAATCGAACAGGCAATTGCTGAGAACACCTTGAAAGTTCTGTTCAAATCACAGGTAAAACAGATTGAAAAATCCAAAGTGCTGCTAACCCAAAATGGAGACGAAGTTACACTGAAAAATGATTACGTTTTTGTTATGGTCGGAGGTGAGCTCCCAACCGTTTTATTAGAAAAAGCCGGCATCGAATTCACAAGAAAATTTGGCGAGGCTTGAGATCCAAATGCTTAGATCAACAACTCTTCTTACATCCGTTTTTCTAGTACTGCTCGCAAACTTATCCTTCGGTCAAATATCACCGGGAAAACTTTCTCGTTATCATATCGAACTTGAAGGGATTGAAAACTGCACGAAATGCCATGAACTCGGGAACGATGTTTCAAATGAAAAATGTTTAGACTGTCATCAAACTCTTCGCGGCAGAATAGCATCTGAACGGGGCTATCACAGTAGCAAGGCAGTCAAAGACAAACAATGTGCGAAATGTCATTCCGATCATCATGGTCGGGAGTTTGAACTTATCTATTGGGAAAATGGTATAGAAGAGTTCAATCATCTCGAAACTGGTTACACTCTCGAGACAAAACACAATATCAAAGATTGCAGGAAATGCCACAAGCCGGATTTTATACTAAGCGAATCTGTCAAATCTGCTAAAAACCTTAACCCACAAACGACATTTCTGGGATTAGAAAGTCAGGCGTGCATATCCTGCCATCAAGATGAACATGTGAACCAACTCACAGATATGTGTTTGGATTGCCATAATTACTCAAATTGGGCTCCAGCTCCCGAATTCAATCATGATTCAACTCGGTATCCTTTGACAGGCAAACACATCGAAGTACTCTGCGATAAATGCCATCAATCGATTCCAGCAGATGCTGCAAACCAACATTTAATCTCAAAACATAGAAATAGCGGGACTTACATCCGATATTCCGATCTGGCATTCACGGAATGTCATTCCTGCCATAAAGATCTGCATGACGGTAAGTTTGGCGGGATATGTAGCGAGTGTCATAAGACCAGTGGATTCAATGAAGTCAAATTCGAAAGGGATAAATTCGACCATTCACGAACCGGATATAATCTTGCTGGAGCGCACAAGTCGGTTGAATGTAACAGATGCCATGTCAAGAACCTGACTGCTTCATTGAAATGTGACCATTGCCAGGATTGCCACAAAGATGAGCACCAAGGACAGTTTTCTGACAGGGAAGATGGAGGTGCTTGTGAAAGTTGCCATAATCTAAACAACTTCTCACCGCCAGATTATGATATCCCGCAACATCAAACAAGTGATTATCCACTTACCGGCAGTCATTTGGCTACACCGTGTTTTCTGTGTCATTCTCCGATTGATGATGGAAAAGTACCTATTTATGCTCGATTCGATTTTGAAGATAAGACATGTTCAGGATGCCACAACGATACTCACAATGGACAGGCCGATAAATGGCTGAATATCGGTGGATGTGAATATTGCCATATAACGGAATCCTGGAGAAAAGTTGAAAGCTTCAATCATGAATCAAGTCAATTCAAACTACTCGGAAAACATATCGATTTGAATTGTTCAAGGTGCCATTATAGCATCATCAATGATGGGGATAATGTTAAAGTCATACTTAAACCTATTGACACTAAATGCCTTTCGTGCCACAGAGATCCGCACAATGGTCAGTTCGATGATTCAGGTAAAAATGAAAGTGCCGATTTTTGTCATAAGTGCCACGATCCATCAGGTTGGTCCGATCTTAAATTTGAACATAATCGGGATTCGCGATATAAATTAGATGGTGCTCATTTTAATTTATCATGTGAAAAGTGCCACCCAATACTAAAAAATGAAAACAATGAGACGTACATTTTATATAAGCCACTCGGTTCAGAGTGCTCGGATTGCCACGGAAAAACCAATCCATCGGTGCGGGATAAGTAAATATTACCATAGAGGTTGTCACCTCGAAAGCGTTTCAAAATCAGTAATGGAGTCGAATTGTGATTGGAACACCCCGATATAGAACTCACCTTCATACATTTATCGTGTTGCTAATCGCAGCATTGATTATGTTTTCCAATGCATTAGCACAAGAACACCATCACGGTGATATAAAGATCAAGTGTGAAGATTGCCACTTGACAGAAGGCTGGGACAAACTCAAGCCGAATCTAAACTTTGATCACAATTCCCAAACCACATTTTCACTTGATGGGCAGCACCAATCTGTTGAATGCACGGAATGCCACACCAGTCTGGTTTTTTCAGACGCTGATGTCACGTGCGCTTCTTGTCATTTGGACATTCATCAGGGTCAGTTTGCTGATGAATGCGGGGCATGTCATACTCCTGAAACCTGGAACAACGAACGTGAGATGGCACTTCGGCACAGTGAAACCCGATTTCCTCTGCCCGGGGTACACGCAACCCTAGACTGCCAGAACTGCCACCAATCAGGTCAATATACAAATCTCCCCATTGACTGCGATGGCTGTCATATCGAGCGATTCTTATCGTCAGTAAACCCGGATCACCAAGCTGCTGCGTTTTCAGCTGAATGTGAGGATTGCCATTCCGTTAATATTGCCGGATGGCTGACTGCGAACTATGAACATCCGGAAACATTTATTTTATCCGGGGGGCATTCCACATCAGATTGCATCGAATGCCATACTGGTCAGGCTTCTTATGCAGAATCCAATCCGGAATGTTTCGTGTGTCACGAGACCGATTTTGTTCAGTCAACAAATCCCGATCATTCCGGTGGAGCTTTTAGTCAGACATGCGAAGAATGCCATAGCATAAATGGGTGGGAACCAGCTGAATTTGACCATAATCTCTCCGCATTTGTCTTGAATGGGGCTCATCTATCAACAGATTGCCTGGATTGTCATACTAATAATCAATACACCGGCACATCCACGGAGTGTTACTTCTGCCATGATGCAGATTTTACTAAAGCAGAAAATCCAAACCATTTAAATGGCAATTTCAGCGAACTCTGCGGAGATTGCCACACCGAAGAAGACTGGACACCTGCTGATTTTGATCACAATCTGTCGGAGTTCACTCTTCAGGGCGCTCATTTGAGTGTGGAGTGTGTGGACTGTCATGTTGAAGATCAATACAGCGGAATTTCAAGTGACTGTTATCCGTGCCATCAGGTTGATTATGAAACAGTTGAAGAACCTGATCACCGGAAAGGTCAGCTTGATCTTGACTGTGAGCTCTGCCATAATTTCGAGACCTGGAACCCATCTACTTTCAGTCACGCTACGACTACATTTCCGCTGACAGGATCTCATATCCAGACGGAATGTCAGGATTGCCACATAGACGGTCAATACGCCAATCTGGCAATAGATTGCTATTCATGTCATGACGATGATTTTTCGGGTACTGAAAACCCCAACCACACAACCGGAAAATTAGACCACGACTGTGAACAATGCCATACAACCTCAAAATGGTCTCCATCAACATTCAACCATGACCGGGAGTTTCCACTCACCGGAGCTCATACTACCACGGACTGCCAGAATTGTCATATCAATGGAAACTATGATGATTTGGGAGATGATTGTTTCGATTGTCACAGTGTTGATTATGCCGGAACTGATAATCCAGACCATGCAGCAGGGAGATTGGACCATAATTGTGAGATGTGTCATGACACATCTATTTGGTCACCCTCAACCTTCAGCCACGATAACACAGCCTTCTCGCTAACTGGTGCTCATCAAACAGTTTCATGTCAGGAGTGCCACCTAAACGGTCAGTTCATTGGCATAAATTCAGAGTGTATGGATTGTCACCAAAACGATTATAATGCCACAACTAACCCAAACCACACCGAAGATGAATATAATTTTGACTGTCTGATCTGTCACACGACAAATGGCTGGTCACCTGCTACAATTGACCACGACCGGACCGAATTCCCACTGAGGGGAGCTCACGAAATTGTCGATTGCGCTGAATGCCACACAGATGGAAGATACTCCGGTACACTATCCGAATGTTTCGCCTGCCATATCAGCGATTACAATGGAGTTGATGACCCCAACCATGTCGAAGCAAGATTCGACTTAAACTGCCTGATGTGCCACACATTAGAAGCATGGATCCCTGCAACTTTCGATCATGACTTGAGCGATTTCCCATTAACGGGTTCACACCGGGAAACCGATTGTCAGGAGTGTCACGTAAATGGGCAATACAGCGGAATATCACAACTATGCTTCGCCTGCCATGAGCCAGACTATTTGGACGCGGACGATCCAGACCATGTAGCCGGAGAGTTCGATCAAGACTGTGCGGTATGCCATAATACCGATGATTGGGAACCCGCTTTGTTTGATCACAGTAACACCGATTTCCCATTAACAGGTGCCCATGATGCAGTAAATTGTCAGGACTGCCATACAAATGGGCAGTACAATGGAATATCGCAGTTGTGCTTTTCGTGTCATGAAGCGGGGTATAACGATGCGGATGATCCTAACCACGTTGAGGGAGAGTTTGATCACGATTGTGAAATTTGCCATAACACAACAGGCTGGGAACCTGCCCTCTTTGATCACGATGACACTGAATTCCCGTTGACAGGTGCTCATACTGTGCTGAATTGCCAGTTGTGCCACCTTAATGGACAATATGCAAACACACCCCAGAATTGCTTCTTCTGTCATGAAGACAACTTCATTGAATCACGAAATCCAAACCATGTAGAAGCTCAATTTGATCATAATTGTGAACTTTGTCATGGCACTAATGGATGGACACCAGCGGACTTCGACCATGATGATTCAGACTTCTCATTAACAGGAGCTCACAGAGTTGTTGATTGTGCGGATTGCCATAACAATGGTGTCTTTGACGGATTATCAAACGATTGTTTCTCCTGTCATGAACCGGATTATAACGGCGCGAGATATCAGGGCAGCTCACACCTCCGAGCTGGTTTCCCCTTGGATTGTGAGATGTGTCATAACACTGTGAATTGGGAAAATTCAAACTTTGATCATGATCGGCAGTACTTCCCCATCTACAGCCGTGGACATCGTGAGGAATGGGACACATGTATAGAATGTCATACTATAGCAAATGATTTCACACAATTCAGTTGTATTGACTGTCATGAGCACCGACGAGGTGAGGTGGACGATGAACATGATGAAGTACGTGATTATGAGTACAACAGCGAGGCATGTCTGGCATGCCATCCCAATGGTGATGAAGATCTTGTTCCTAAAACCACTCCATTCAGCAGACCAAAGAACTAAAGACTCTGATCCTCATGACAAAGATTTTTGCAATAATGCTGTTTACTCTGGTTTTCACCTCAGGACAAACGTTTGCTGAAGAGCTGCAGACAAACGTCAAATACATTTCAAAGTCCGCTGTATATGTTGATGCCGGGCGTATTAACGGGATTGAAGTAGGTGATAGAGGTACAGTTATACGAGGTATTGAGATCATTGCCCATATGGAAGTAATCTTTGTTGCTGATAACTCCGCTTCGTGTAGAATTGTTGAATCCAAAACCCCCTTAAAAGTTGGTGATCAGGTCACGATGATTGTCGAAAAACCAGTAATTTCGCTGGATACAACCTCCTCCAACACACCAAAATCCGTCATCACTCCCAGAGTTAAAACCGATACCGAGTTAATTGCCCGCACCCGCAAGGAATTAACTAATCAGTTCTCAGGGAGATTAGGTCTTCAGTACTATTCACAGGACAATTTAGATGAATTTGATAATGATTTCATCCAACCATCCTATTTCCTTCGTTTTCGCATCGAAAATATATATGGCAGTTACCACTCCTTATCCCTTCGCATGAAAGGTCGGAAGAATATAAGGGATTCCAACCTTCACGACATTAGCAGTTCATCATGGAATAACAGAACTTACGAGCTGTCAATAATGTTTGATAATCCAAATTCAAATTTCAGTTACAATGCTGGAAGGATTATCCCAAGCCAGGTCAGCGGTCTGGGGCTAATGGATGGTATTTCTTTTGAATATAAGCTTCATGAAAAGTATCAAATCGGGATTTTTGGTGGCACAGAACCGGACTATGAGACTTCAAATTACAGTTCTGAAGAAGTCAAATCAGGGATTTTCCTGACATTTGACAATCGTAATCTTCAAGGATCAAGGATTCGGACAACTGGCGCGTTACTTGGAGTTTACAAAGCTGGAGAGATTGACAGAGAATTCGTCTACATTCGAAACAGCTATTCATACAAATCAAAAACATCTTTTTACCAGAGCGGTGAAATCAATATCAATCGTGATTGGCGAAGGGATAAATCAAATAATACTCTTGAGATATCAAACTTTCAAACATCCTTACGCTGGAGTCCAGTTCGAGCTTTCTCGCTAAATCTCGGATATAATAATCTACGAAATGTACGAAATGCAGACAATCGGACCGTGGCAGACAGCCTTTTTGATGATGCTCTGCGTCAGGGTTTTCGAGCTGGTTGCATCTTCAGACTGCCTGATAACATCAGATTTTCAATCAATGGCAATGTACGGTCTAGATCAAGTGACAACTCCTCAACTTACGCTACTTCAAGCAACCTGAGTTACACTGATCGACGAATCTCCCTGATCAGGTTTAACGGGCGAGGCAGTTATTTCTCGAACAAATACAGCGAAGGATTGCAATTTTCTTTCTCTGCAAATCGAAATATAACAAGCGATTTGGGCGCAGGCATAGAAGTTGGAGTACGAGATTATACTTTAATCAGCTCATCGACCACATTGAGGAATAACTGGCTAAAACTTGACGCAGATTACCGGATATCAAGAAGTTTATATTTATTCACATTCTTCGAAGCAAGTCGCGGTGATGGAGTCAAGACTAATCGCTGGATGGTGGATGCGGGGTATCGATTTAGGTAAGGCGAAAGTCTATAGCATTCCCGAAAGTATTGACTGATGTTCGTCGTTGCGAGGAACGCAGTGACGAAGCAATCCATTTGAATATATGTAACATACGAGATTGCTTCACTTCGTTCGCAATGACGTTACTTTCAAGAAATGCTATAAAACAATAAGCCTCATCGGTTATGACTGTAGACATTCAATCTATCCCTTGCATTTCACAACAGCTCGTATTGTATTCCGAATAGGTTTAACCAATTCGGAATGTATTCCGAAAAAGTATGACTAATTCGGAGTTGGATTCTTTAAATAAACCTTACCTCGTTTCCCAAACTCCTGTTGAATATGTTGCTTTCAGCGATCAATCCTCGTTTTGAAAATCTCCTTTTTGATATTAATACTTCTAATACCCATATTGATTCTTGACTACTTTAATCCTAATTGACATATTCAAACAAGGTGATGAGCAATATATGAATAAATTGCCACCTGAGCCATTTCTGCCTTCACACCTTGGAACGCAACAAACGGATATTAAATGAAATCAACACTAGTTTGTTTATTCTATGTTTTAATGGCATTTGCGTTAGAGCTTAATGCACAACCAACCGACATCGAAACCATCATAAACAACCCAGATTACATCCTCGGATTTGCAGATGATGCGAGCTATCAACGGGCAGATAGGGGAGCGTTAATGGATTTGATTTCTCAAATTTCAGTGCGGGTTGAATCCTCCTTTGAGGATGTCATAAAAGAAACTGACGAATCTCTCAGTGAGTTTGCGCAGAGCATCGTGAAGACATATTCGTCGGCTATGTTGACAAATACAATGAAGCATACAGAAACTCTGCTCGATGGAAAATACAGAGTGTACCGGTATATCAAAGTTACTGATAAGAATAGGATATTCCGGTCGCGCGAAATCAAGATTGTGGAATATGTCAAGACTGCAAATCACTATGAAGAGAGTGGTGAGTATTCAATCGCGCTGAGACATTTTTATTGGGCATATGTGCTGCTCAGGAGCCATCCAGACAAGGATATGATCACCGCTCAAATTGAAAATGAGACAAAACTGCTGACTGTCTTTCTTACAGCGAAGATACAGAAATTGCTGAATAGCATTTCGATCGGAATCTCACATTTCACTGAAGATCAGAATAATTACTGCCTGTATATCACTGCAAATAGCAACGGTGAACTGATCAAAGACCTTAACTTAAACTATTTCGACGGCAGCGACCAAATCAGCTCAAGCATAAAAGATGGGAAGGGTGTAGCAATAGTTCCGGTTTCATACCTCTCCAGCACCGGTAACGTGGACATCAGCATCGATTATACGTATTCTGACCTGTTGGGAGATATTCCTCAGGATGAAGAGGTGAAGATGGTTTCCGAATATATCTATGTCCCATTCAAAAGTCGGAAATCTGTTAAATTCAAGAATATCTCTGCGGAAAAACATTTACCGGAAATTGTTTCGGAAAAGCCTGATAATGATGAGCTCGCGGACCTTGTGCAGGGAATAATTGATGCGATTAAGGCGAAGAATTACGATAAAATAGAAAAACACTTTACCGATCAGGGCTTCAGCCAGTTTATTAAGATAATGAACTATGGGAAAGTTTCCCTTTATTCGGGTGAGCATGACATTCACTTCATCGAGTGCGGTTATCAGACCCATATCAGGAGCATTCCACTGATATTCGAGCTGACTGATTTAAATCGAAAGGTGGTCTATGACGATATTGTACTTATAATTGAAAACGGAAAAATCACCTGGGTAAACTTTGGAATTGGCAGTGGTGATGTTCAAGATTGCATTCAACGCGGTATTGAAACCGGAGATCTGAATGAGAGGATGATGGGATTGATGTTCATGGAGTATTATAAAACGATCTTCGCGATGAAGGACATAGGAAAGATCGCTCAGGTGTTTTCTGACAGTGCAGTGATTTTTATCGGATACGTTAAAAAGACTGAAGACGTCCCTCAGAATATGAAAGACATCATCAAGCAGCAGGTCAGTCTTGAAGAAGTAGAACACATTCGCTTTACAAAAACAGAATATATCGATCGATTAAAGAACAAAGCATTTAGAAATCCTTTTGTCAACATCCAATTTTCCGATCTTGAGATTGTACGACGCAGTTTAGAACGCCCAATATTTGCAATCCAGCTTCACCAGAGTTATTATTCAACAAACTACGCAGACGAGGGCTATCTCCTTCTGTTCATGGATTTCACAAACGAGGAAGAACCCAAGATCTTTTTCCGCTACTGGCAACCTGGACGGATAACGGATGAGGATCAAAAGAAATTTGGAATTTCGGATTTAAGGTTCTGATTTCTCGTTCCCACCCTACCTGGCTGAGTGGGAATAGCATTTTTTGTAATTTCCTCATTCCCAGCTTGATTGGGAATCCAGGTGAGTTGGACGAAAGAGAAATAACCACGCAGGAGGTGGAACGAGGGTAATGCAAAATACACAGGTCAAAATGAGTAAACCAACACCAACAGTTTTTTCAGCATTGTTAATCATTGTTTGTTTAACATCAATTTCCCTGTCAGCAGAGTTCAAAGTTCTCGACTTTGAAGAAGATCCAATGGACATGCGGGGTACGATCCGACCATACAATGACATGAATGCTGACCAATGTGCAGTCCTGCGTGTTGAGAGCGATGTTCAGGGTGATCTGAATCTGACCGATGTTCAGGTTTATCACCGTGATACTGAATCAGCTGGGGTGTATTATTTTTATGTCAGCTTTCGTGAACGACATGTGACGTTTACATCCGAAGGTTATCTACCGTTGACTTACAAGATTCCTCAGCAGATGTCTAAAGGGAAGGTGTATATTCTGCGGATTCAAAGTATCGGTGGTAATCAGGGAATATTCAATGAGAACCGGGCGGAGATCAAATTAGTATACGATCCATCTTCGCCTGAAGAGGCGATATATGGTGGATTGGATGATATGCTGATGAAGATAAACTTCTCGAAGGGGTATGCAGTATTCAACCCCTCACCCGGAATTCACAAGATAAAACTGAACTCGGAAGGACGTGTCTGGGAAAAGAGTTACGACATTAAACCTAAAGAGAAAGTTGAAGATCTCATCTCGTTCTTAGAAGGTCGATCTGAAGAAATTTCTGTTCAAGACCCCGGCAATCTGTTTATCACCTCCGACCCATCTGGAGCAAAGGTATACCTAAACAAATTTGAGCAGGGGGAAACCCCACTAACCGTGGACGACGTCCTCCCTGGAACTTATCAAATTGAAGTTGTCCATGACCTGTACCTGCCTTCAGCGAAAGTCGTGGAGGTCACTTCAAACTCATACGCAAAAGAAAATTTTGACCTGACACCAAACTTTGGCAGACTTGAGATTAACAGTAATCCATCGGACGCAATGCTGTGGATAAACGGTCAACAGGTCGGTAAAACACCTTTCATAGCGGAACGATACTCCTGTGGCAACTACCCAATACGCCTAATTCGCGAAATGTATTATGAAGAAACTGACACGATATCAATTGAACCTGCCGGCGAACACCTCGTCAACTATGATCTTAAACCTCAATTCGGCACCATCAGAATTTCATCCAATCCCGAGGGTGCAAGTTTGAGCATTGACGGAAACACCTTTGGGGAGACACCTGTTTTTATTGCTGAACTTCCTTCAGGAAGGCACATAGTCAACATTAACGCCGAAAATTATTTTGATTATGAATCAACCATTGAGATCATTGATGGTCAAGTCTTTGAAGAAACTTATGAGTTAAAACCCAATTTCGGATTGCTGACAGTAAGTTCCTTTCCAAAAGGGGCTATAGTGTCAATTGTTGAGCAAAACCGCGATCTTGGTCCTACACCTTTGATAGACTGCAAGCTCCCAACCGGTACGTATACAATCAAAGTTGACCATGAGTTATTCGAGATATGGGAAAGACCAATTGGCGTTGTTATTGGTGATAAGCAAGAACTTGAGGCGGAGCTCATCCGCAAGGTTGGCAGATTACGCGTAAAATGTGATCCTCCCGAAGCTGAAGTTTACCTGAATGATAAGTTGATGGGAAAAACACCGAATATATTCACAAATATTCCTACAGGTGTATATAAGATAAGACTCGAAAAGAACGGTTGGGATATTCATGTTGGAAAAATTGATATCAATCATGATGAGGAAATTAACTACTCACAGGTACTCGGCACAGCAGGAACAAAGAAGTGGTTAAGAAAACGGGCAGAAGCAAGGGGATGGTCTCCGATTCCCGGAGTTGGGCAATTCAAATCCGGGCAAAATGTCCGGGGCAGCATCTATGTATGCAGTTTTATAGGTGGGCTGGCAATGACAGTAGCATCATCAATGCAATACTCAAGCACTGAAAGTGACTACAATGATGCAATGACCGCCTACAGAGCCGCCACTGATCAAAGCAGCATGGACCTTCATCACACTAAAGCAGAAGAACTGCTACTGGATATGAATGACGCTAATGAACAGGTCAAGATCTTCTCACTGCTGACGTTTGGAATTTGGGCTCTGCAGTTTACCGATGTTTGGGTGAATGGCGGAGGGGAGCGACCCGTGGCAAATGAGTTTGGAGGAAACTTGAAACTGGAACCATTTGCAACTGCAAAACGGGTTGGGATTAGTGTTCATTTCTAACTTTATTCGCGGCAGATTAAGTGGATTTCGCAGATTCTCACGCAGAAAATCCAAATTTTCGGAACAGAAAATATGACGACAAGTAAAATTTCCATACCTCGCATTTTGTTATTGGCTCTTAGCGCTTTTCTCTTGTCTTGCTCTCACGAACAGCCAACAGAAACACCTCGAGACAATCCGCTTGATGGACGAAATCCGGAAGTTGTGCCAAGGGTGCTGTCCATAACCACAGATTTTGATGGTGGTTTCACAAATGACCTGAATCCAAAAATTTATATCGAAACTGAATTGGCATATATGGTCCGATATCAAGTTGTGCAATCGGTTAATTCAGCACTGAACTCACCCTGGCAAACCTTAATTACATCATATTCGGTTGATATGTCTGATATAAATGGAGAGAAAATTATAGGATGCCAGGCTTTAGCATTGAACGGTAATACAAGTGCGGTAGTGTTTACGTCAATTCGGCTGGATACCCGAGCAGTTATAAGTTCGTTTAATTGGACTGCAACAAATGAAGATTCCATCATAGTAGAAGATCAAATTACATTCACTTTAGTTACAGAAGACGACGCACTTGGAAATGAATCGGGTGGAACCGCCTACGTGGAAGTTGAAGGCTGGGAACAGATTTCCCTCGACGATAATGGCGATGGTACATATTCATTTGATTTTACTGTAAAGGAAGATACACCTTTAATATCAGATGCGCAGGTTAGTGTTTATTTTGTAGATAGAGTTGGAAATGTCGCTCAGCCCGTAACTGCATTAAAGAGCTTAACAGTCTGGTGGACATATGTCCCAGGATCTGAAAAAACTTTCCCATTGGGGGGTAGTGGAGAAAGCATTGTGATGTGTTGGATTCCACCAGGAGAATTCTTGATGGGACGTCAGGATGATGAGCAAGATTCGTTTAGCTCTGAAAGCCCACAACATCCGGTGTTTTTCTCCGATGGATTCTGGATTGGTAAATATGAATTGACACAGGGTCAGTGGGAGGCTGTTATGGGAGATAATCCATCACACTTCATCAGAGAAGATCACCCGGTTGAACAAGTCTCCTGGAATGATGTTCAGAGTTTTGAATCTACCTTGGAAAATTCATTTCGATTGCCTTCAGAATCTGAGTGGGAGTACGCGTGTCGTGCCGGAACGACAACTCGATTCTATTGGGGAGATGATGAAACCTATGTAGAAATTGACAATTTTGCTCATTACGATAGAAACGATACAGAAGTTGAAACTCACCCAATTGGACAAAAACTGCCAAACGCGTGGGGTCTATACGACATGAGTGGGAATATCTATGAATGGTGTGAGGATTGGTATCACAACAATTACATAGGAGCACCCGCAGATGGTTCTGCAAGATTATCTGAATGGCGGAACTATAGAGTTGGACGCGGAGGTTGTTGGGATTCTCATGCAAGAGAATGCAGATCTGCATTCCGCAATGGTGTTTCCCCTCATAATCGAAGTGGCAATTTAGGTTTTCGGCTAGTAAAAGATAGATAGAACACCCGTATTTAGGTTTTGGATACTTAGTAACCTGGGCATTGGCAGTTTGGGGATAAAAAGAATTAGTACTAACTAAAAAGAAATGAATTCCTTCAAAAAAAGATTCGTAATAGAAGCAATCAGTTTCGGCATTCTCCTTCTACTTGTAATGCTGAACTCATGCAATTTTGACACCCCATCCGGTGCGCCTCATGACAATCCTTTGGATAAAAATAATCAAGAGACCAGTGGAGATCCATTTCAACTCACGGCTGAAGCGGTTGATGGTTTCATTCATCTCAGATGGTCAGATGTAAATATCGATAATTTAACAGGATATGCAATATTCCGACAGGAAAACAACTCTGAATATGAAGACACCTTGTTAATACGGGGTCAGACTTTTTATACCGACACCTCCATTGTAAAAGGAAACCGATACAAATATGGTATCACCGGATATACCGCAAATGGATTCTTTAAACGGCGCGAGGAAAACTCAATAGTTCTCAGTACCAATCCAGTGTTTGTAATTGAAGATGTAGAAGATGATTACACGGCAACAAGATTCGTTGACTTAAATATTTACACCTTTACTGCCACAAGAATGAAAATATCAAATTCATCAGATTTCATCGATTCTGACTGGGTGGATTACACTACTTCAAAATCCTGGCAACTTGAAACTGGTGCTGGAATGAAAACAGTCTATTTTCAGGTCGTTTTTACAGAAGGTGATACATCTGATGTTATATCCGATAGCATAATGCCAGCCCCAATAAATCCAGAGGTTACAATCAACAATAACTCAGAATTCACCGAAACACCAAATGTATCCCTGAACATCGAATCCACCGGTGCAACTGAGATGCGCTTATCAAATCAGAATGATGCAGGTGGAGATCAGTGGCAGGTTTATGAAGATGAACTTGATTGGGTTTTGTCGACTGGTGAAGGAACAAAGACTGTCCAGGTATCTGTTCGGAATGATTTTTTGATTGAGGAAGTCTGTTCTGATCAAATCGAACCCCGTCTTTGTCTGATAAACGAATTTCAGTTAGGGGTCACAGATACTACTGAAACCAATATTGTTGAAGTCTTATTAGATGCCGATTACTCAGATCACATGCAAGTTAGCAACAGTGAAGATTTTGCAGGTGCTGTTTGGATTCCGTATCAATCTAATTTCACATGGGATTTGGGCAGGGGAGAGGTGGTATCAGCAAACGGGAGCAAAATTTCACCTAATCGTGATGCCACAGTACACACTCTTTATTCACGAGTCAGAAATAGCTTTGAGATAATCTCTCCAACATTGTATGATGAGATCACGGTTGAGATTTTTGGTGGAATTGAGATAAATGATGGGAATGATTTCGCACTATCCAGATTAGTAAATTTGAGTTTAGTAGCTCCTGAAGCCGACAGTATTGCAGTTTCAAATGATTCACTGATAATATTTGATGATCCCGTTTGGATAGCATTCACTGGTGAAATTGAAAATTGGGAACTTGAAACGGGTCCTGGAACCAAAGTTGTTTACACCAGATTCAAAAACCGAACTGGAGCCGAATCTGGAGTATATTTTGACTCAATTGAACCGATGTCAATGGAACCTGAAATAATCCTGAACGGAGGAAACCATTATACTCCATTTCGAGTTGCCCTGGCAGCATTAAGAGCAAATGGCCAGATAGATTCTATGAAAGTTGGTCTACAACAGGATTTAGAAGATCTTGACTGGATAGAATTTCGTAATCAGAAACTTATCACTTTGCAATTTGGTGAAGGTATTCAAATTGTGAGTGCTTTCTTAAAAAATGATTTTGAAATTGTCTCTGAAATTGTTAGTGCAGAAATTGAACCTCTCCCAATTAATCCTTCGATAGAGATTATTGATCAGAATCAAGATGGATTTACGTCCGTTAGATTGTTGGACTTACGATTGACCGCTGGGGGAGCACGCTTGAAGATGATAATTTCAGAAGATTCAACATTTGAAAGCTCTGAAATTGTTAATTTTGAAACAGAACCTCAATTCCTGCTATCTTCGGGTAGTACAGAAAAGACGATCTATGCAAAAATCATTAATGATTTCGAGATTGTGTCTGAAATAGTAAGTGATTCCATCCTGCCTTTCCCTCTCAATCCAGGACTCATTATCAATGATGGAGAGGAAATATGGCATGTTTAATTAGTGTCGCCATTCAAAAGGGTGGCGTTGGTAAAAGTACGACTGTTACTACTACAG
>JABGPL010000090.1:13525-17853 GCA_018644935.1 Calditrichota bacterium | reverse complement strand
AGCGTTATTGCAGAGGTCAACGTCGTCTTACCATGGTCTACATGACCAATTGTGCCGATGTTGACATGCGTTTTATCTCTTACAAACTTTTCTTTTGCCATTATTCCTCCATAATGGAACCAATTGACATTTCCAACCACTCGGGTGGCCGGACACTGTCGAAATATTAATTCTCGAGCTCACGACCGGACTTGAACCGGTGACCTCGTCCTTACCAAGGACGCGCTCTACCGACTGAGCTACGCGAGCAGTCGTCAAATTTCTTAGAGCGGGAAACGGGATTCGAACCCGCGACCCTCAGCTTGGAAGGCTGATGCTCTAGCCAGCTGAGCTATTCCCGCCAAATTTACGTAACCTTGTATAATGAGCAAAAGCCAGAACACCCATACGTGTCCTGCCTTGGATTCACTAATCAGTGGGGAGGGGAGGATTCGAACCTCCGAAGGTTTCACCGACAGATTTACAGTCTGTTCCCTTTGACCGCTCGGGAACCTCCCCTTTCCAAGCTAAAATGGCTGCTGAGCTGGCGAGAGGACTCGAACCACCGACCTGCTGATTACAAATCAGCTGCTCTACCAACTGAGCTACGCCAGCCATATCTAATATATAGACTTTCTAATATAGCAACTTTTCAGAGAATGTCAAGAGTTTCTGGAATTTATTTCACTAATTCACGACCTTGTACCCAAATCACAATTGTACCTTCTCGAGTGTCCTTAATTTGGAAACCTTTTGATGCGAGATCGTCGCGAATTTTATCGGAAAGAGAGAAGTCTCGATCAAGCCTTGCTTTCAGTCTTATCTGCACAGATTCCAGAACTTCCAATGGTAGTTCTTTCTGCTCTGGGAAAAGAAAAGACAGCACACTGTCAACTTTTTTCCAGAAATTGAGCAAAGCCTCACCTTCTTTTTGGTTAAGGGGAGATTTATTTGAAAAACGATGAACTGCTGACACTAATTCAAACAAAGCTGCCATCGCACCGGAAATACCGAGATCATCTTCAATGGATCGGGTAAAATGCAACTCAGACTCTTTTATGCTCTTTGCCAGATCCGAACGAATCTCACCTGCTCCAGCTCCCTCATCAGCAGAGTGCCTGAGTGTATCAAGTCGTTCTAGCGCGGCTTTTGCAGCCAGAACTGATTCTCCAGAGAGATTTATCTGTTGGCGATAATGAGAGGTTAACAGAACATATCTGATAGAGCGTGTGGAATAGCCTTTTGCTATTAATTCTCGCAGTGTGAAAAAATTGCCAAGTGATTTAGACATTTTCATGCCATCGACCATTAAATGGGCACTATGCAGCCAATATTGTACAAATTTATTTCCTGTCGCGCATTCACTTTGGGCTATCTCATTTTCATGATGTGGAAATATGTTATCCACTCCACCTGTATGGATATCAAATTCATCTCCGAGATATCTCATCGACATTGCAGAACATTCTATGTGCCATCCCGGTCGACCCCGACCATAGGGAGAATCCCAGCCGACTTCACCATCTTCTTCAGACCAAGCCTTCCATAACGCGAAGTCCCGAAAATCGTCCTTCTCATATTCATCTGCGTCGACGCGTGCTCCACGCACGAGCTTATCAAGTTTCATTCCCGATAATTTTCCGTAGCTTTTGAATTTCTCTATACGAAAATATATCGAACCCTCGGATTCATATGCATAGCCATTATCAATTAGCTTTTTTACCAGATCCAGCATTAGTGGGATATGTTCAGTTGCTCTCGGATAATATTCAGCACGCTCGATTTTGAGAGTATCCAAATCTTCAAAAAAACGATTTATTATCGGTGCTGTATGCTGCTGAAGAGGCACTCTTTGTTCATTAGATGCATTGATAGTCTTATCTTCAACATCAGTCAGATTCATTACTTGTATCACTTTATATCCGAGGAACTTCAGAGTCCTGCGAAGGAGATCCTCGAAGATGTATGTTCGGAAATTTCCGATATGAGCATCTGCATATACTGTAGGACCACATGTGTACATTTTAACAATTCCAGGATTCATCGACTCAAACTTTGTTCGTTTCTTCCTCAAACTGTCGTAAAAAACAATTGCCATCTCTACTCCGTTAAACTATCCGTCGCACTCAAAGTTGAGGGTGGTTTCTCAATCATCCTGATGATCCGACGCGTATAAACAATTAACGTAATCGGGCTCAATAAAATTAGCAAATATGCGAGCCAAATCATCCCGGGAAGATTCATTGTCATCCCGATTATCATCAAACCACATATCACCATATACTTTCGACCCAGTTCATCTGAGGGTAATATCGGCATCCTGCGCCATAAAACCCACGAATTGATAATCAGTATCCAAACATCTCGGCTTACAATTGTAAGTCCAATCCAAACCTCAAGATCACGATATTTGACTAAAAGAAATATCATCACCATCGTCCAGAGCTTATCCGCTAAAGGATCGAGAATTAACCCCAACCTTGTCTGCATACCGAGTTTCCGGGCTAAAAACCCATCAAGAAAATCGGTCAGATAGGAGAAAATTATCAATCCCAGAACGATCAGGGATGTCTCTGAGTGCGAATTTGGATATAGCACTACAATAGGTGCTATTAATACAATTCGCCCAAGTGAAATCAGATTTGGCAGCAAAGGCGGCTAAAATAAATGTTTGAAACAGCGTGAACAATTAAAGTACAAACTGCGAGTTCAAAATTTATATAATTGTCGACGAAATATCAAACGAGTTTCATAAGTTAGTAATACTTTAGGGATTTAATCCATCCGGAGTCTAAAAAGAACCAAGATCACCATCTTTGGTCTTTAAACAAATCTAAACTGCGTTACAATACAACATCAAGGCATAGAGTCCCAATTAAACAAACATCTTCACAATATCAACGACAAGAGATGGTGAGGAAATAAGAGCTTTTAGAAATACATTCCTCAAATTCCTGTCTTCAACAGGTATTTTTATCATTTCGTGAGCTGTTTTTAAGAAAACGCTGTCGTCAAGTTTATTAACCGCTAGTGACAGACGGTAAGCTCGTTTGTGTGAACGAACGATTTTCTTCTCGATTCGCTTATTAAAAGCACCTAAGCACCTTTTTGAAACATCTCCCTTTGAAACAGCCATTGCAGCAACACTGCCGGCTTCTTTTCCTGATATCATTCCCGAGCAAATTCCCCCTCCTGATAGAGGATTACAATGCCTTGCGGCATCACCGACCAGGATTAACCCATCTGTCAGAGGCTCCTTCAGTGGGGGTCCGCATGGGACTCCACCTGCAGATTCCCCTACAACTACCGGTTTACCAAAGTGTTTTTCGATAAATTCAATTAACTTCTTATAGGCATCTCCCGGCGAGCACATACTGGACTTTACTCCGATCCCAACATTAGCAGTCGTTTCACCTTTCGGAAATACCCAAATATATCCTCCAGGTGCAATTTCATTACCGACATAGAAGTGGAAATTTCTGTGATTTATGTCTATACCGGAAAGCACCATCTGGTATGCACTTTCCATGTCAAAGGACTTGATTTTAGTCTTCAATCCCGCCCACTTCCCCACTCTCGACTCAACTCCATCAGCTCCGATAACCACACCGCATTTCAGGCTCATCTCTCTACCAAACCGATTGTAGGTGATTCCGTTTATACAGCCATTATTTTCGGTCAAACCTGTAACATCGCTTCTGGTCTGAATATCAGCACCAGATGATGCAGCAAGTTCAGCGAGATACCTGTCAAATAGTGCCCTTTCGAGAACCACTGCTGAACTGGCTAATGGAATCTCAACGGCTGTATCGTCGGGCGCATAAATAACAGCACTGTTCATCTCATGCGCAATCAGTCTATCATCGACTTCCACTAACTGACGTATATTGCCAATTGAAACTCCCTCGCCGCATCTGACCGGCAATCCGATGTGGGAATCACGCTCCAGCAACAAAGTTTTAGCACCGTCTTCAGCCGCAATGTGGGCTGCCATAGCACCCGCCGGTCCCCCTCCAACTACAATTACGTCATAATCTCTATTCATCATTTTCGACACTCCCATCGTTTTCATTCCACTTTAGGGCTTCAAGTGGACAGGCCGGAAGGCAGAATCCACATTTGATGCATTTAGAGCCATCGATTATCAATTTTTTTGCATCCAGAATCAGACAATCCGGTGGACACACACCTGCGCATGTCCCGCAGAGGTCACATTTCTGATCGTTAATCTGAATCGGGGGATCAGACTTTAGTTCTGGGCGTGCTTTTATTATGTACAATTTTTTACCTGAAGCTAGGGTATTCCATATCGAACCTTTGCCTGTGGTACCATCTGGCAAATGGATAGT
>JABGPL010000090.1:0-13515 GCA_018644935.1 Calditrichota bacterium | reverse complement strand
AGTACAGGGCAATAATTACAAGATAAACTGGGAAGTTTACTCCAACTGCAATTGACAACCCGAATATCGCAAATTTATTGACTTGAGAAGTCAGCTTGATGTCATCTTTAATAGCAGCAGTCAACATTACTGGAGCTGTTAGCAATGCTGGTACTGCAATCACCCAATCAGTATTCAGAAATCCAAGGATTGAGACCACTATAAACCCAATGGACCCAACCATTGCTGCAGTCTTTTCTCCGAAAAGAACTACAAACGTCTTTTTACTTACCGCCGCATCACCTTTACGATCAATGATATCGGTAACTATGCAGCTTGCAGAAAAGGCAAGCATATATGGCAGTTCACGGATTAAATGAGCCTCAGAACCCATAATTTGTGCACCGAGTCGGAGAAAAAGCCAACCTCCGAAAACATACGCAAAAACAGAACCCCATGGTCTCCAGTTAAGCGCAAAAGGGGTAAAGTTATACAGAACACCCCAAATCATAAAAATGCCTGAAATGACTAACCACAGATCCTTGAAACCACCAATAATCAACAGTGCAGCTGATATGGCAAAGAGCATGATTGATTCTACCCAAAGCTCTTTGTCCGTTAACATCCCTTCGGAAACAAGGATTAGCTTTTTATTCAGTTTGTCGGTATTTCTATCTTTTAGCTGGTTAAGTAAATAAATCAATCCAAATAATAAGCTCAGCGCTACAGAGAGCAGAATCCATTCAACATTGCTCCGTGGGTTCTGGAATCGTGAAATACCGCTACCAGCGAGAGTCATCGTCCAAAAAGGAAACATCAATGTGGGGCGTAATACAAAAAAGTAATCAAAAAATCGTACTACTTTTGATTTTTTGTTTCTTGAATCAGGACTCGATTTTGACGACACCTTCAGACTCCGTTATTTCAATCGGATAGTCGCCTGTAAAGCATGCTGTGCAGAAATCCTGTCCAACTCTCTTTGATGTCGCACCGAGTAATTCTTCAGCTGTCAGATACTCGAGTGAATCCGCATCTATGTAATTTTTGATTTCCTCAATTGATCGAGAACATGCCACCAATTCTTCTCTCGTTGGAAAATCCATTCCGTAATAGCAAGGATTTGTAATCGGAGGCGAACTAATTCGAGCATGAATTTCTTTTGCTCCAGCCCTGCGCATAAGTCTTACAAGTTTCTTTAGAGTTGTGCCTCTTACAATTGAATCATCAACAAGGATAATACTTTTTCCTTTTACCACACCTTTCACAACATTGAACTTCAGCTTTACTCCGAAATCGCGCAACTGCTGCTCAGGCTCAATAAAGGTTCTTCCGACGTAGTGATTCCTAATCAGTCCAAGTTCAAAATTAATATTCGCTTCATGAGCATAGCCCAAAGCTGACGTGTTTGAAGAGTCCGGAACTGAAACAACGATATCTGCTTTGGGAACATGGTGTTTAGCCGCAAGTACGTGACCCAGCTTTCGTCTGGTACGATCAACATTCTCTCCAAATATCAAACTGTCTGGACGAGAGAAATAAACAAACTCAAAAATGCAATGCGCATGAGAATCTCCATTCGCAAAAAAAAGACTCTCACATCCGTTTTCGTCTATCACAAGCATTTCACCGGGCCTAACATCTCGTACATATTCTGCGCCAAGCAAATCGAATGCACAGGATTCAGAAGCAACAATCCAACCATCGTCCTTCTTTCCAAGACATAATGGCCTGAATCCACGTGGATCACGGACAGCAACAAGCACATCTCTGCTCATCATCACAAGGGAATATGCACCCTTGACCATTCTGATGACATCAAAAAGACGGCTCTTCAGATCCTTGCCGTGGGATCTGGCTAATAACTGAAGGATAATCTCACTGTCGGCAGATGTCCGAAACAACGATCCTTCGCCTTCAAGGAACTTTCGAAGTTGATGATAGTTCGTTAAATTGCCGTTATGTGCGAGTGCAATCGGTCCGGAGTGATCCTGAACCAACAGTGGTTGTACGTTATCTTGGGTAGAGGACCCGGTGGTTGAATACCGATTGTGACCTATTGACAATTTGCCTGGGAGTTTGTTAAAAGTGGTACGATCTTTAAACACATCTGCGACCAGACCCTTACCAGCGTGCCGCCGCAGGTTCTCACCATCTGAGGAAACTATCCCGGTTGCCTCCTGACCTCTGTGTTGCAATGCATACAGACTCAGGTAACTCAGTGTGGCTGCCTCTTCAAGTCCATATATGCCGACAACAGCACAGTTGGCTCGAGGTTTATCTAATAAATAGTCCAATTATTTCCATACTCAAAAACTGTTGGATAGTCCGAAAAAGTATTGTAATTCCACCCGTAAAATGGTGTCCAAACTAAATACTCTTCAATCCGAAACAAAATATTTAGAGACCCAGATCGGAATGGATCTCACGCATTGCTTCAAGAGCCAGGCTCATGAAGTCATCCAGATCGAGCTCAAGTTCACTACATGCTCTGATCTGGTCTCGATTCGCACCAGCAGCAAATCGTTTATCCTTAAATTTCTTTTTCAGCGATTTCATGGTCATGTCAACGAGACTTTTTGAAGGTCTCATCAGAGTACCGGCAATTATTAAACCAGTAATTGGATCCGCAAAATACAGTGCCGAATCAAGGCGTGTTTTTCGTGGCAACTCACCAGGGTGAACTCTAATTGCCTGAAGAGCTTCATCCGGTAGTTTTCCTTCCAGCATCTCAACCGTAACCTCTCCATGTCGGCTCAAATCATCTCCGAGAACCCCCAGATCCAAATCATGCAATAATCCTGTGATTCCCCAAAGGTCTTCATCTTCACCAAATCTTCTTGCCAATGCGCGCAATACAGCTTCGACAGCAATCATGTGATTAATAAGGCTCTCACTTCCTACATGTTCTCGTACAAGAGCAATAGCCTCGTGGCGACTGATCAATGAAACCTCCAGGAAAAATGTATTTTCACACCCATGAATGACAAATCTTCGGTTTTTTTCATCTCGTAACTTTCTGAGAGATCATCGGAAACATCAAAATCATATAAATGAGCGTCAACATAGGCATCAAGAGTAGACAACAAAATTGCTCCAGCAAGATACCATGACAAACGGTTGCGCTCATTCCTGTAAAAATCCGCTCTGCTCTCTTCACCATATTTGTGTTCAAGATTATATTGGTGACCTCGCATAAACACACTAAAGACAAGCGCATGCTGTATACCACCGTAAATAACAGCCTTCACCGGTTTGTGAACATAAGCCTGCCCCCATCCGGGTAACGCCAGTGAGCGAAACGCAGCTCCTGCGGGGGACGGTTTCCAGTCTACCTTCACAGCAGAAGAATCCTCTGCCTTTGCTTCAGGGATAGCCAATAATATAATTACGAGCAGAAAGGTTGTTATTTGGATGCAGCGACGCAATCTAATTCGATTAAAGCTCCTTTCGGCAACGCGGTAACCTGCACAGCTGATCTGGCAGGCGGTTCATGTACAAAATAATTAGCATAAACCCTGTTTACAGTCTGAAAATCATCCATATCAACCAGATACATCGTAACCTTCAGCACTAAACTGAGAGCGGACTGTGATGCTTCAAGAACTTCTCGCATATTGTTTAAAGCTTGTTCGGTTTGTTCAATGATTCCACCCTCAACCAGCTCACCGGTATGGGAATCCATCCCTATCTGTCCAGCAGTAAAAACGACTTTACCTTCATATTTTACCGCCTGACTGTATGGACCAATAGCAGCTGGTGCACTATTTGTTTCTACCACTCGTCTCATAATAACTCCATTTGTTTTCACTTCATTGAAGAATCAAACAAAAATTATAAAAAAGGGTCAATCCATGCATCAATCTTTCTTTCCGACATCCTCAAAATCCGCATCTTCAATGTCATCTTCTTCCCATGCAGGTTTCTGATTTTGATCATTCATTATGTGTATTTTACTTCTCAAAAGAGGATTCGACATCAATTTCCGAAAGAAACGAAATACGCGGAAGCCTAAATAGAGAAGAATAACTAATATAATTACTTTTATCATTTTACTCCTCCGGATCAAACACTACCCTGCCCTCATTTAGAGACTTTACCTTCTCAACCAATTTCAATCTGTGCATCTCATTTCCTACAAAATCAATTTCAGTCGTCCTCACTATCAAAACTGGGGTTCTATCCCAAACGGAGAAGAAACGATTGTAAAGCTCACAGAGGTCTTTGATATAATCAACACTCATGTCACGCTCATATTCACGGTCTCGAATTCGAATATTGGTCATCAACCGTTCAGGTGTGGACTGTAAATACACAATCAAACTCGGATTGATAATATCCGCTGCAAGACGATCTGCAATCAAGCTGTAAAGACTATACTCTCTTTCATCTAAAGCGAGCTTTGCAAAAATCGCATCTTTCTCATAAATATAGTCAGTAACTACGCCCTCTTGAAACATATTTAATTGTTTCAATGACAATTGTTCACGATGACGAGATAAAAGAAAGATTAGCTGAGTCTGGAGAGCCCACCTTTCCCGGTCTTTGTAATAGTCAGGGAGAAATGGGTTATCTTCCGGTTGTTCAAGCACTAACTGAGCTCCCAATTCCCTTGATAGAATTGTTGCCAGTGTTGTTTTCCCGGCACCAATTGGTCCTTCAATCGCTATGTGTTCCCTAAATCCCAACATTCAATCCTTAATTTCAGGACAAATTCTCGTTCGTTATTGTTTCCATATCTTTAACCCACAAATATCCTGACATTCATCAACACACTGCCTGACTGACTTTAGATACCCGGGGATAATCAGGTCAGGAGCAATTTCCGCTAATGGAACTAAGACAAAATGCCTTTGCGTCATCAGTTTGTGGGGTATTGTTAATTTTTCAGAATTGATGCAAACATCATTGAAGACCAGAATATCCAGATCCAACGTTCGAGCCATCCATTGCGTCACCGTGGAATCGCTACCCCGGATCCTGCCAGTTCCAGTCTCAATTTCATGAATCTCACTCAAGAGAGCTTCCGGCGTTCCTCTATAATCAAACTCAACCACACAATTCAGAAAATTTGGTTGAGCAATATTTCCCCAGGGTTCCGTTTCATAAATTTTACTGCGTTGGATTTGCCTGTCAACAGCCACATCACGCAGACCATCAATACCCTGCTGGAGAAAGTTAAATCTGTCACCAAGGTTAGAACCTAATGAAAGGTAAACCATCAGGACGGGTTGTCACTTTCAGGTAATCTAAAATTCTGAGAATTCCGGTTTAAAATAACCTCTACAAAATTCAATTTTCCATCTATTGGAGGATCTGGTTTTTTGATCGATAATTTCACTTCAACCGCAGGAAATACCTTTAGAATCCTCAGGCATATTTCTTCTCCAAGTGCTTCTAAAAGATTGTAATTAGTCTGTTTTACTGTCTCTGAAACAATCTTATAGACTAAATCAAAATCGATAGTATCCTTCAGATTATCAGTTAAACAAGCTTTTCGAAGATCGCTTCTGATTTCAGCACTTATAAGAAACAATTGCCCTTTCTCTTTCTCTTCCGGCTTGTTCCCATGATATGCAAAAACCTGTATCTCATTCAATCTCAGGACATCCACTATTCAGTCCTTGACATCAACGCACTGAAATATGCAACAGCACCCTCGGCTGTACCAACATCGTCATATCCACCTTCGAGAACCGAAATTATCTTCCCATCAGCGGAGCCTTCAGCAATTTTCAAAATCCTTGACCCAATTCCTGAAAATGCTTTACCTGTGAGCTTTATCCCGCTTATTATATCCCGCCAGTGTCCATCAAATCCAACGGATACAAGCACTATCTGGGGTTCAAACTCTTCAAGGCGAGGTATGGCATATCTATCAAATGCACTTAGCCATGTCTCATCATCGCATCTGGCTGCAACCGGAATATTAATGGTGAACCCTTCACCTTCACCTTCGCCCGTATCATGCCAGTTTCCGGTATCAGCGGGAAAGTAATCTTCCTGGTGGATACTACAATATAAAACTTTCGGATCTGCCCAAAATGCCTGCTCTGTTCCATTGCCATGGTGTACATCAAAATCGACGACAGCAATTCTTTTCAAAGAATATTTCTCAATCAGGTATTTTGCCAAAATCGAGATGTTATTGAAAATGCAAAATCCCCAGGGGCGTGCGTAAATGGAATGATGCCCGGGAGGTCTGATGGCCGCAAATCCCATTTGGATCTGTCCATTCATTATTTCATCAGCTAAGGTCAACCCGGCACCTGCGGCATGAAGGGCAGCCGGATAACTCTCCGGGCCAACAGCGGCATCCATTGAGGGCAAGAATTCCCCACCCTTCTCGCAGAGCCGTCTCATCGCCTCGATGTATTTGGGGTTATGAATGTAGGAAACATCTTCTACTGTCGCCGCGCGAGCTTCATACTCTCTTACAGATTCCCAGAGAGATTCACGCTGCAATGCATCGAGAATTACAGCGACCCTTCCCCACCTTTCAGGGTGATCAGGACCAGCATCATGTTCTTGACAAAACTTATGAGTCGCTATACCGAGTATGGACATTAGGGCAACCTATGATCTGTGGAATAACTGCAGGATGGGTACTATGCGGTGCTTGATATCTAATCGCATTGCAAAAACCAGCATTTCAAATATTCTGTTTCAGGATGTCCGGGCAGTATTGGATGATCGGGTGAATGTCCACCTTTTTTGATTAGCCTGATGTTGCGACCGGACCGAGCAGCAGCTTTCCCGATGATTGCGAGATGTTTTTCCTGAGTTAAAAGATGTGAACAGGAACAGCTTATCAGAATGCCTCCTGGCTTTACAATTCTGAGAGCTTTGTCGTGGATACGTCCGTAAAGTAAGCTCCCATCATTTAAGGATGCACGAGATTTCACGAGCGCAGGTGGATCAAGAATTACAACGTCGAACAGGTCTTTTTTCTCTTCTAACTTTTTGAGAAAATCTGAAACATCCGATTTCACGAAGCTGCATTTATCTGTGACACTATTCGCTTTTGCATCTTCTGCCCCCCGAGCTAATGCCGATGCAGAACTATCTACCATAACAGCATTTTTCGCCCCAAACAGAATTGAGCTTATTCCCCAACTTCCGGAATACGAATACAAATCTAATACTCGAGTTCCGCTAACAAATTCCTTTAGCATCTGTCGGTTCATCCTTTGATCAAGGAAAAATCCGGTTTTTTGACCGGATACTGGGCGAGCTGAAAATACCGCTTTACCCTCATGAAACTCGATATGATCTGGTGTTGTTCCCAATAGTTGCCGATCTTCTGTCGACAACCCCTCCAACTTTCTAAAGGGATTGTCCCCTTTTAGGATAATGCTCTCAGGTTTTACAATTTCGGTTAATAACCCCACCAGAGTGTCAAGTTGTTTTTCAATTCCGGCTGTCAGCGATTGCAGAATGAGGTGATCCATGTATTTATCAACAATTAGTCCCGGTACCCCATCACTTTCTGAGTAAATGAGCCGCATTGCATCCCACCCCGGACAGACAAGTTCTCTATATCTTACTGCTGATTTGATTCGGGTTCGCAGAAGATCATCATCCCATTTTACTCCGCCTCGTGTTATTAGGCGCACTGCTATAAGAGAGTTCGGATTTACATATCCATGACCAAGCAGTCTTCCATTAGAGGAACAAAGAGCAATTTTGTCTCCGGGATCAAGACCTTTAAGGTTTTCAGCAATTTCTCCCGCAAAAGCCCACAAATGCCCGTCTTTGATCCGTTTCTGCCGATTCGGTTTCAGATGAAGAGTTATCAATATACTGTTATTCCTTTGGGCTCACATTTGATGCATTAGATTTTCCATTCAGGAAATACTCAAGCGAAGCCCTCACGAAATCATGGAAGAGCGGGTGTGGCTTTGTAAAACGACTTTTCAGCTCAGGATGGAATTGACAGGCAATAAACCAGGGATGATCCTTCAATTCGATCATTTCGACAAGTTTGTGATCAGGAGATAATCCACCAAATGTCATTCCTGCTTTTACAAATTTGGTTCTGTATTTATTGTTAAATTCATACCGATGCCGATGGCGCTCACTAATCAGCTCTTCACCATAAATATCAAAAGCCTTCGAACCACGTTGAATATGACAGGGTTCTGCACCCAACCTCATTGTTGCGCCTTTGTCCCGGATGTTTTTCTGTTCAGGCAGTAAATCAATAACCGGATACCGGGTTTTCTTGTGAAATTCGCTCGAGTTGGCAGTTTTGTAACCGAGCATGCTCCTCGCAAATTCAATCACAGCAACATGCATTCCGAGACAAATTCCGAAGAAAGGAATTTTATTTTCCCTGAAATATCGAACCGCTTCAACCTTGCCTTCAATCCCTCTATCTCCAAATCCACCCGGAATCAGTAAGCCGGAGGCTCCTTTAAATTTTTCTGCGGCATTGTCCTGTGTTACCTTCTCAGAGTCAATCCATCTGAGGTTAACTTTTACATCGTTTTCAGTTCCCGCATGAATAAAGGACTCAATTATGCTCTTGTATGCATCGTGTAGCTCAGTATATTTGCCACAAATAGCAATGTCGATCTTATGTTTGGCACTTTTCATCCGGCGCAGAGTTTTCTTCCAGACTCTGAGGTCTGGTTCATCACATTTCATCCTGAATTGCTTCAGGATATATTCACCAAATCCCTGCTCGGCAAATTTTAGAGGCACATCATAAATACTCTCTGCATCAAGAGCCTCAATAACAGCATTCTCATTAACCGAACAAAAAAGCCCGATCTTCTTTTTAAGCTCTTTTGTAAGAGGTTGCTCGTGTGACCTGCAAATTAGAAGATCCGGTTGTATTCCTATTTCCCGGAGAGCTTTTACCGAGTGCTGAGTCGGCTTGGTTTTGACCTCCCCTGTAGCTTTTATATACGGCACTAAAGTCAAATGTACAAAAGCACATCGCCGAGGTCCCAACTCGGTTCCTAACTGACGTATCGCTTCGAGAAAAGGAAGACCTTCAATATCTCCAACCGTTCCACCAATTTCTAATACTGCAACATCCCAGGGAGGGTCACCATTCTCTGCAACAACTCGGATCCGCCTTTTTATCTCATCAGTAATATGGGGAATCACCTGCACGGTAGCACCCAGGTAATCTCCTGCCCGTTCCCTTGAAATCACAGTATCATAAATTTGGCCAGTTGTAACGTTATTTAAAGTCTGCATCGAGATGTCCAGAAACCGTTCGTAATGACCGAGGTCTAAATCGGTTTCTGCGCCATCATCGGTAACATATACTTCCCCATGTTGGTAAGGGTTCATTGTCCCCGGATCAACATTCAGGTAGGGATCTAACTTCATAATGGTTACGTTTAAGCCACGGGCTTTCAGAAGTGCCCCGAGAGACGCAGCTGATATTCCCTTCCCCAGAGATGAAACAACACCGCCGGTGACAAATACTAATCTTGTTTGTTTTTTGGTGGAGCGTGCCAAAGGTTCAATCCTTTTTTGGTGCCTGATTTGAGATGAATTTGGACTGCAGATTATTTCGCGTGCAGAAGTTGGTGGCAAATCCCAAATGAAAGAGCTCAGGAATTCGTACGAAATAAAACTCTGCTTTGCATCAATATATGCCTGACTGACTTGATTGTCAACGTCGGGATTTAGAATCATCAATTGAGATGAAGAGAGATAGGAATTTGACCTCAAGATCTCCCCTCGTCCTCACGCTCCGCGTGGGAGCGAGCAAACACAATATCCTGAGCATCCTGAAAATCCATGTTAGGGTTTTTCTTGTTTATCAGGATTAGGTTGCAATAACAGCTAAAGACCTTTATCTTCTGCTGATAATAAGTAATTTCGCCCATTCTTTTTTGGTGACAAAAAATGGCAATAAATACAAACAAATATGACGTTGTCGTTGTCGGCAGCGGTCCCGGTGGATATGTCTCTGCAATAAGAGCAACTCAACTCGGAAAAAAAACTGCAGTAGTCGAACGGGAAAACCTCGGTGGTGTGTGTCTTAACTGGGGTTGTATCCCAACAAAAGCTCTGCTCGAATCAGCTCGACTCCTTGATGAAATGCGGAATGCAAAATCGTTCGGACTCAAGTGCGAAGCCCCAACTCCAGATTGGAATGCGGTAATCAAACGCTCCCGCCTTTCATCAACTAAGATGTCAAAGGGTGTTGAGTTCCTGATGAAGAAGAATAAAATTGATGTGATAAAAGGGCACGGTGAATTTAAATCATCAACTGTTCTAAAGGTTAACACCAATGATGGCGTTGAAGAAATCAGTGCAGACAACTTCATTATCGCCACTGGAGCCAGACCCCGCGCACTGCCCGGATTTGAGTTTGACGGCAAGAATATTATCAGCTCAAAAGAGGCTATGATCCTCCCCGAAATCCCAAAACAGATGCTAATTATTGGTGCCGGCGCAATTGGAGTTGAGTTCGCCTACCTTTACTCCATTATGGGCAGCAAAGTTACAATCGTCGAATTGATGGATCAGGTCGTTCCAGTTGAAGATAAAGAAGTCGCAATTACTCTTGAACGACTCTTCGTAAAACGCGGAATTAATGTCCATACGGCAAGCAAAGTCACCAACATCAAGAAAAAGAAAACCGGAGCCTGGACATATACGATTGAAGGTGAAAAAGGTGAAACAACAGTAGATGCAGACGTGTGTCTTGTCGCAGTCGGCGTACAGGCTAACACAGATGAGATTGGACTTGAAAAGATGAACGTCGAAACCGACCGTGGATTTATAAAGGTTGATGACCACCTAAAGACAAATGTAAAGGGGATCTACGCTATCGGAGATGTCGCCGGTCCTCCCCTGCTTGCTCATGTGGCATCACACGAAGGAATTTGTGCTGCGGAAACAATTTCCGGGCTTGATGTTCCGGGAATAGACCATTCAAACGTTCCGGGTTGTACTTATTGCCATCCCCAGATTGCTTCGGTTGGAATGTCTGAAGCTAAAGCCAAAGAAGCCGGCTATGAAATCAAAACCGGAAAGTACATGTTTCGAGCCAACGGCAGAGCAGTAGCTGGTGGAGAAACAGACGGATTCGTGAAATTTGTCATTGATACGAAGTACAACGAGGTACTCGGAGTACACATCATCGGTCCGGGAGCTCCAGAACTAATCGGTGAGGTCGTGCTCGGACGCGAATTTGAATTAACAGCTACAGATTTCGCGAAAACAATCCACGCTCATCCAACTCTTTCAGAAGCTGTAATGGAAGCAGCCGGAGATGCACTGGGTGAAGCAATTCATACCTAATTCAGAGAGACATTCGAGATAGGCAGTTCGTAAAAAGTAGGATAGGCATTCCTGCCTGTCCATCCTGCGATAGCAGGATTCTAAAATTTTCAACTACTTACTCGATGCACTTAACAGGTTAGGCAAACATCCCAATCAATGCCTGTCCTCACGAAAGTGGGGATTGGGAATGAGGAAATCTCGAATATTTCAAATAAACGTATCAAAGCTCCTCTGAACATTGTCCGAATTCCCGGATTATCCGACTATGAAGAAGTCTGGGAAACACAGCGAGAGATATCTGCAAAAGTTTTAGAAGGCGCAGAAAACACTCTGATTTTAACCGAACACAAGAAAGTCATCACCATCGGCAGATCCGGTGGTGATGACAATTTGTTGACACCTCCAGAGGAACTAAAAAACCTCGGCTTTCAAATCCTACATTCAAATCGTGGCGGTGACATAACCTATCACGGTCCCGGTCAGCTCATAATATATCCAATCTTCAACCTTCGCAAACATTACCTTGATGTTCACCGATTCCTGCGGGATATCGAAGAAGTCGCAATAAAGGTTCTCGAAAAATACGGGATTGACGGAAAGCGAGTCGAAGGTCGAACCGGAGTCTGGACAGAATCCGGCAAAATCGCATCAATCGGCTTTCACGTTAAAAAATGGGTTACAACTCACGGCATGTCACTGAACGTGAACGTTGATTTAGAGGATTTCAATCATATAATAGCCTGCGGATTAGAAGGAGCAAGTGCTGCCTCGATTGAAAAAATTGTCGGTGAAAAAGTTGATTTTGATGAAGTTGTAGATAAGGTTATCGATGCGGTGGGTGAGGTTTTTTATAACTCGTAGGTCGGAAACTTTTTCCGACAAAGCATATGAGCTCCAAACAAGCCGGTGCATTAAAAATCCACACACATCAACAATTATCAGTATCGTATGATTAGCATTCCACATACATGGAGACTTGTGGTACCAATTCAGAGTTCAGTTGACAAACTATCTTGATTTGAGTATCTTATTTTTATGTTAACTTTGGGGTTAGAAATGCAACATAAATTTCACATTGTCCTTGAACAGGATGAAGAATGGTTCATCGGTTATTGCCCGGAGGTTCCCGGAGCAAATGGTCAGGGAAAGACTGAGATTAAATGTCGAAGGAATGTCCAAGATGCCATTGATCTCATTCTACAGCATAGGCTTGAGGAGTCTTTGAAGGGGCTTCCCGAGGATGCCCGAGTTGAAGTTCTTGATCACTGATGAAACGTAGAGAGTTTTTGAGATAAATCAGGCGATTCGGATGTGTTCTTCTTCGAGAAGGAGCAAGTCATTCGCTTTATCAGAATCCATTAAACGGAAAAATTGAAGCAATCCCAAGACACACGGAAATTCGAAACCTTCTGCTACGCGGTATTTGCCGTCGATTTGATATACCATCACCATGGGATCAGTGATGTAGGTCGGAAACTTTTCCGACAAAAACATTGGCTATGGGAATGTTCGGCAGAATAAGATTCCACCCTACGATTACTTAATTACCTTTCGAAGCTTCGCTTCGATGCTCAAGCAAAGCTTGAGCACTCCATTCCTATTCATAATGTGTCCACATCCTGATGATTTTCACCGCCTTCAAATCATCAAAAACCTGATAAACCAACCGATGTTGAATATTAATCCGTCGTGAATAAGCTCCGGACAAGTCTCCCATAAGTTTTTCGAATGGAGGTGGCGTTTGATAAGGGTTTTTACGGAGAATATCAAGGATCTCCTCCGCTTTCTTGCGCAATCCTGCAGAGGTTATCTTTTTAGCGTCCTTGAGAGCTTGTTTCGTATAATAAATCCGCCACCCTACCATTCAACATCCTCTGCGCACTCCTCTAACGGAGTTGAAAGCCCTTCCCGGATCGATTCACGCATGCCCGGAATATTAAGCAAATGGAGTGTTTCCTGAACTGCTCGCCAGTCATCTTCGGAAATCAGGACGGCATTACCTCGTTTGCCCTTTATTATAATTGGTTCATGCGAAGCTATCGCTTCATCGACAAGCTTGAAAAGCTTCGCTCGGGCTTCGGTAGATGTAAGAACTGGCATTATTTTCCTCAATTTGCATTGAACAACTTATTCATAATGTACGCAATTATGTACGCAATGGCAAGAGGGTAGATACGAGTATAGTTATTTTCTACCCAGCCTCGAAACCCCGAATCCTTGCAGGTTGTGAGGGAATTGCGAATGAGTACCTTCTATCATCCTCACCTTACTGAAAAACATCAA
>JABGPL010000009.1 GCA_018644935.1 Calditrichota bacterium | reverse complement strand
CACAGGCAATACCACAACCTGAGTTATCTTTAATCAGAGTATTAACTATTTCAGGACTTGAAGAATTCAGATAAACTCCTGCACTAGACCATGTAGCATCATAACCGTTGTCTTGAATATCACATTTATCAATGGTAACATCTCCGGCAGTACAATTGGTGAGGTAAATGGCATTTCCGCCTGAGGATGCGTCTGAACCTGATATTTCCGTATCAGTAATTGTAACTTCTGAGTTGTTAATATAGATACCAGTTCCACAATCCGTGATTGTGCAATTATCAATGGGAATTGCCGAGGTTGTGGTTGTGCCGTTGAATTTCAAGCCAACATCAGCGTTACTGATCTCGACATATTCCAATTCACAACTTGTTGCATCGCTGGTGACTTCAATCCTTGAGAAATTTTCGGTTGGATCAGTACAGGTAATTTGAATCGGAGAGGCAGCGGTTCCAGCCATTACGCAAGTGGTGGATATCTCAAGCACATCACCCTCCGGAACCTGAATGAAGTTGCCTCCTTCCCAATCTACACACATTTCCCAGGTTCTTGGCGGAGGATCATCATTATCTAGACGCCAGGGTACTTCATCCCTAAGATTATCAGGCTCAAATTCCAGATCAGACCATATACGATATACATCCTGGGATGACCATACATCCGTCGCGGAATTATACTTCATCCAGTTTGTGCTGCTTGGACCACCCCAGGCACCACAATCATGAGCACCAAGTATCGTATTCATCCAACCATCATTAGCCCAGCGTGCCATTTCATCATCTTCATTAGCATTAATGGCTCGATTGGGTAATTCGACATCTGTATACTCGAGATGGAAATCAAAGGGAGAAGATGTGATGTTTTCGAAATGTACCCAATAATCGGGTCCGTCTAAGTCTGTTACATTTCCATGCCATGTAAAATCATCAGCTTCATCATCTCTGGGATGATCGGTTGCAATATAGAAGTGATCTTCGGGATTGGCTTCGAAACAACGACTTGTGCCGTGATTCCAACACCCAACCAGCAGATCTCCGGAAGTATTAGCATCGGCGATGCAATTAATTACTCCCCATTTGGCAAGGTTATTCGCAACTTCTGCATCACATCCTTTTACGTGATATCCGTATGCGTTGTTACTCCACGATGTACATTGATAGATCACGACGCAAGCGTTAGTATAAGCACCTTCCACCTCAATCTCGAAACCATCGTGTCCATTGTCATATGCGATTACATTGTATATCTCAATACCTTCTTCAGTATTTAAATTTCCATCAACATCAAATACTACTCCACTTCCATCGTTGTCGTGAATTCGAGAGTTTGATATTGAGAGTGCAAATCCTCCACAATCTAAATCCCCGGCAGCTTCATTATCATTTGGCCAGCAAAAATTGGCATGAATTCCATCACCACCGCACTCACTGATGTCAATGTTTTTAATAATGACTTTATCACCGTCACCAGCCACTTCGCGAGAGTATATGCCCCAGAGTGAAATGCCATTCAGTTCTACATCCGTTATAATGGTCTTTTCTATCGTAAATGCCGTGTAGGAATTGCTCACAGCGTCCCGAATTTTAATTCCACTCGCGGAAGAAAATTGCAAAGGATCTGCAATATTTTCTATGATCCCGTTTTTGAAATATCCGGATCCTGATCCAATATAAAGAGCTGCCGACCATATCTCTGCTCCCCAATTATAGTAGCCGCCTGCATCTCTAATTTCGCAGTCATCCATTTCTAAGGTAGCTCCCGCGGCAGTTCCTGTCACGCTGATTCCACGCCAATCTCCTGCAGTGGCTCGAGAACCATAGAATTCGGCTCCATTGGCAGTAAGGGTTCCTTCGTTTAATTCAATGTAGTGATGGATATTAGCTCCATCATAGACAAAACAATACTCGGTATCAATAATATCCAGATTTGAATCAGTACTAAGATCAATGTCACCTTTAATGGTTATGATACCATCCTCTGTTTCCATATCAGAATCATCAAGAAGGATGTCGCCTGTAATTGTTAGATCGAGATCACCATCCATAAATACATGACCACCCGAAGTGACAATTATGTCACCTGTAATATCCAATTCAACATACCAGTTGACAATGAATTCTGAATTCGCGCCATCGACAAAAATATCTCCTGTCAATGTGAAACCTGGATCGCTATCTCCTAAACCGAAGCCGTCAGCTATGTCGAGAACACCACCTGCTTCTATAATAAAATCCCCAGTCATAACGAAGGGATCATCACCAGTGATAATTAACTTAGTGTTTGCACCAGTGATGGTTACATCTTCTGCTATAGGATTTGCTGGCCAATCACCAGTCTCGTCCCATGTATGTGTTGCACCATCATCAAAAGTTATTGCGAAACTCAACTGTGTTGAAATAGAAAATAATATAACAGTTGCCAGAACTAAAATCATATTGCGTTGCATTTCCAACTCCTTTTAAATATCGAAAGATAGTATAGCCAAATGGCTAAAATTAACTAACATCATTAAATGAAGCACCGTGCAGCTAAACAATGCTGATGGTGCTAAGATAATAAAATTGATAAATTACTCATCCGGAATTCTCTAATTTGAGCACTTGACGATATTTGTTTCAAATCAAGTTCTTTCACAATATTACAGTTGTATTTGAAGTGATGTATCGCTACAAGAAAAAAATAATAACTACTTATAAATTCCGGCTGATATTACGAATATGATTGCTAATTAGTGACTGTCAGAAAATATATTGAGATCCAGACTTATCCACTAGGATGCAATCTCTCCTGATTTGCCCTACTCTATTTTATTAGGTGCACTGTACAGCGACGTATCCCTGCTGGCGTTTCGAGTATAGCTACATAAGTACCTGACGATAAATTGTCCATCTTTATAGTTGCTTCGTGTAAACCTGCTGGGAGATGCCCAAGATCAGAATTGATAACTGATCGACCAATAATGTTATAAATTGTGATATGTACCTTTGTACCTACATCTAAAGAGAATTGTAATGTCCCGATTCCATTGAGTGGGTTTGGATATATCCCAATCAGTTCATATTTCAAGGGGATATCTTCAGTATGATCAGCCTCTAACCTTCCGACATAAACGATCCAATTAGTGCTAACCACCGAATTCCCATCTGTGACTTCGCCTATGACCTGGTAGGCTTGTCTTTCCGCGAAGTAAATTGTATCTGACAATTCTTCACTGACCGCTTCGCCATTTAGAAGATACCTACCGATCAGGTCATCCTCGTCAATATCGAATGCATTCATCGAAAAGAGTAAATAACCGAAATGAGGTAATCTATATAGTTGCTCTTCCGGGACATATTGAACTATTTCTGGTATTGGATTATTATGGTCAAAAGGACGATAGCCAATATCCGAAATTGTTCCATCTGCATCTTCGTCAACAACACCCGAACCTGCATTTATAGCGGGAGAATCCTGACGTAGGCCATAGGGATCATGACCAAAACCAATTAGTTCTGGGTCAATGAAGATATTTCCAAAACTATCGCATTGATCGCCATTGTGGTTCAGAGTTGTGTCAACACCATATCCGGGGATCAGATAATAATCGAAATCTTCGTCACAACTAAAAAACAGATTATTGTTAATGCTCTGAGGTGCAGAAAAATCAACATTTGAAAAATGAACCGCTTGAGGAGCGTTATAAACGAGGTTATTGTAAACTTCAGCAGTATCCATCCCTGATAAACGAATAGCACTTTCATTCCAGCAACGGATTATGGTGTTTGAGTATATTTTACCTTTCACATGAGAATCTTGACCATTTCCTGATGCAAGACTAATACCAGCTCCATTGTTAACAAGTAAAT
Organism: Calditrichota bacterium; assembly: GCA_018644935.1. Classification (GTDB taxonomy): domain Bacteria; phylum Electryoneota; class AABM5-125-24; order Hatepunaeales; family Hatepunaeaceae; genus JABGPL01. The sequence continues at coordinate 63,028 of JABGPL010000009.1, read as the reverse complement.
TATGATGGACAATGCCACCTATGCTATCTGGTTGGCAATTAATCCCATCACGGCCATTGTCCGGATTTCCCCTTGACAAACCGCACCGTTCAATGTAATTATAGGAGATTTCTTGTATATCCGATGTACAAGAGATGCCCGTTTGATTATGGCTAATAATCTTATTTCTTCGAATGCTAGCATTTATGCCATTTACACTTATTCCCCCACTACCATGAATAATTCTCTCAAACTCGTAATCCCGACCGACGATAGTATTTGAGTCGACACGGGCATAATCGGATCTAATTGTAATCCCATTCCCGTTATCGTGGAGATTGCAACCTACAATTTCAGAATGACGGAATCTTGATAGGGAAATCCCATTATTAGAACCATACATGTCTAAATAGCGTATTATTAGAGTATCAACAGGAGTACTGTTCTCATAATTTCGTCTTATACCCTGCCATTGGTAGTCGTTGGGAGCTTCTTCACCGATTGGGTAGTCTGAATGAATGCTGACCATATTATCAGGAGTACCAAGTATTTTTAGATTTCCATCAGGCAGAAATTTGTGAGCGTTTTTATACTGATCCTCTCTTGGTGTTAAATTATCGATATCACACCCAGCTTCTATTGTCAGAGTGGAATCAGTCGGAATGTAGACATCGTCAACAATTGCATAAGGTGAATCCTCAAAAGGAAGAACACCGGTTAGTGCCCAGCGTAATGGCTTGCCATCTACACCAATGACGTCCACCAGTGTGATATCTTGATTTTCCTGCTCATTCTCACATGTCAGAATAAATGTGACGGAATCGCAATCTTCAGGCGTTACGCCAGACACTACTCCAGGATCAATTTCTTCAAGCCATTCTGGCAGATCACTGAAAACAAAATTCGTCTCTCCTTCGTCAACGGCTGTGGCAACGTATTCATACTCTCGTCCTCGACCAGCAAATTCTAACCATTCTGAGGTGATGATGGGCGCATTATTACCTTCCTGATTGTAATAAATCGCTCCAATGTCTGCCGGAGTGCCATCAGGATCTTCAGGATTGTCAGGATTTCCTGCATCAATGCAAGGGCTGCCCGGACGCAAATGAAAATCGAACGGTCTACCACCAGCGAGCATGGGATCTATATACAGATTATCCTCAATTCGGGAAGTATCCGCTTGATATATCTGGGAAATGTTGTACAAACAATTGTATGTAAACCAAAGGGCTCGGCAATGCCCATCAATCAACTCATCGACCTTCGAACAACTGGTGAAAATACAATTGTTAATAGCAATTCGTTCAGAGTTAAAAAATCTGAAAAGTCCGCCCCGAGGCTTGGTTTGATTCATCATTGAGCAATTAAGAAAAGAGATAGTATCACAGTCTCTTAAATCAATGTTATTATGATTCCTTTGAAATTGTAGAAGAAACCTGCAATTTTGAAATACGATATCCTCACAGTCATCTATGACGGAATTGTCTATTAACCTCAAGTAGCTGTTATGGAAATTGACACTTACGGTCTCATACAATCCAAATTGTTCTGAAACTTCAGAGGAACCGAAATCGAAATTTGTGGATGTATTTGAGTTGAAGTGGGACATTGTGCAATTATTAATTCGTACATCGTTAGTATTTAAAAACCATAAGATTTTAAATTGAGAATCACGAATATTAATTCCTCCGAGATGTCTATCCAGACTATCGTTCGACATATATAAACTGAGACCGGTTATGTCGAAGATTTCAACTCTGTCCGTACTTCCAAGGAACACCATGAATCCACGATTTCCCGTCTGTCCGGAAATCTCAATATTCTGAAATTCAACAAATCTTATAATCCCATTATCGAAATGATTATGACCGAGCAAAAGATCATTTGGTTGACCTCCTAGCTCCATAGTAGCATTACTAAACACATTGTCGCTGATCTCAGCTCGTAAAGATGATTCCACTAAACAATCACTTGGTTCAGAATTTCGAACTATAAAGTCATTTACGGCTAATCTTGCGGTGGTCAAGTTATGATTATCAGGTTCATGATGGACATACTCCATTCGGAGGGATCGAGCTCGTTGGTTACCTCGCCATCCACGATTAAATATTCCAAAACGAAAATCTTCCACTCCTACGAAATAAATAGTGTCTCGTTCTGTTCCTGTTGCATTGATGGAACCGAACAACATGATAGGGAAGCTATTGAAGTCGACTGTGACACCTTCACGTATCGTCAAGACTTCATCAGTTATTACGAAAGTAGTGTCGATGAGAATGTATGGGCTGCCTTCCCGTGTCCATTCTCCCGAAACCTCTCCTCCTACCTCTGTTTGCGCCACCAGCATGCCCGGTATAAGCATAACAAAACACAAAAACCCTACCAAGGCACATAGCCAAGCAGGGCGAACAGAGATGTCCTGATCTGTAATTATTGTTGGAAAATAGAAAGTAAACAATTCTGAAAAAATTTGGCCAAACGAGAAAAATAGTGCCATTTTAACACCCCAAGCCCTCGTTAATACAAAATATAGCTGATTCTATGTTCAGATGAACATTTTGTTGTATTTCATTACTATAAAACAATATAGCCTTATTGCTCTATTGATCAAACAGTCAGGTCTTTTTTTTTGGGGTTTTGACAGATTAATCAGGTGATATGGTGCAAGATGTTAATTCACAAAGGAATGAAAGGGTGTTGATTGTCATTTTGGAATTTGTAGTACATAATTTGATTTGTGAACGTCGGCATGAGATGCCGACCTACTAAGGTGGGTTACCAATCAAGTTGGGGATTAAGACGTTTTTGATATTTTGCATTACACGCAGAGCGTGGGAACGAGTAAGTTAGGAGTGTGGACTACTCATTGGATAACCGGTTGCGTTTTCAGGAATTGAGGACGGGCACGTGGCTACGTGCCCGTACGATAGAGCAGAGTTCAAATGTATGTATACTCTACCTAATCATCCTTTTTCTCAAGTATCACTGAGTAATCCTTTAACTCACCATTTCTGAAGACTGAAAAGGTGAGTTGATCGCCGACTCGAAGATCGGTGTTTCGCATGATTTGTTCTATCTCAGCCACATTATTGATCTTCTGTTGATTTACTCCGAAAATAACATCCGTTGTTTCTAATCCTGCTTTTGCTGCCGGACTACTTGTGTCTACATCAGTTATTACTACTCCGCGCAATTCTGGAAGCCTGAGGCTTAGGGCTATGAGGCGGTTGACGTTTTCGACTTTTGCTCCGATCCAGAAATCTCGCTCAATACTTCCCCGCTGAAGTAAATCCTGAAATATTTTTTCGAGCTTATTTGCCGGAATTGCAAATCCCAACCCAATTGAACCACCACCTTCAGTGAAAATAATAGTGTTCATACCGATCAATTCACCGAGTGAGTTGACCAGCGGTCCGCCTGAGTTTCCACGATTTATTGATGCATCGGTTTGAACCATATCCTGATAAAGGTGCCCATCCTGATTTCGCTCAAAATCCCGGTTTACCGCAGAGATGACACCAACTGTAACTGTTGGTTGTGAGTGTATTGAAAACAATCCGAACGGATTGCCAATGGCAATCGCCCACTCACCGATTATTGAATTATCAGAATTACCAAATGGGATAAATGGGAAGTTATGTCCCTTTATTTTCAATAATGCGACATCTGTATCAAAATCGAAGCCAATAGTTTCAGCATCGTATTTTTGACCATCAGTCATTGTAACGACGATTTCTGTAGCTGCGTTTACTACGTGCTGGTTGGTAAGGATGTAACCATCTTCAGATATCAGAAATCCGCTACCGAGGTTTTCGACCTTTTTTCGATAGATCTGGTCAGGAAAGAATTGCCTGAAGTAGGGATCATTATAGAACGGGCTGCGGTATCGATACTCTTTGACAGCGATGACATTTATTCCAACCACAGCCGGAGCGACATCTTTTACCGCTCTGGTAATGGAGTTTCTTCTGCTGTGATTTATTTCCAGCTCGGCATCATCAAGAGTCTGATTTTCTATTGGAATGACTGGCTGATTAACTTGCTTTGAGTCAACGGCAACTAATGCCGTTGACTCAACCGGTAAAAATCGTTGAACCGTTTCGGGAGATAGGATGCAAATCCCGACAACAAGTATTATTCCAAGAAAGGTCCCTGTAATATAATATACTACGTAACGCATTTAATCTTCCGGATTTAAATGGTCTGGCCTGTTTTATCCCAGTCGGCGAGGAACTTTTCTAATCCAATATCGGTCAGCGGATGCTTTAGCAGCATATCAATTACTGAGAGAGGAATGGTTGCTACATCAGCACCGAGCATTGCAGCCTGGTAGACATGGATGGGATTCCGTATTGAAGCAACCAACACCTCAGTAGTGAATCCATAATTATTATACATTTGAATGATGTCGCCAATGAGTTTCATTCCATCCTGAGCAATGTCGTCTAATCTGCCAACGAAAGGACTGACAAATGTCGCGCCGGCTTTTGCTACAAGCAAAGCCTGCATGGGAGAAAAGCAAAGTGTCATATTCGTCGGAATATCTTCCGCTGTTAGCTCGACACATGCCTTTAATCCATCACGAGTTATGGGTAATTTAACACAGATATTGTCATGTAAATCTGCGAGCTTCAAGCCCTCTTCAACCATGTGAACATGATCAGTAGCTGTGACTTCTGCCGAAACAGGACCATCAACTAATTCGCAAATTTCAAGCAAAATCTCTTCAATTGGTCTGTTTTCTTTTGCAACAAGAGATGGATTGGTAGTAACACCATCCATAATGCCAAGTTCGACGGCGTCTTTGATCTCGTCGGTGTTGGCTGTATCAATGAAAAACTTCATCTAAAACCTCTATGTTTATTTTTTATTTACGTTACTCAACGATACTGGTTCATCTTTCAATGCATCGTCTGGTCACAATCATATTTCAATTTCCTCGGAAAGGAATTGAATTTCTTCATTCGGTAAAAATCTTCACTTATCCAAGGATAGATATGATACGATTTCCCTCGGATTTTTGTTTCAAAATTCAACTGAAAAGTTGTGAATTTAATATTAATACTTTACTTCCAGCAAAACAAGTCCTTGAGGTGGTACAAAGCGAACTTCTGCATTATTCTCAGGATTGTGAAGAAGTTTTAAAAATTCCTCGTTGCTCAGGTATCCTCTTGCAACATCTATAATCGCTCCAACTAATCCCCTGACCATTTGGTGAAAAAATCTATCGGCTTCGACTTCAAAAGAGGCTCCGTAATATGTTGGCGTCCAGGTGGCATCGAATATCTCACATTTATAATCAACCTCACCTTCTCTTTTTCGACTGAATGATTTGAAGCTGTGTTTTCCTTTCAATTTTTTTGAAGTTTCCCGGGCAATCTTATCATCCCAAATCCTATCCGAGAACCATGAGAACTTTATCAGCATTGGATGTGGGTGTTTCAATAACCTGTATTTATATCTTCGGCTTTTCGCATCAAATCTCGCATGAAAGTCATCGGGAACAACTTCGGCATCCCTGACATAAATGTCCTTGCCCGTTAATCCGTTGAGAGATTTCTGAAGTGAAAGCAAGTTAAATTTGGATTCTGGTAAAGTAATGTGAGCGATTTGGCCAATAGCATGTACACCGGAATCCGTTCTACCTGAACCATAAATGGTTACCTTTTGCCCGGTCAGCCTCTTCAGAGCATTTTCAAGTTCACCCTGAACAGTTCTGTGCTCTGGTTGAACCTGCCACCCACAAAAATCTGTTCCATCATATTCAATGGTGAGTTTAACTCGCCTCTCAGGATACAATTCCTGTTGTTCCTTTATCATTTGTGAACTCATGCTGATATGAACAACAGATAAAAGGATAAGATAATAGTTGCTATTACTATGAGACCAGTAATGATATCTTCGCTGGTAAATTTTGTCTGTTTGTGTCGACTGCGAGAGGCATCTATTCTGAAACCCCTTGCTTGCATATTGTAGCTGATGATGTCTGCCTTTCTAAAACTGGCTGCCAACAATGGTAAAGTGACTGGAATTAAATTTCTTACTCTTTTGATCAGATTTCCACCGGATTCTAGTCCTCTTCCAATCTGTGCCAATCTGATTCTGTTGGCTTCTTCAAGAATCATTGGGAAAAACCTGATTGTTAGGCCAAACATCACAGCGAATCTGCCTAATTTACCCCTTTCAGGTAGCAAATCCTCGATTGCCTTTGCCCATTCCGCATGATGGGTTGTCCTCAAAATGAGACCTGCAAGAATAGCGAGGCATACAATTTTAAAGGCAAAGAAAACTCCCTTTTCAAGACCTTCTACAGTTACGGAAATTCCCATTGCGATAGAAAAAAGGGGGTCTCCGGGAGTTAGAACGCTGTGGAGGGCAACTGTAACTATGTAAAGGAAAGAAAGTGAAATGGCATCACGCACAAATTGAGCTAATGTTTGTTCGGATATCAGACAAAAAACAAGTGATATCCCCGCAATGGGGATTAATCCAATCCATTTGCCAATGATAAGTACAGCGGAGAATATCATTGCAGTACAAACCAACTTGACACGTGGATCGAGACGGTGCGGGAGAGTTTTTCCGGAAATGTAGTTTCCGAATGGTGTTACCATTTTTTTATGCCTGATGTGAGCAATGATGTAAAAAACAATTGAACAATCATAATAAGGAAATTAGAAAGCACTGTCAAGGTGCAATTAATTGAAAGCAAATTTGTATATACCTCTAATAACCGAAATTGTAGAAATCTGGCCGAAGTATGTGTAAGACTTGTAATACTTATATTTGCGGAGCATATTGTTTTGTCATTTTTGAAAAATATTTTAAGCCATTTACTACATATAATATCAGCTCTTTGCGCCAATGGTGGATATACATTGGGATAAATATCGTAAGAATTCAAATTCTGGAGATCGTTGGGAGTATCGAATTTACAACATTTGTTTCTCTGACAATCGTTTTGTTAGAGGGTAAAATAAGCGGATAATAACAGAAACGCTTGATTTGAAGATTCTTTAGCTCTAATTCACCCAAAAATCAAACATGGCTTTACAATCAATCGTAATTATGAAGAGCTCCCAACTGTCAAATACTATCGTAACTCGTTAGAGTCAGGATTTCTTAGGGGTTTGGGGCTTCCAATTTGAGTTCAGATAATGCAGGACCTCAGGGTAGGCTTTAGAAAAAGCTTTACATGAAAAGTTCAACCCTTCTTGTTGAAACAGCCATCGACCTCAAGGAGACTTTGCGGATGAGGGTGATGTGAAAATAGATAATTTTGGAGATCGTAAATTGTTGACCGAAAATAATTTAGGAACATTACGATAAGATGTCTCGACTCTTATTTCTAAGCAAAGGTTCCTCAGGAAGAAATTTGATGGCTGGTGCCTTTGCCAGGCAGATCTTAGGTGATAAATGCGAATTATTTTGTGTTGGTGTTAAGAAGGAAAGGGTTGATACTTTAGCACAAGAAATAATGGCAGAAACCGGGAACAATATACCCGGAATGGTTTCTAACATTATTGAAGACGTTTCAATGCTGCGCTTTGATCTTGCAGTTATTATTTGCGATGAAGAAGAGAAGAAAAAGAACGAATGTCCTGATTTTGCAGGCTCCCCCACCCGACTCTATTGGTTCATTTCAAAACCGGATGCTTCATTAAGGAATAAGGAAGAAATCAAAGAAGCCTACCGGGTGATGCGCGATGAAATTTCACACAGGATTTCTCATCTTGTTGAGGATGGATATCTCGACGCTCTCAATAGGCAGCGTAGCATATTTGAATCCATGATAGAAAATCAGGTTGATGGTGTGTTAGCTCACGATGCAAATCGAAAAATCCTTTATTTCAATAAGGCAGCTGAAGTTATCACAGGCTATAAGTATTCTGATGTCATAAATAAAGATTGTCACAAGATTTTTCCTGGCAGGTTTTGTGGCGGGAATTGCAATTATTGTGAAGAGTCGTCATATGAGGCAAACAAGCTTAGATATAACAACACTTTCTTTCGAAAAGATGGGCAGTTGCGAGATCTCGAAATGTCAGCAATATCTATTGGTGATCGAAAACCTGGGACTCCTTCTATATTAGTGACCTTTAGAGATCCGAACAATCTACATCCGGTAGATAATGCCCAATCGGTTAACAAAGGTTTTTACGGAATTATCGGTACTCATCCATCGATGGCAAATGTTTACAACAATATCAGAGAAATAGCAAACATAAATGTACCTGTAATGATTCAGGGAGAAAGTGGCACCGGAAAGGAAATGGTTGCAAATGCGATTCATAAGCTGAGTTCACGTGCTGATGAACCATTTGTTCCCGTAAATTGCGGGGCACTTCCTGAAGGTATCCTCGAAAGTGAATTATTCGGTCATGTTAAGGGGGCGTTTACTGGGGCATACAGAGACAAAAGAGGGCGTTTTGAACTTGCTGAAAAAGGGACAATTTTTCTTGATGAGATAGGTGAGATATCCCAACAAATGCAAGTTAAGCTCCTTCGCGTTCTTCAGGAGAAACAATTTGTCCCAGCTGGCAGTGAAACGACTCAAAATTCTGATGTACGAATAATATGTGCTACAAATAAAAATTTAAAACTGCTCCGCGATCAGGGTGAATTTAGAGAAGATCTTTATTACCGCCTGGTAGTGGTTCCATTATTACTCCCAACTCTACGTCAGAGACAGACAGACATTCCCGATTTGGTAGAGCACTTTCTTGGAAAATTCCTGAACGGCTCCGGGCGGAATGCAAAAAAGGTTTCACCCAGAGTCATTAAACTGTTTTATGATTATAGCTGGCCGGGAAATATTCGAGAATTAGCAAACACCATACAGTATGCTCTCATTAAGTGTCATGATTCAATAATAAATATAGAACATTTACCATCAGAAATCACAGAATCTATTGAGAATAATAAATTAACAGGCCCAGGTAGACCTCCCAAACTGAAACATTTGGACGTTGAAGAAGCACTGAGGAAGGCTAGAGGGAATAAATCTCAGGCAGCTCGGATACTCGGTGTCAGTCGTCCAACCCTTTACAGCTTCCTCTACAAGCCAAAAGTGTAAATATTTACAGGTGTGTAAAGATACTGTTTTACACTTTTGCAATTACCTGTAATTACAAAGGGAACACTCCGCATTTTTATAATATAGATTACTTATTGTTGCCTCACGATAAAAAGATTGCTATATTGCGATATTGATTTTCTGAGTTGTTGCAGTTGTTTACTCAGATTTTAGACCGCTTTAACACTGTTTTATAAAGGTTTGAACACGTTGAAGTGAAGGAAAATATCGTTACTTAAAGTTCCAAATTTCACATACTCGCCGATTTTTCAGTAGTAACTCCATCTATAAAACTTCCTGCTTTACAGCATATGAGAATGATTGTGTTGTAATATTGACACTGATTTAGGTGAATTAATTGGGCTGGGATGTAAAACTCATAATTGACATTTCTTTACAATTTGTCTGTTTGTTTGAAGAAACAGATTTTATTTCGCTCGGTTTAATTTTTCGAATAAGCATATATGTTTGTAAAAGCAGTGCTTAAGGAATGGAACGGAATTTGGAATTGAGAAATACTTTGGCACGCTAATTGCTCTTGTTACTTTCATTACAAAGTAGAGAGAGAGATGTCAAGAGACGATAATCAAAGTTTACTTAGAACCCTTGAACTTACCCGTGAAATGAAAATAATCGCCGATTATGGTGATAGGGTGAGAAAGGATGGCAGTTGTGGAGTCATCTATGGTATACTCCGCGACACTGCCTACAAGCTTCAAAATATGATCGAGGTAGAAATTGAAGCTCACCGCAAGCTCGGATATTGGGACAGTGAAGAGCAAGCGTCTGGTTCTAAGACGTAAAGTTATTTAACAATTTTAGACATAAACAATACAAACCCTAACACTTAAAAGAGGCAATTTTATGCTGAAGAAATTTCTTGTTTTAATCCTTCTGCCTGTCGTGCTGATGATCGGATTCATCGCATGTGAAGGTCCAGAAGGACCTGCCGGACCTGCTGGTGCGGCTGGAAATGATGGTCAAATTGGTCCGGATGGAAGCCTGTTTTGCCTGACATGCCACGCAACAGAAGCTATGGATGCAATAGAGATGCAATTCGCCCAGGCTGGTCATTCTGAACCCTATACACGTTTCACAAGTACTAGTTGTGCCCCTTGTCATTCCCATGAAGGATTCGTCGAATATGGTAATAATGGTCAAATAGAACTGGACGAAGCCTATACACACGGATCAAAAATGACTTGCGGGACATGTCACTCTCATTCAAACAATGGTGCTCCAGCTGTCTTTGATACAACGGAAGGTTTGGTTCCCATCCGCTTCAATGACCCAGTAGTATTGCGTACTGGTCAACCTGACATGGACTTTGGCAATAACAGCAATGTTTGTGTCAGATGTCATTCACCACGCAGAGCATGGAGCGAGTATGATGATGAAACCGGTGATATGGTTATGCTCACCAGTTCACACGCCGGACCACACCATGGTGCTCAGGCTACCGGCCTAATGGGCATGGGTGGAGATCATCGTCTTAATTCGGTATCCGATGCTTCCACTTTAGGACCCTCGACTCATGGGACTGGCGCAGGTTGTGTATCTTGTCATATGAATGACAATGATCACACATTCAAACCAGTTGCAGCAGCCTGCGTTGATTGTCATGCAGTTGATGATGATCTCGATTATAACGGCAAGAGTGCCGCAATTGTTGCAAAGATGGCTACCCTCGCGGAATATTTGGTTGCTGTTGAAGGTAATGCAATCGCAAGAGATACAGCTGGTGTTTGGCAAGTTATTCCTGACTCGATGGTCCACGGTCCCCTTCATCTCGAGGAAGATGGATACCATCCTGTCGTAGGTCAGTATGAGCGGAATGTCTACTCGGCTTTCTGGAACTACATGACGGTTATGGAAGATCAGAGTGGCGGAGTTCATAATCCACCATATTTAGAAGCATTGTTAGATAACGCCATCGCAGTGTTTGAATAGAACCTGCTTGTTAACAAAGCTAAGACAACAGGCTGCCTTTTTAAGGCAGCTTGTTTTTTTTTAGTTCAACTGACAGGTGCATTCACCTAAGGTGAAAATCCCTTAATGATCCGGCAGAATGAACTGTTAGCTGGACGATCCAGATGTAAACGTGATGTGGGATTTGAAGGAAGCCTCGGGCAAAACGCTGACTGCAGGTTGCCTTGCGCATGATCCGGGAAACAGAAATCGCATTCGAGGCGTGCAGGTTGGATGAGGAGGCCAATAAATCCAAGTTCCAATACCTGTATGGAGCGCAAACACGTTTCTCCGTCTCGCAACCGATACCTATAAGTATTGTACTATAGTTTGTTGTTATTAGTATTCCAATTTATTAAAAGAAAGCAAATCTTCCAGGTCCAGATAAGAGTTTCTCGAGCAATTTAACCATTGTCTCAATAGAGGTCTGTTTGGATGCTGGTGAATTATTATAGAAAACAGATTAGCGAGGAAAGCATGGAGAAATCCTTTTCGTGGCAAAACTTTGATCGGATGGCAAAAGCTCTGGAATCTGTTGGATACGTAGTTGCAGTGTTTGGACCCATAATCGGGATAGCCCTGATAATATTTGGAAGTTCGATGATGCAGCTTGGTGGTATAGGCATAATTATCGCTAGCGTTCTGATTGCAATGTATCACATAAGTTTCGTATTGCTGATGCACGGTATGAAAGATCTTACCGATCAGGTTGAGGAACATGTAACAAATGCTCCTAAACATCTGGTTGATGCAATTGGGGATCTTTCTGCAAAGGTAGATAATCTTGTAAAAAACGCTCCTAAAACCTAATCGTAAACAAGCCGACTGTAAAAACACTTGAAATTAGGGTCAGACTGCGTTTACCTTACAATAGTGCATAATCGGTACTTGTGAAAAAAAAGTCAAAGTTTAAAAAATGAAATCACTTCTTCAGGATTTTCTCACTGCAATCTGGGTAGTAATTAAACTGCCTTTTCTCATTATTGAAGTTCTTTTTCGCCGTATAGTTAGAACTGGCGCAAAAAAACTCATTCTCCGTTTAATAGCAGTACTTGTGCTTACATTAGTATTGGCGTTTACATTCCTCAAGATCACATCAAAACCGGGATTCTGCGGCAGCTGTCACATAATGAGGCCATATATAGAGGCTTGGGAGCATTCCACACACAAGGATGTTGACTGCATGATGTGCCATGCTCGGGAAGGTATCGGTGGATATCTCGAAACCAAGTTCACTGCCGCCTCAATGCTTGTAAATTATGCAACAGGCTTATACAAACGTTCACGACCATGGGCAGAGATCGAGGATAAAAACTGTTTGCATGATGGCTGTCATGAAACCAGGCTTCTCGAAGGAAAAATTGAATTTACTCAAGGTGTGGTTTTTGATCATGCTCCTCATTTGACAGGAACGCGACGTGGGAGAACACTAAGGTGTACGAGCTGCCATTCACAAATTGTTCAAGGTGAGCATATCTCCGTAACCAGCTCGACATGTTTTCTCTGTCACTTTAAGAATGTAGAGGCAGAGGGACGTGATAAGCTTGCAGATTGTGAATCATGCCACACACCTCCTACTGGAGAAAATGCAATAGAAGGGCATTTCTACGATCATACTGATGCAATCAATCAGGAGCTCCAATGTGGGGTGTGTCATCAGATGATGTGGCAGGGATCAGGAAACGTGCCGCGTGAACGATGTGGAACTTGCCATAGCTCAACGGCCCACATAGACAGGATTTCGGATCTTGAGTTTATTCATGAGTGGCATATAGAAAAGCGAAAAGTCGATTGTAATAGATGCCATGATGTAATTGAGCACAGGATACCAAAAATTGAAGCGGATGTGAGAAGTAATTGTGCGGGTTGCCATGATGATAAACATATGACAGTGTCAAACTTGTATCAGGGGAAGGGTTCAAGACTTGTTGAAGGGGAACATCCTGATCCAATGTATACAATGCGTGTTGTATGCGTCTCTTGTCACAAAGAGATTGTAAATGGTGATGCAATCCCGGGGGCAACACAGAAAACTTGTAATCCTTGCCATCCAGCTTCATATCTTCGTCTTGCAGATGATTGGAAAAAAGGATTTAGTAACAGGATAGCTCAACTCAACAAAGGATTCAAGAAAGCAGGTCCTCATCCCCTACTCGAAGACGCTCGCCACGATCTTGGACTTGTCGATAAGGGTGGAGCCTGGCATAATCCGATCTACTCTGACAACGTCCTGACAAAAGTATCTGAGGTTCTTGCGGAAGCTGGTGTTACAACCTCCAAAGTTACAAATCTGCCCGATGAGAGTAAACAATGCCTCCTGTGCCACAGCAGTATACAGGAAGTCCCGGTCAAAAAAGAATATAGTTCTTTTAACCATACTGCGCATCTCAGAGATAGAAAAATAGTCTGTACGACATGTCACTTTGATGAGAGACCGGGTAACCCAAGACACGGAAAGCGGAAAGGATCACAAGAATTATGTACGGATTGTCATCACAACCAGATTGCTCAAAAGAATGATTCCTGTGACCCGTGCCATCAGTCTTCGAGTAAGGTGTTCACAGGCGACCTTCCTGGAATTGCTTCAGACCCATCACCTATGGCAACCTCAGATATGGGTTGTGTGGATTGTCACGAGGGTCCCGAGTTTAAAGCACCTGGAGCGGAATTTTGCCTCGACTGCCACGATGAAGAGATCGTTACAGACCTTGAATACATGCGAGGTGAATTTGTAATTGGGATCGAGAAGAGCAAGAGCAACAGCAAAGCTGGAACAATTGTAAAATTAGATAAGGGTCGAGCGGTGCATCATCCAGATCTTGCCAAGAAGGTTTTAAACATTGAATAGTCGCCGACTATTAGTTTGTGAGTATTATTTTTGTATTTTAACTGGAGTAAATGGGTTTATGTTCATATATGGAAAGGAGTGCCCATGAAAATACTCGGTGTATTTTTTCGGTTTGCATTCGTAATTGCATTTTGCTTGATGTTTACTGGACTATGGCAAGTTGCTGATTCCGGAGTTAGAGTTCGAGGTTCCTTTGGTTTGCAAGCCTACGGATATGAGGACAGAGATGAGGAAAATCATCTCTGGTTGCTGCAATCCACAAGGTTTTCTGTCACTGACAAAACCCGTCCGTTATCGTTCCACTTTTCAGGTGGATACATTGGAGACAACGCAGATGAATTCAGTTCATCCGGAAGAGGTCGATTCCACAAAGGGTATCTGCAATATGGTGGAATGTCAGATCCCTTGAAGATTCGGATAGGGCGGTTCTTTATGTATAAAGGAGTTGCACTGGGCGTACTTGACGGATTGGAATTTCAGCAGAAAATGAGCAAGAATTACAAATTGTCCATTTTCGCAGGGATGATGGGACCACTGTCACGTCGGTTTGAATTTGAAAAACCGGATGAAGCTCTCAGCTTTGGTGGTGAATTGAGATGGACTCCGGGGAATCTGTGGCACTTCAAGAAGACAAACGTCTCTTTGTCTTATACAAATCAACAACGCAACGAACTTGAGACCAGGCACAGAATAGGTCTAAATGCATTTGGTTCATTAAACCATAAGACAAATGTGTATGCTGTTGTTCAATTGCGGACATCTGAAAGCCCGATTCGCAGGATCGTCAGTCGAGTGAGATATGCCGATAATTCCTGGAGTGGGATGCTTGAAGGTGCATTCGTTTCAATAGATATGGCAGATTATTCCTGGCTGAACGGATTTGAGCATTCCTCATATACCCGTCTCCGGTTTGCACTTGACAGGAACATCAAATCAAGATTATGGGCAGTTGGAATTGATGGTTCTTTCCTGTTCAGCAACGAACCAGGGATCAGGCTGGGACCTTTTGTGACTATTCCTTATGGTCAACTTGGATACCGCTTCAGTATTGGTGACAGAGGAAAATCCGATGGTTTATGGGCAAGCCTGCATTACAGTCCTTATGAAGGTATTGAAGCATATGCGTCCGGCTCATTGATGACCTATGAGTGGGAGGCATATGATATTGAAAGCGAAGATCTGACCATGTTCCAGACCGGTTTAAGATATACTCCACCTTTTAAAGAAAATGTTACAGTTTCAGGTGAGTACCAGGTCTATCAGTCTCCTGAATTTACAAGTGACAGACGATTTATGGGTGGCCTAAAGTGGAAATTTGATCATGGGAGGTCAAAATGAAGCAGCTTAAGCAGATAATTCAGGTTTCATTGTTGATCCTCCTAGCGGTTTTCACATCAACCATGGTGTTCAGCAGCGACAATCGCTCGGAAAAAGGGATTAAATTCAATCATGAAATTCACGTTTCTGATAGCGAGATGGCATGTTCGGATTGCCACCTGAACATTGAGAACATGAAGGCTGGCGATCGCGCCATGCCCGATCATGATGTCTGTGCGGATTGTCATGATGTTGAAGATGATTGTGGAGTCTGCCACACTACCCCGGATGATCCATTTGGTGTTCCTCAGGCAAAGGGCTACCTCCAGTTTGGTCATAAAGCTCATGTGGGTGGTGGACTGGATTGTGAGGAATGTCATGGAAAGCCAAACTCCCCAACTCTGCCGACAAACGCAGTTTGCCATACATGTCACAGCGTGGAATATCAGCCACTCGATTGCAGTTTATGCCACTCGGGAAGTGCTCCACGTCCGGTGGATCATCAACTCGTGACCTGGACACAGGACCACGGTCTGGATGCTGCAATGTCAACGTCGGATTGTTCGGTATGCCATGAGCAAGTCACCTGCGATGAATGTCATCAAGGTGAAAACCTGTACGGCAGTCCTCATCCTCCGACATGGAAATTTAACCATTTCGCAGAGACATCTTATGGAGCCGAGTGTTTGACATGTCACGAGACTCGTGAGACATGTACCGAATGCCACCGTGCAGTACTACCTCTTCCCCATCCGCTGGGTCAGGTTTGGGCGAACAATGTCTCCGGTGGAGATCATATGGAAGATGCCAAATCTTTTATGGAGTCTTGCCTGTCCTGTCACGATGTCGGTGAAGACGATCCAACCTGTGCTAAATGCCACGAATAGGAGATTTTATGAGAAAAACCAAGATAAGAACAATCACCCCCTACATTTTCATCTCCTTTCTATTCCTGATTGGAGTTAATGGCTGTGGTAGCGATAAAAATGCAGACTTTTCACCTTTCTCCTCTCAGGGTTATCACTCATTCGATGAAACAGGAAAATCGCTGATAAACCATGCGAACTATTTGCGAGGTGAGGAAGGTACATTATCAGAGTGCTCGGAATGTCACGGTGAAGATCTCAAAGGTGTAGATAATGAAGTTGGGGGTAAAGATCGCTCCTGCTACAGTTGTCACAATGTAGATTACCATCTTGTTGTATTGGAAGCGCCAGATCGCGATCATAGCTCTTACATGATAGAGCACAACTGGAACATGGATGCTTGTTATGTGTGTCATAATAGCTATGAGACCGATCAGAGAGTTTCGTTGGGTGGAAGTTGCAGCAATTCGAGCTGCCACAATCAGGCAACAGATGGACTTTTTAACTGCAATACCTGCCACGGAAGTACTGTTGGGGATGGCACATATCCGGCCAATTGGGCACCTCCTGAAGATTTGATGGGAAACAGATTTAACACTGAGCGGGGTGTTGGTGTTCATCAGTCACATGTTCGATTAACAACCGGAAATTTCGGTGTGATAGATTGTGATGTTTGTCATGTTATGCCTGATTCCTGGGAGAGTCAGGGACATATCTCAGACAATACACTTCTTCGAGCTGAAGTCGTGTTTGGGCTGCCAGCAACGCAGGGAGGAGCGGAGCCTGTCTATGATTTTGATGACATGACCTGTTCATCAATATATTGTCACGGGGGAAAAACCTCACTGTGGACTCAAGTTGGTGGTTGGACAGAGTGCGGTTCATGCCATTCTATGCCACCCTCTGCACCCCACATTCAGAATTTTGACCGAGAAGATTGCTATCGATGTCACGGCAGCATGATTGATAGCGAAGGCACGATAATCAACCCGCAGCTTCATGCTAACGGTTTCAGAGACATGAATTAATTTTACAGTTAGATATAAAGGAAAAAGAAATGAAAAAAGCAATTTTACTGGTTGTTGCGCTTTTGTTTGCAGTTGGTGTTGCATTCACAGGTGATGGCGCACACAAATTTGTTGGCACGAAGAAGTGTAAGATGTGCCACCAGAAAGCGAAAAAGGGTGAGATTTTTGAAAAATGGGCTGCAAGTGCTCATGCCAAAGCCTACCACACGCTTGGTGAAGCAGCTGCAAAAGAAATCTACACCAAACTTGGCAAAGAGGGAAATCCGCAGGAAGATCCGGCTTGCCTGAAGTGTCATGTCGCAGGTTATGGTCTCGATTCGACTTTGACCGTCAAGGTTGTTAAGGAAAATGGAGTTACCTGCGAATCATGCCATGGTGCTGGTGGTGACTATTGGAAAAAGTCAGTGATGGTTGATCATGACGCATCGGTAGCAGCTGGAATGGTTGCCGATCCTAAAGCAGGTTGTGTCAAATGCCACAACGAAGAAGCCCCAACATTCAAAGGTTTCGATTTCGAAGAGAGATGGAAAGAAATTAAGCACGCGAAGCCTGCAGGTTAAGTTGTAGTTTAAGACTTACGAAAACGGGAAACGCCTTCATCGTTTGATGAAGGCGTTTCTTGTGTGATATCGGAGTAGCGAAGCCATGCTTCGCGCTAAAACCTCCAAAAGTTTTGTCAGCTATATTTTGGAGTGGTGTCAGGTGTCCCCACCTGACACGTTGGAAACCGTTCTCACATCGCTCTTAACTCTTGATCTACCCCAGTATAGAATCCTTGACTTATTCAAAGAACATTTCTATGTTAATAATAGAAATACCAATATTAATTTACCCTTATTCGTTTCAAAAATCATAATCCAGCCTTCTTGCTGGAGTTATTCATCAACCTAACTACAGGTTTTATAACATTCAATTTTAACTATTTAAAACAACAGGTGAGCACACATGAAAATTCCTCAGCTTGTAACAACATTGATTATCCTGATCTCTGTATTGTTTACTCCAATTATTCAAGCCCAGGACTCCACCGGTTTTATAGACACACTGTGTTTCGCAAATACAAAAGTCTAGGAATCAATTGGCAGGAAAGCTGGTTTGATGGTATGATGTATAATCTGTCGTTTATGGACAATTTTCAAATCGTCTATCAATTCTATTCAGCCTTTGATCAGCGTCCCAATCGTGGTGAGATAGAGGTTAATGGTTTTGGAGCTGCCATGAATGATCTAAGCACAGCAACATTCGGTGGTCCTACTTTCGCACTTTTTGGATATAATGGAGCGGACGACAAGTGGTGTTGTATTCCGGCAGTTCTCTCTCCGGAATATGTCACCTATGAGCGACGGGAAGAGGATAGTACAGAGGTGTACGGTTGCGATGTATTATGGTACAGATGGCAGGAGTATTGGTCCAACCCACCCTTTCCTACCTATTGGATTGAAGAGACTAAAGTCAACCACAGTTACGAAATATGGGCGAGACTTCCTCCAAACTATCTGTTAGAAGTACATTGGGTAGCAGATAACTTTCTCAGCATGGATTACGAAAGAGATGGTGATGTGATTACTGCAACTAACATTGCTATTTCCAGTGCCATTCAGGGCGAAGATCCTACCTATTACGATACCCTGGAAGAATATATGGAAGGTGAGAGTGGTATGGATTCGGAGGTAGGTTTATTTGACGCAGGTGGTACGTCACCACCACCCGGTGAAGAACCACCGGGATGGGCAAAATGTACCTTTGATTCCCTGATCCGTTTTGATAGAACCTCCGGAAATGATTGGATTCCTGAACCCGATTCATGGATTGGTTTAGCTTTCACGTTCGTTCGCACTGAAATTCCGGCTATTGCCATTGTCCGTTATAACATTTTTCGAATCTCGACCTGGCAGGGTGAGTGTATGAATTACCCTGTTGATGCACCTTATCCCGCGCCTTTATACAACGGAACACATTTCGATATGACGGTGGATTCTACAGAGCTGTACGAGGAGGTCATCATTTATGATACCAACAGGGAAGATGGTGGTGTAACTGGTTCCAGAAGAGGATACACATTGGTAAAAGAGCTTGAATTCACTGTCAGTGATACTGTTCGAGACATATTATGGTTGAAAGCACACGATTACGGTGCAAAGGCTGTAGTTTCTCCCGTTACAGGTCAAACCTGGAAGGACCTGATGGAATCGCGCACCACTGCATTCGGTCAAAAAGTCTGGACTGTATCTGTCCCCAGAGATGACGATGGCCAATTGTTTACAGGATATGACTGGGGGGACTTTATGGCTGATTATTGGGAAGAGAGAGTAAATGGTGTTGGATCTGGTGACCAGAAAATCCGCGATTTTGTGCCTTTCTATCAAGGAGGTGCTGAGGGATTGGCAGCATATACTGATCAGGAAGATGATCCGAAAGGGAGAGATATTAACGGTGATGGTTTCTGCAACTGGGAGGAATACCGAGGATTTCTCACGGCTGGAGATCAAAATGGTTACTACGCTTCCGATAAACACATAAGAACGAATCCATTTCTCAAGAACGTTATGGTTCACTTTATTCCAGGAGTTGAGATACAAGATGAAGCTCCCGGATATATCGATGCTCTCATGGATACGATGGCTTTTATCGTGGAATACATCCCGGAGGTTGACACTTCGAGTTCAATAGAACTGAGACTCAAACGTACCATAAATTATAATAAAGTGGTTGCATACTTTCCATACTATTCATCCGAAGGATCGTTTCTCGATCCAAACAAAGGAATCACAAGCTGTCCAGCGAATGGACCAAATCAAAATGCGGTTGCATTTTGGCCGATGTACACAGGGGGAGCTAATTTATCCAGAGGTAGTTTAGGTTATGTACTAAGATACTCAGGCGTGAGAACCCCAAATAAAGTTTTCCAATGCGTAGTTCGGACTGACAAGATAGACAGTTTAACAAATATAACATTCTATGACACACAACCAGATTCCATCTGGGACCAAGACAGGGAAAAAGTTATTAAGAAAACAATTGCTCATGAGTTCGGGCATAATATTGGGATGGCTGAAGGTTACAATCAAGCCGCAGGCACAAATATTCCAACTCTAATGGGTATGTTTTACTATGACCCGACTCAGGGCAATAGGTATCGTCTTACGCCCCAGTATTTTGATCCACAATATGGTCAAGCAGCAAAAAACCAAATCACAATAAAGGATAAGTAACATGAAAAAGATAATCTATGTTTCGGTTTTAATCTTATCGGCAATATTTTATGTATTTGCTCAAGATCCTCCTTCATTTACTGATCGGATTTATTGGCCTGGAATATGGCAAAGTACCGAGAACTCCGGCAGGTTTAAACTTGGATATTGGCATCCCGATACTTTCAGCGTTAATTGGATTGTATATAGTTCTTATCCGGCAATAGGCTATCCCTACTATTCGGGCAACACCGTGGGGATTAACGACACTGCAAAAGTGAGGGTATATTTCGATAACAGGACTGCTTCTGATTTCCCAGTTGCATCGGCAAACCCTGATGAATGGTTTATTCCAGAGCTTTATGATCCCAATGTCGATGTGTTCACTGCTTCCCCAATTGCAGATACATCTGTGTTCGATTATCGCTTTGAGCATTGGATCACTATGCACAACGACGAGATTACATCCAAACCGGACACATTATATACTCCCGCGACGCTTGCACTCCGGAGGGGAACTCGATATGGTATGGTCATTAGCATTTGGGGTGTTTACCCCGGGAAATATCGTGTGATCCTTAAGCCCACCGTCTCTAAGCCAGCCAACATTGTGTTGGTTCTGAACTCACCTTATAATTGTTTTACATTTTCCAAGGCACAACACCTGCTTGATACATTAAACAGTTATTCCAACAATGCATACAATGCTCTCCTAAGACACCAATACACTCTATTTGACTGTTTTGGAGATAGTATTTTTGATATTAATTCGAGATCTGTCACAGGTTGGGCATTAGAATATCACGGGCATGCCGCACAGGCTGATACAACAAGTGCATTAAAGGCCTTGGATTCACTCCTGAATATACTCGAGAACAGTCTGGATACTCTAATAGCCGACAGCTCAGAGCAATCAGAGATTGAAAAGGCTTGGCTGCAACAGTGGGGTGTGGATTACCGATATTACCAAGGGTGTATGCTTTACCCGGATAACTATAGGTGGCCACCGTTTTGATTTCGATTGTCACACTGACCGGATTTGCCTTTGTGACTCGGCAAAAAATAAAATTACAATAAAGGATAAGTAATCATGCGAAAACTAATCTACATTTTAGTTGCGATTACTGCGACACTAACCCTAATCTTTGCTCAATCCATTTCTAATCGGAATTATTGGCCCGGGTGCTGGGATAGGGAAGAAAACTCAGGCAATTATAAACTTGGCTACTGGCTTCCCGACAGTTTTAATGTTAAATGGGTTGTTTACAGTCCTTATCCTTTAATTGGATATCCCTACCATTCGGGCAACGCGGTAGGGATTAATGATACTGCCAAAGTGAGGGTTTATTTTGACAACCGGACGGATACTGATTACGCATTGGGATCTGCAACGCCCGAAACATGGTTCATACCCGAGCTATATGATCCCTATGTCGATGTATTCACCGCTTCTCCAATTGCGGATACATCTGTTTTCGATTATCGTTTTGAGCATTGGATTGCGATGAGTAACAACGAGATAAGGTCGAAGCCGGACACGCTTTATACACTCGAGACGCTTAAACTTGGACGAGGGGGAAGATATGGCTTGATATATAGTTTATGGGGAGTTTCACCGGGTAAGTATCGAGTGATTCTAAAACCTACAGCCTATAAACCATCTGATATCCATCTCTGTCTAAGCACACCGTATAATTGTTTTACGATCTCTAAGGGGCAACACCTGCTTGATACTCTAAACAGTTATTCAAATAATGCATATAATGCTTTTTATAGACACGAGTACACATTGTTTAATACCTATGTAGATAGCATTTTAGATCGTAACTCAAGATCAATAATTGGTTGGGCATTGGATTATCACGGGCACGCTGCTCAGACTGACACAACAAATGCACTAATCGCACTGGACTCACTTCTGAATATCCTCGATAACAACCTTGATACTTTGGTTGCTGATTCATCTGAAAGAACAAGTGTTCAGTGGAGATGGTTGAAGCAGTGGGGAGTGGATTACAAATATTTTCAAAGACGAATGGAAGACCCTGAGAAATGGAGAAATTTCATTCCGATGTAGGTCTGATATACTGTTTCAAATGGCTTGATTGCAGTAGTGGGTGTGGATTACAAATATTGCCAAACCAGTATGTTGTATCCTGAGAGGTGGGGAGGGGGCAGGATATATCCGAGATGAAATTGAAGTGAATTCTCACGGTCAGCTCGAAAGGGTAGCTTTGTCTATTTAAGAGGAGTTGTTTAATATGGAGTTTCTTCTCCCAATCACGACGGACCGTGCCACTGTTATTTAAAGATCAACTGCTTGTTCTACCGGGGTTGGCTGATGAGGGTTTTTATTAGCGTGATGAATCTGGCAGACGGGGGCGTCTGCCAGCACTTTGATCTAATGATCTGTCCTGCTATGCGAGCGAAACATGGCAAGTGACTGATGTCGAACAGGAATGTTCGACCTACTGTTCTATGTTTGCTCTATGTCCTTCTTTCCCCTGAAAAGATCGGTAATATCTTCCAGAATCAAATACAATGCGGGGATCAAGACAAGGGTGATTACCGTTGCAAACAGCACTCCGAAGCCGAGGCTGATCGCCATTGGGACGAGGAATTTTGCCTGTATGGATCGCTCGAGCATCATTGGCATTAAGCCGAAGAATGTCGTCAGAGATGTCAGGATAATTGGTCTGAAACGACGTTTGCCGGATTCTATGATTGCTTCCCTGACAGTGAGTCCTTCCTCTTTATTGCGGTTGATGAAATCTATCATCACCAGCGAATCATTCACCACAATTCCCGCAAGTGCGACAATTCCAAATATCGAGATCATACTCAGGTCATACCCTAACACAAGATGCCCTATTAATGCACCCACGATCCCAAATGGAATGGCACTCATTACGATAAAGGGTTGCGTGAAACTCCTGAATGGTATTGCCAGAAGGGCGAATATAACGAACATGGCAAGTATAAATCCACGCATCAAGCTGCCCATCGATTCCTTTCGGTCTCTTGCTTCCCCCTCAAGATCGTAGGATAATCCTGGATATTCTAACACCATTTTGTCGAGTAATCTAGGGGTTAAATCAGCTAAAATCTCTTCAGCATTTGCTATCCGTGTATTTACCTTTGCCCTGACATTGATGACACGCTTTCTGTCGGTTCTATTGACTACTGAGTAACCGCGGGTTTCGCTGACATAGGCAGCTTGGGCGAACGGGATTTCTACACCGGATGGTGTCCGGAAACGCATTTCTTCAACTGAAGACAGATCCTGTCTCTCGTATTCCGGATATCGAACCATAACCCTGACTTCATTCCTGCCACGCTGGATTCTCAAGGCTTCAGAACCGTAAAAAGCACCACGGACCTGCATCGCAAGATCGGTTTCTGTAATGCCGAGCAATGCGGCTTCCGGTTTAAGTTTCAGTCTTAATTCCCGCTTACCTTCACTGTAACTGTCATCGATTTCTTCGAGTCCGGCATACCCGGAAAGCTCATCTTTAACTCGATCAATCGCTTTCAGGAGAATCTCATAGTTGTCATGCGCGAGCTGAATGTCTATAGCAGGAGCACCACCCATAAGCTCAGCTGAAATTGACAGTCGTTCAAGGTTTGGAATTGGTCCGATTTTATCGCGCCAGCTGTTTGTAAATTCACGAATATCAAGCTCACGTTCTTCTGCACTCTTAAACCTCATTTGTACCTGACCTATATTCGAGGAGAAAAGAGTTCCGCGCATGTGTGGACCGGTTTCTGTAACCTGAGATCCAATGGCAGTATAAATATGGAGGAGGTCGCTCTCACCATCTGCCCGGCTCTGGTCGATTTCAGAAATGAGCTCCATGCCGGATTGATGTATTTGTTCAATGACTGTTTTTGTTTCTGGATATGGAGTTCCCGGAGACATCTCAACATTTACTGTTATCCAATCTGCGTCGATTTTCGGCATCATAATGAACTTAATATATCCACCTTTTATAAATCCTACTGTGGATAAGAGCACTGCGAGCGCAATGGTCAGAGTGGTATATCGATTGTGTTGAACCCATCTGAGGGTTTTTACATAGGTTTTATCAATCAGCCATCTGACTAAAATATCTACTTTGCTTCTCTTTTTCTCGATGATTTCCCAGAATGGGGCTTTGCTTGCGACGAGATTTCCCGATAGATGAGCTGGCAGTATGAATAAAGACTCGACAAGTGACAAAAGTAGAACAATAATTACAATTATGGGAATCACACCCATAAATTTACCCATCATACCGGAAGTGAACAGCAGAGGAGAAAATGCAACTATTGAGGTTAACACCGCGAAAACGACTGCGCGCATAATTTCGACAGTACCGGAAACCGCTGCTTCCTTTAACGATTTACCAGCTCTGTAGTGTACAAAGATATTCTCGCCGACAATAATGGCATCATCAACGACAATACCCAGTACGATCAGGAAGGCAAACAGCGAGATCATATTTATCGAGGCACCGAAAGCCGGCATGAACAACATTGTACCCAGGAAGGAAATTGCAATTCCAACTGCAACCCACATAGCAAGCCTGATCTCGAGAAATAATGCCAGTACTATCAGTACGAGTATGATTCCGAGGAGACCATTATTAATGAGAAGCTCCATTCTGCCGGTAAGAATTTCAGATTTGTCCTCCCAGACTGCAATCCCCATACTGCTGGGGATCTTTTCAGAACTTTCTTCTATGTAATCTCGAACAGTTCTCGATATTGACTTGGGAGTCTGTTTTCCAATTCGGTAAACACTAATCATGGCAGCTGGTTTGCCATCAAAACTGTTTTGGTAATCAGCTTCCAAAAAGCCATCGTTTATTGTGGCAATATCACTTAGAAGAACTTTCTCGCCGGAAGGCTTAGAAAGAATCACCACTGATTCGAACTCTTCACCGAAATGTTTTTTCTCATTGGTTCGAATCAGGATTTCACCACCACTGGTTTTGACCGAACCTCCGGGCAAGTCTAACGAAGCCCGTCTGATAATTCCTGCAATCTGGATAAGAGTCAGGTCATATCTTCGGAGATTCTCCTCAGATATCTCAATTGAAATCTCTGGAGGTCGAACGGCGGTAATCTCCGCCTGAGTTATGTTTGGTTTTGCCAGCAATCCATCACGTATCAGCTCGGCTTGTTCAAACAACGCACGTTCGGTTACATCTCCGAAAACTGCGAAAGTAATTACTTCAGACCTTGTGGTAACTTGAGAAACAACGGGTTTTTCAGCATTTTCCGGAAATGTGATAATCCGGTCAACTTCCGACTTAACTTCGTTCAGAACGTTTTGAGCATCGGCACCCTCAACAATTTCGAGAATTACAGTTCCTGCACTCTCGCGCGCTGTCGATTTTACTCGCTTGATGTTCTCCACTGCACTAACAGCGTTCTCGACCGGGAGAATAATTCCCTCTTCAACTTCAGTTGGGCTCGCACCGGGAAATGGTACCGTTATTGAGATCATATCGAGGTCCATTTCCGGGAATATTTCCTGTTTGATGGACTTTCCCATAAGCAGACCGCCAACGATCAGGATGAGCATCAGGATGTTTGCTGCGACGTGATTACCTGCCATCCATTTTACTGCGCCTTTCATTGGCTATCTCCAGAGTTTTCCGGATTAGAAATTTTTCCGTTTAGCATCACCCTCAACTTCATGCCCTCTGCCCCACCAATGATTGAACTCAGGATGACTTTGTCACCAGTATTTAATCCATCCGAAATCAGTACCTCGCCCGGGATCATCCTCTCGACTGAAACTTTTCGAACATTCAATAGTCCCTCGTCGTTAACGACCCAGACATTTGAGTCGTCTCTTAAAGCCTGACGAGGCAGAGAAACAATATTATCGAGGAAATGCCCACGTATCTCAACCTCGACAAATGTTCCAATTGATAACTCGATATCTTTATCATCTTGAATTTTCAGTGGATCTTTTACCTGAACTACAACATAAGCCAGTCGCTCTTTCTCGCCGATTACACCGACACTTCGGTCAACCTTTCCATCCCAGATAAACGTTTTGCCATCGACATGTAGATGTACAGCAGCAGTTGCTCCAGGAATATCCAACCACATTACTTCAGATAATGGAATACCAACATCAATTTCAACCATATCGGTTGAGAATAGTCTTGCAACCGAAACTCCAGGATTCAAATATTGTCCTTTGTCAATTGATTCCTGTCTTATCCGGCAGTTAAAGGGTGCATATAAAATAGTTCGATCCAGTCGCAGTTTTGCCAGGGATAATGCGGCATTTGCTGAGGCGAGTTCCGCTTCAGCCTGTTTTAGCTGGGGTTCTCTTAAAACAAGTGCATCGGGTTGGGAATTTTCCGCCTTACCTGTTAATTTCCTGTGAGCACTCTGCATGTTATCCCATTCTGTACGAGCTATTTCTTTGTTGGCACTTGCAACCATAAAACCATACTCCGCACCTGCTACACGGGCTTGTGCCTGTTCTACACCTAACTCGTAATCAGATTGTTCTATTCGGAATAGCGGTTCTCCCGAATTGAATTGCCCACCGGCAGCAAATCTGGAATCTACCCATTCAATTTTTCCAGAAACCTGAGCTGATAGATTTATCTCCTGTCTGGGCTTAACTGTGCCGTGTCCTCGCACAATCACCTGCCGGCTCTCCGGTTTCACAACCTGTACCTGAACGAGTACTCCGGGGACCACATGCTTTTCACGATGGGGTTTTTGACGACTTGCCGACAAAGATGCCATAATTGCAACTCCAACAATTAGGATCAGAGGCGGCATGAAATATCGTTTAAATGATTTTTTAGTTTTTTCCATTTTATTTACTCCAACTAAGGATACATTTTAAGAAACAGGATGAGTTCATTTTGATGACGCTTCCTCAGTTTTTTTATCTGAAATTGAATTGATAAACTCTTTGGTCCAATCCCCTCCAAGTGCGGTCACAAGGTCAATGCGTGAGTCAATTAATCCTCGTTTTGCTGATATCAGGTTACTGGCTGCGTTGAAATATGTAGTCTGAATAAGAACAACCTGTGCATAATCAATCAAACCTCTGAAGTAGCTGTCTGTTGCGGCGTTTAGAGATTGCTCAGCTGAGTAAACCTGTTGTTCAAGATCGCCAACATATCTCTGTTGTTTATTTACTCGAACAAGAGCATCCTCTACTTCACGTAAGGCATTAAGAATTGTTTCCTTATAACGTGCGATTTGTTCAACAAATGCAGCCTCAGATTGGTCGACATTGGCTTGCAGTCTGCCACCTTGAAAAATTGGGGCGGTGAGATTTGCAAGAGCGTTCCAGACCATACCTTCCGGATCAAGTGCGTCTTTTAGTTGATTATCACTTCCCCCTATTCCTCCGGTAAGACTAAAACTGGGAAATAGCCCAGCGACCGCCTCTGCGTTTCGTTTATCAGCCGCTCGCATACGGTGATATACTGACAGCACATCGGGTCTGCGTTTTAGAACTTCACTTGGAATACCGGGAGACAATTCCTGTTTAAATACTGGCATTTGTTCGGGAAGTGAAATCTGCCCTTTTGAGCGAGGGTAACGTCCCAGCAAGACATCAATGCCATGTTGGATGTTAGCTTGCCTTATCTCAAGTTGAGCTTTACGGCTCTTTGTTCCTGCAAGTGTGGATTCAGCCTGGTAAACCTCAAGCGATGAAACTATTCCTCTCTCATATCTGCCTCTAATTAGCTGATAATATCCATCATAAGATGAAATAGTCTTTTCGAGAAGGTTAATTTGTAAGCTTGTTTCGAGAAGCGAGTAATACATACGAACCGATTGAGCGGAAAGAGAAATCAGAAAAGCCCGAAGATCAGCTTGACCGGCCAGCAGATCCTCTTTTGCCGCACTTCGATTTGCAGATAATTTTCCCCAGAAGTCAACTTCATACCTGGTCGAAAGTCTGACATCATAATTATCAGGGCTCATTGTTCCAACCTGAGGAGGTGGGTCACCAACAAAACCATTGTCCTGATATGTTGCGGACAGATTAAACGTTGGGAACCAACTTGCATTCGCAGCCTTGTATCCTGCATGTAATCTGTCAAATCGGGCAAATGCCTGTTCTAACGACAGGTTGGATTCAAAGACCTCTTCCATTAGTGAGTTCAAGTTGTCATCACTAAAACTCTGCCACCAGGGTTCATCGACAAATCTATCGACTGTTTCACTGTGCTGGAATTGATCGGGCATTGGTGGAGTTTCAACCTCCTGAAATGAGCGCCAACCAGCGCACCCTGAAAACAGGATTATCAGGAGGTAAATGGCGAAATATCTTAGATTCATTATTATCATCTCAGATGATTCTCCACATTTTTTAAGGATTGGCATTTCTCGCCTGACAAGTTTATCAGGATCTTATTAAGCATTGTAAAAAGGAGGTCTACTTCATTATCGCTAATTCCTGAGGTTGCTGCCTTGTTAATGGCTTGAATTTTCTCCATGATCTTTGGTGCGAGTTTTTTTCCCTGGTCCGTGAGTTTGACAATTTTAACTCGACGATCTTCAGGATGGGGAGTTCGCAGAACAAGGCCGAGTTTTTCGAGAGAATCAATCTGACGAAGAACTGACGGGTGAGAAAAATTCAAACGATTTGCAATCTCTACAAGAGAATCAGGACCGTGGAAGTATAAAATCATCAATGGAACAGCTTCGCTAAATCCAATACCGAATTCTTGCAAAGATTTATTTGCTTCACACTGAAAAGCTGTCATGATCTGATGAGCCCAGTGTCCGAGATTTCTTTTTGGATGGTTATCCATAGGTAACCCATTTTCTTATCGAACTAATATGTAGCACGCTACAATGTATGTGTTAACAGTTTAGCGTGATAAAGAAGGAATGTCAAGTTATTTAATAGTTTTTGGAAAGCAATTGTTTTTAAAACAAAAAAATGTATCAGATGGAGGCTCTGATACATTTTTTTCCAGGAGTCAAATCAGAAATAGCGCTGCGGAACCCTAAACCCGATTTGATTTACATTGAATTTGAAGTGAACTAGCTTCCTAATTTTCCAAGAAACCTATCTGGAGATTTTTCAAACGTATCCATTGTTTTCGCGGAAGAGAAAAAATAACGGGAATTATCTCTATCAACAAATACAGTCTGATCATTCACTTCCATTTCTACACCACTTACCGGATCACGGAAATGTTTATTTCCATCTGTATCAATCTTTGTCACATTTGCCGGCAGGTTAATTTCTTTTAAGAAAGATACAGGATTTGACTGAAATGGTTTCTCACAACCCGGGCAGCAATGGTAGAATTTTTCACCATCAACTACAGAAAAACTCGTTGCATCCGCAACCTTCATTTCGGACTTCATAACGGGACAGGTGAAGTACTCTTCACCATTTAGTGTAGCCCAAACATTTCCGTTTTTATTGAGTTCAGTTGAATTGGCGGAAGCCTTAGCAGTTGTACAACTTCCACAACCAGATGCATGTGAGACGGAAAATGAAATTGCAAATGCAATAATCAGAGTCGCCAGTACACGTCCTTTACTTTTTATCTGCATTTCCTTATCCTTAGTTTTGGGAAAACTTCTTAGTTCCAATCACACTTTTACAGGTTTTGGATTAACAATACAAACCCGCAAAGATTCTATATAGCAAAATACAGATTCCTTGCATTTGAAAATATGACGACGTGTAAATAGCAGAAGTTTGTAAAAATGATTAAGAAATTCAGAAAAACAGTCCTGGGAGGAAACATAAAAGCCTGAAACAAAAAGGCTGCTTCTTTCAGACCATAAGGGATACTCTGGCGAAACCTTGAGAATACCAATCCAGAGCTATAGTGTAAATGAAAAGTCTGATCAAAAAGATGTGAGGTCAAAATTGTGTGATTTAAAGAGGTGGGTCGGGATTAGAACATATCCTTTTTTGAACGTTGCTTTTTTATGTGATCAGATAATTTCCTTTCTTTTTGCCTGCGCAGGATTTCTCGTTGTTTCTTCAAGCCTGCTGTTGATCTATCAAAAGCGGGTTTGGGCTTTCCCGATATGGGGTCAATTAGTCGTCGGTCTGTGATCTTCCTGCGTTCAGCACCTTCCCAGCCATCTTGAACGCCAAGCTGAATTTTTCTTCGATCTTCACGACGTCTTTCCCGGTGTCTCTGGTCTGCCATGATTTCTCCGTAGGTTGTTTGAAAAGCAACAATGTGATATATTCAAATACATTTTACTCCAGTTTCTTTTTAAAGTCAATCCAAACAGTCAGCAATGATTCGAAGTTATTACTATTTTTTATCAATTCTGCTACTTTGTAGTTCAATCTCTATCTCGCGAGCCGGGGATACATCAGAAAATCAAGATTTAAACAATTTACAATTTCTTGGTGCTCCTTATGTTTTCGCAAACACTGATCTCGGAATTGTGTATGGTGTTGGGGGTGGAATATCAAGATCACCGAACTTGTATCTGCTATTTTTTCTTAATTTTTCTACCAACAGCTTAATCGAGGGAGGTGTACTTCAGGGTGAGTATACATACTTAAATTGGAATTTTAGTGAGGTGTCCTGGATTTCCAAGGCACCACAATACATCTATACAATCCAGAATAATGATCCTCAAGTAATTGCAAAAGCACTAATGGTCAGATATGAGCTACAACTTTCAGCTCTTCGGAAAGTTGGCAGTTGGGAGATTGGCCCGAGCATGATTGTACGAAAATCCTCTGCCCGAGACCAAAAAGATAAAGACGACAATCCGATTTTAGAAGATAGTTATGAGAGATTTGGTGAAGGAAACGTTCAACTTCTGGGAGTTAGAGCAAAATACGAGACAGCAAGTTCTCTAAGACCAATTGCTGGAATACTAATTGACGGTTCATTGCGCTTTGGACGAACGAATGGTGATGTTTATCAACTACCTCGCTTTGATGTAGATGCAGAGATAAAAATCGGTTGGGCAATACCTATTACCTCAAAGACCAGAATTTATGCTCGTATCTGGAGCATTTTCCAACTTGAAGCACCCCCTCCGGCTCAGCAGCATCTTGGATGGGAACGAAATCACCGCGGTCAACCTTATATGCGTGAATGGGGACGCAGGATGCTGTCGGGCCGGCTTCAATTTCATTTTACAACAGTGAAGAGATCTCCATTTCCATTAGTGTACATGCATGAATGGATTAAAATAATTAAACCTGTTCGTGTGGACTATGAAATCGTACCCTTCTATGATGTTGGAGAAATTGGTGATCCTGCTTATGGTTGGCATAAACCAAGGCATGGGATTGGAATTGGGCTGCATTTGGTCATGCCACCAGAATTGGTACTCAGATTAGATTTTGCATTTGCTCCATCAGGTCCGCTCAGATTCTTTATTGGAGCCGGTGAAACTTTATAGATTCAACTCGTTGTGAGAATAATGCTTGATTTTAACTGATAAAGTTCGGTATGATTAAGTTACAGCTCGATCGAAATGAAGAAAAAACAAATTCAGATAGAGGTAGAAATGGCGATGGGAAAGAATATTTTGGGATTGATCATGACGGTTCTTCTTGTCATGTCAGTGGGATCTGTTGAATCAATGCCTGCATATGATGGCGGACCTGAACCCGATTATGCACCGGGAGTTAATCAACCGGAAGAGTACTCACCCGCTCGAGATGATGCCGAATTGGAAGGTGAATGGAATCTGCTGATTCTGATGGTTGATTTTGAAGATTATCCGTGGGATATGCAGGATGATGAGTTTTTCGACAATGAGGAACAGTTGTACACAGTTGAGCATTTTGAAGAGATGTTATTCTCTGAGAACAATTTTGCCTATCCTGGTTCAGCAAGCGATTATACTGGTTCAATGCGTGATTATTATTCCGAGGTTTCTGGAGGCGATTTTACAGTTTCCGGAGTTGTGACAAGATGGTACCGAGCTCCTGAAAACCTGGAGTTTTACGTTGGTTCTGACTATGGAACGGGGATGGACTACCCCAATAATTCACAGCGTTTAGTCGAGGATATTATTGCCCTCGCAGATGAAGATGTAGATTTTTCAAATTATGATAATGATGGTGACGGTATTGTTGATGCTATGGCGTTTGTTCATGCCGGTCCAGGAGCTGAAGAATATGGTAGGACGGAAATCGGTTCCCGGTATATCTGGTCACACAAATGGCAATTGTTTGAACCGGTAGATCTGGATGGGGTGACTATTTCAGGATATAATATGAATCCACAATCCGGAACCATTGGTGTTTTCTGCCATGAATTTGGTCACACCCTCGGTTTGCCTGATTTGTATGATACTGATTACTCATCCGGTGGTATCGGTGAATGGGGACTAATGAGTGGGGGTGGTTGGGCGACCCGCCCTGGAGATCCACCAGGTAGCTGCCCGGTTCATATGACTGCATGGTCAAAAAAACAATTTGATTGGATTCAAATTGAGGATGTTTCAGAAGCAATGCAGGATGTGGTGATTCCGCCTGTTGAAACGGATCACATTGCTTATCGCCTTTGGAGGAACGGAGATTACAGATCTCAAGAATACTATCTTGTTGAGAATCGACGTCAAATTGGATTTGATGCTGGATTAACCCGAAGGCAGATTGATTTAAATCTAGCTGCTCCCGAAGGTCTTCTGATCACACATATCGATGATGACCAGAGGAATCGAACAAATAATAATAACGAGAGCCATCGACTTGTTGATGTCGAAGAGGCTTCCGTTGGCTGGCGCAATGGACTTCCGGTTGAAAATCTTGATATTTCAAGGGGTGGACGGCGCAATTTACTCAATGCCAATCGCGGGGACAATGGTGATTTATGGCCAGGCTTTTCGAGCTTATCTGAGGATTCATCGGATTGGGTTGGTGAAAGAGACAGAACCACATTCGGATTACATTCTGTTCCAAGTTCATTGGATTATGATAACGTACCTTCTCATGTGGAAATATCGAATATCAGGCTTGAAGAAGAAAATGTAATTGCCAACTTTGATATTGCAACTCCAAATCTTCCTGTGCTTTACTTGAGGTCAGAGTCTATTGATGATAGCGAACTTGGAAATGATAACGGTATCCCTGAATTAGGCGAAACCCTGGAATGGGACATCCAGATAGGGAATAACGGTCGTGCATTGGGAACAAATATTTCGGCAGAAATCCAGCACATCGGGGACTTTGTTGAAATAGAAACGGGTGAAGCTAACTATCCTGATATTGACCGAACTGAATTTCGAAACCCTGAGGCTCCTTTTGTAATAACCATTACTGAAAATGCACCATCACGTGGCAGAGTTCACTTTACATTTACAATTACTTATAATGAAGGTGAACAAATAACGTACTACACTTATATAGATATTCGCCCTGAGCATGAGTGGTTTAAAGAGCCTGAAAATCCGGTTTTCGCCGGTGAAGATGGCCTGTGGGATCATTCGATCATCTCTCCCACTTTGATCGTAACCGGTGATTCAATTCAATGCTGGTACGTCGGTGTAAATCAAGGTATCGAACCGATTAATTTAGGGTCAGTTGGATATGCATGGAGTCTCGATGGTGGATTTTCATGGGATAGACTGCCTGAACCGGTATTACCTTTTGGTGAATATGAATGGATGTCAAACGCTATTGGCGGGATTGATGTAAAGGAAGTTCCGGGTATTGGTTATCTGATGATGTTTATGGGTGGAGACATCAGTGAAGATGAACAGGATACAACATTTGTAATTGGGCAGGCTCGATCCGAAAACGGATTGGACTGGGAAGTCGATCCCGAATACTATATGGAACCTGACGGTGAGGAGATGATCACGTTTGTCCCTACTCAGATATCTCTATTTATGTCGACACCTGAAATCTGGGGATGTGCATTTTCTACAACGGTCAATGCCGGAAACTTCAATATCCCTGTAATCGCTGCAGCTTTTTCAGAGGATTTCGAAGCGTGGGAAATTGATCGAGATCAAATGTTAATGGGAAGCTTTGACCCTCAGGAATTCGATGGCTTTGCTTTGCTCGCACCAGAGGTAATTCCAGGTGTAGAACCAATGACCTTCCAAATGTTTTACGCAGGAGCCACAATTGATATGATCGGTAGACTGGGGAGATTGTCTTATGATGGTGATGAATTTGTGAAATACGAGGGTGTGGAGACGAACGGGGCAATTCTTGTACCGGGTGGTGCAGGCGGCTGGGAAGGTGAAGATATGATATTCGGTGCGCGGTATTTTGAATGGGAAGGAAAACCGAGACTGTTGTATACCGGTATTGATGAGGGATTGACGTTCTCTGCATTAGGTCTTGCATATTCAGATCCTCTACCGGCATCAGTTGATGATAATGATAACGGGTCTCCCTTACTCCCTGGAACCATCCTGCTCGACCCGGCATATCCTAATCCATTTAACAGCACTACTGTTATCCCCTATCGGCTATTCAGCCCGGGAAACGTTCGGGTCCACATCTTCGATATGAACGGTCGCGAAGTAATCAGTCTGCTCGATCAACAGCAGAATACTGGGTCCCACAGAATTGTATGGGACGGAGTAAGTGCATCCGGGATTCCTGTTTCGTCTGGTAGTTATGTGATTAGGATACAGAATAATTTGAAGGTGTTGGAACGAAAGGTCGTGCTTGTAAAATAGGGGCAAATTTAATTAGTCCAATTGTGGCATGTAGTCTGAAGATTTTGTTGTCAGGGAGGTTGCATAAAATTCTTATGTTAAAGATTGTAGTAAAAGGATTTTAGATCTCCCTGAGAGCAAATATCTGAGATACGAATTGCCTATGAAATTGATTTTTCAACTATATGGGTATGTTTTATCGGACAATGTTTGTATTTCTTTATAGAAAATTTGGTGTTTATATTGTTCATTGTTTTGTAACATTTATGATTTTCCTTGCAATTCAAAGGAATAATTTGTAAATAAAGAGTTATGAAGGAAATTGCATAATTGCATATTTACATAGGCTTAATCACATAGATTATCTTTTATTCTGGAGGTGAAAATGTCAGAATTTTTTCAAACTAATATCGTTGGATTACTTGGAATTCTATTAGGTTTTTTAGGGCTTTGTTTTATTGGGTTCGAGCTAGCTATTCGTCTGAATTTCTTAAAGAAAAAATTTAATGCTGAAGAAAATGATCGCGAAAACAAAAAAGAGTGGCTAGATACACAACATGCAACGCTGAATGAGATGTCACGGTCTCTTTCAGAAAATGTAGCAGCTCGTTTACGAAGAGACAGTAGTTGGGCAACAGAAGCACTTGAACGCACAAAGCTTGGCCCATATGCTGATACTCTTTTCGGAGAGCGAAAGAACCATTTCCGAGACGAAAAAGAACTTATAGGTCAAAAATTTGCTCTATTACTTTTGGACAGATGCAAATGGTTATTGAGCAATGATGATACAATCTCGCATATTTATTTGTGCATTGATTCTGGTACAACCCTTTATCCATTTTTCAGGAATTTAAGCCTTGAGATTGCAAAGGCATATCAAAGAGGTGAAGAATGGATAAAAATAGAAGGTTCTATCAATATAGTTACGAATAATTTACCTGGTATTGAAGCATTAATGGAACACGGAAGAATTAATCCGGCAGATAGATTTTCTCCACTTGCTGTTACCTGCAAAATCTTACCAGGAAGTCCTTTGCCTATATATTCAGCAATTACAGGTGAGGATACGGAACAGGAGCTTCAGGAAATAAAGAAAAGTGCTCCTGAAGGATCAATTTTTATTGGTCTAACTGCTGGAAATTGGATTCGCATTCGCAATACTCCTCCTTCATGTCCAGTTCCGTTATCAAGAGGAGGACGACATCCCGAATTTAAACAGAAATTAATCGAAATTTGCGACGAATCTTATGTGATTTCACCTCTTGGAAAAATATTTGCTAAGATGTCTAAACAAAATGTTAATGAAATGTTGAATTTAGATCCATCCGAACAAGAACCTGCTTTAGATTCATCCGAACAAGATTCTGCTAGAAATGCCTACAAAGAGTCCGATATAAATGATGAAAAGGCAAAGAATGTTAAGTTAATTTCAACATATCGTGAACAAGGGAGGTTGCTTACAAGGCTCAGCAATCATTTGGGGGGCGCTCTCCTTACAAATAATCTTGAAAGTGACGATGAATCATTTATTAGGAGGGATGTAGGTGAAACTTGTAATGTCCAGTTCCGTTTCGATAAGCTTCCACGGGATCCGTATTTGGAGAAAGAAGTTGAATTTCCCCATCCACATACAAGAAAGGATGAATTTATCAGGTGCTTTACCGATCTATAAGTTAAATGATCTTGCAACATACCGAACAATTCATTGAAACAGTTTTGCAGGTCGAAATCTTATTCAGACAGTATGTTTAACGGAGAATTTTTCGTTGGGTTAAGAACCCGACCTACGACTCGTCTTCGGAATCATCCTCAACATCACGCAAAAACTTCGGATGATTTCCGGCTATCACTATCGTCACTTCACCCTTGATCTTCTTTCCGTGAAATTGGGTTATTAAATCCTGGATGGAACCTCGCCTGACACGTTCAAATTTCTTTGTGAGTTCGCTGCAGACGGCTGCCATTCTGTTGCCGAGTACTTCGAGAGCATCTACTAAAAGTTTCGATACCCGGTAAGGGGATTCGTAGATTACTAACGTGTGGGGAAGATCTTTGTCCATATCGAGGAAGCGTTTGCGGGGTCCGGGTTTTCGGGGTGGGAAACCTTTGAAGGTGAAGCTTGATGAGGGGAAGCCGGATGCAACCATTGCGGTGATTACTGCGCTGGGTCCGGGGATTACTTCTACCTGATGGCCAGTCTCGATTGCCTCATTTATGATTCTATATCCGGGATCGCTGATGCCGGGGCTGCCGCCGTCGCTGGTTAAGGCTACGGTCGAATTGTTATTGAGAGCCTCTAAAATACGCCTGCCACCGGAACGCTCGTTATGCTCGTGATATGAAAAGACTATTTGCGGGATATGTATGCCATGACGGGCATAAATTTTCTTTGTGACTCGGGTGTCCTCACTTGCCAGGACATCAGCTTCACCGAGAATGCGAATTGCCCGAAGAGTAATGTCTTCCATATTGCCAATCGGGGTTGCAATTACGTATAGAATACCCATAGATCACTTATTGTCGGTTTGAATTATGAAATCAGCGGCATCCGTCAAATTATTTGCTTCGTAGTCAGCGGACACCAAATTTTCTTCGTTGGTCTTAGTTCCTTTTCCAGTCAGAACTAAAATGCTTCTGGCGTTAACTGCTTTTCCCAGATTGATGTCAGCGGCTTTGTCTCCTATTACCCATGATTCTTCAGGTTGGAATCCGTGTTCGGCAATTGCGTTTATTACGAGAGCAGTGCGTGGTTTACGACAGGAGCAATTTTCTTCGGGTGTGTGGGGGCAGTAATAGATACCTTTGTGGGAGATGCCTTCTTGTTCGAGAATATTGGTCATTCGCTGATTAATTGCATCAAGCGTAGCAACATCAAACAGACCTCTTCCTATCCCAGACTGGTTAGATACGAAGATTAGTGAATAACCCGCATCAATCATTTTTCGCAGACCCTGCACAGCTCCGGGTAGTAATTCGACTCCATCGGGATTGTCTAGATAATGCTTGTCAACGATGACCGTTCCGTCACGATCGAGAATGATAAAACGGTTACTCATTGATTAATTCGCAAGCGACAAGTTCTTCTTTTTCGTAAGAATAAGCTTCGGGTTCTTCGATAATTCTGTTTTCCATTGCTGACACGTATTGACCGCAATTACTACCAATCGCATTTTCCTCAAGTTCACCGAGGCTTACAATTACCTCGAAACCATGAGCTTTAAGTTCTTTCACCAGCTTGTCACGGTGTTCTGGCTTCATGAAAGACGAGAGCAGGTTGTTTTCACCTGCTCGAAAAGTTGGATTCAGCGGAGTCAGTTTGATTATGAACATTTCAGGATTAAAATGATCCCGCAGCACTTTGGGATCAACAGTAACACCTTCCATCAGGGCAAAGTTCAGAGCAATCTTTCTGTCTCTGGGAGTGAAGAACCTCTCACCATAATCCGCCATTTCGGTTAGATCCCAGGTTCTGGCAGGTATCAGCTGTTTGCGCTGAACTGGATCTGTACTATGTACCGAGAATTGGAATTGAAAATGTCCGATGAACAGGTTGCTGTGAATTTCAACAAGTTCATCAAAGAAGTTTTGAACTCCTCGAGGAGCGATGGTTGAGATGGATGGCATTAGACCAGGTGCACTATAACGATCCGGTAAACACCGTAGGACTTCCAGAACTGCCGGATTCAAAGCGGGTTCTCCCATCCGAGCAAATTGTATTTTCCACTTTTTCGCTGGAATGTTGAGATCAGGATATCTATGCTGAACTAGATAATCTATCTGGAAAAGTATTTGTTCTACAGTTAGCTTTCCTGAATATCCAGAACCGGCATCGCACATATTGCAGCCCACCGGGCAACCAAAAAGAGTGGAGACAATATTAACCCACTTCTCTTCACGAGATATCGGTGGTTCAACGGACTCTACGAATTCAATCTTTTGTTTATCTTCAGTCTGGGCAATGAAAACCGTTGCGATTTTCTCGTCACCCAATTTTGAAATTACTTTCACTAACCTTTCCTGTTAAGTGTTAGATGCAGTGCCATTGCTGCGTGTATCCCCTGCCCTGCTGCTATTGATGCCTGTCGGAAAATGCCGTTCCTGACATCACCGATGAAGTGTAGCAATCCTTTTTCTTCAAGATCACTAATTTTCAGGGATAAATCCTTGCTAATGAAGCTCAGATTTGGTTTCCGTCCGATAGCCAAAACAAGATAATCCACAATCTCGTTGAATTCAACACCATCTCTATTCCAATTCAATTGAAGTTGATCATTTTTCAGTTTTGTGCTCTGAATTGTGCAATTTTCGCGATATTCAATATTCACCTTATCTCCAACTCGAGTCCAAAGCAAAGGCAGGCACAATCTTCGACTGCTTCTATTATTGATCGTAACCCAGTTTTTTCTGGCAAGATTTAGAGCATAATCGAAGGCAGCATCCCCAGCACCAATAACTGCTATTCTGCGATTTTCGCAATCTTCAATCTGGTGAACTTCTGTGATTATCATGGGTTCGGTTGAAGGATCAAAACCCGAAACAGAAGATGGTTTCGCGTCAGTCCCCGTTGCAATTATGAGTGTTTTACTCAGGTATGAGCGAGATGTTTTTATAACAAATTTCGAGTTGATGTACTCAACATCTTCAACGGTTTCACTATGAACGGTAGAGTTTACCGAATTTAAATGTTTTTCCATTAATCGGGTCAACTGCTTGCCGGTGATTCCAGATGGAAAGCCCAGATAGTTCTCTACTAAATTGGCGTTTCGAAGCAGTCCGCCGATTTTGTCCTTCTCAAAAATAACGGTACTAATTCCAAATCGTTGGAGTTGAATTGCTGCTGCAATACCAGCCGGACCGGCTCCGATGATGGCGGTATCAAAAAATTTCATTAATCCAACAACTCGCACAATTCATTTATTGATGTTAAAGATGCAAAACCATGCGAGAGATTTCTCAATGTGGCTCTGTGAAACTCGATATCATATGTCGCCGAACCGTCCACCGGAAAAACCACATTGTAGCCATGAACAAACGAAGAACGTGCGGTAGTTTCACAGCATAGGTGTGTCATTACGCCACAGATAATTACCTGCTCCGTACCCATGCCCTTCAGGTATTTGTCAAGTTCGGTGTTGTAGAAAGCATCGTACTGTGGTTTAATTATAATCTTTACCGGTTTCGTTTTGAGCTCAGGGACAATTCCACTCAATGAGCTACTTTCCTTGATTACATCCGACCACCAGACGTTTAACATCCCGGCATTTGCCTCAGTGTTGATATGCTGAGTCAATACAACCGGGCGTTCGGATCTAATGAAGCTCTTAATCAATCTGATTAAACCGGGTATAATTGCGGGGGCACTGGGGATGAACGCATGAGATGTGGGATCCAGAAAATATCGCTGCATATCCAGAATCAGCAGAGCGGTCCTGCCTTCTAAAAGATTTATGTTTATGCACCTGTTTGGGTGTCTAAAATCTCTTAGAAACTCCAGGCTCTGATCTTGAATAGAATTCTGTGTAAAATACGGACTTTTCATCTTTTCAGGTGATGAATATTAAACTTTCCTGAATTACGATTATCAAATCTACACAATAATTTTTAGGTTTTCTACCGTTCTGAGAGATTCAGTGTCAATTTTGCAGATTAAACTGTTGCTTAGAAGTAATTTCGTACTAGTGAAGTAATTGTTTGTTTTCGCAGAAGGGTCAATTTATTGAGCTATCTTATCTTAATGAACTTAAAGCCCTTAAGAAATCAGTCCCTTGGCGAAATGACTTCTAAGTTGTGTTGTCAAGGATATTACTGTTTTACCATTTTCGTAAAAAGGTAAAGAAATGTATTGACATTTAGCTGTTGAGGGATTATCTTACGTATTGACGATAAACGTAAAATGATAAACAGGGCAAGCCGAATGAGTGATTCGAGAGAGTTGACTGAAGCTCAGGAAAACAATCAAATCAGGTTTTTCAATTCAGCAGAGGGATTGTTTGAGAGACATGGTTATAAGAAAACTACAATAATGGAAATCTGTTCTTCCACAAGTTTATCCAAACCGACCTTCTACGACCTTTTCAAAGATAAAGCGGATTTCTTTGCACGATTGCTTCTCTTTATTACTGAAACCGAGATGAAATCCTGGAAGCATAAATTACCTGAGCAATCAAGTCCCTCTGATCAGGTTAAGGCTTTTATAGATTTTTATGCTACTTCTCTCGCAATTCGACCAATATTTAAACTGATACTTGAAGATCCTGAAGTAATGGAAAAATTCGGTTGGATAATTTACCATCAACCGAATTCACCAATTTTTTCAACTCTGATGGAGATTGTTGAAAATGGTGTTAACACGGGTGACTTCAGGAAAATCGATCCTGATGCTGCTGTTTGGATTATCTATGCCATTCTGGATAGTATGTATGTTTTATTGCCGATGATTACCGGTAAAGCGGGTGCTGCGGAGGACCAGGCACTTGCTGGAGATGTTAAGAAATTCATTCTGAATGGATTAGCGAAACGAGATCGAGACAGTAAATCTAGTTGATGTTTGATGAAATACCAATTTTTAAAGGTTTGGAATGGAATTTGTAATTTCAAATGAAATTATTTTAGTCTTTTCGATTCTGGCAGCAGTAATTGTGTTACTGGTGACTGAGTGGATAGAGTTAGAAGTCATAGCATTACTTGTTTTGGGCGCGATTGCTCTGACCGGAATTATCAGTCCGATAGAAGCATTGAGTGGGTTCAGCAATCCGGCAGTCGTAACAATTTGGGCGGTATTTATACTCAGTGGCGGTCTGACTCGAACTGGGATCGCAAATATACTTGGACGCTATCTGCTGAAGGTTGCCGGATTCAAGTTACCGTATTTAGTTGCAATGATCATGAGTCTGGCCGGGGTCCTCTCCGCATTTATGAACAACATTGCTGTTGCGGCATTGATGCTTCCTGTGGTTATGGATTTGGCCAGAAAAACAAAACACTCACCTTCAATCCTGTTAATGCCACTGGCTTTTGGATCTCTGCTTGGCGGGTTGACAACGATGATTGGTACTCCCCCAAACATCCTTGCAACTGAGGCCATGCGTCAGAATAACCTCACCCCTTTCGGAATGTTCGACTTTGCGCCTATTGGTCTTATCATTATGTTTTCGGGGATTGCTTTTGTCAGTTTTGTAGGCATTAAGATGCTGCCCAGAAAAAGTAGAGCCCTTGATTCAAATCTGTTAAACAATGATTTTCTATCCCAATATGAGCTTGATAAACAGCTGGCTCTGATCAGGATTCCTGCTAAATCACCATTTGTAAATAAAACACTTACCAAAAGCCGCCTCGGCTCGGGATTCGGGTTAAATGTTGTAGGAATTAACCGAGGTGATACAGCCATATTAGCTCCTGATTCGACAGAGGTTATCAAGGCAGAAGACAAACTAATCGTATGTGGGAGTCCTAAGCAGGCGATTGAAATTAATTATTGTGAGCAGATGGAGTTAGAGTCTGATAAACAATCCATTGAGGAGTTGCTTAATTGCGAAATGCAGCTTGCTGAGATTAGCCCCAGTACGATTTCAGAATATATCGGTCAGAGGCTCTCAAACATTGATTTTAGAAATAAATTTGGTCTAAATGTTCTGGCAATTAAACATGCAAAAGGTTTTACAACTGAAGATCTTAGAAATAAAAAAATTAAACGAGATGATACGCTCCTTATTCAAGGTTCAATTGCACATGTCAGAGAATTCCAAAACAACAAAAACTTTTTAGTTTTAAATGCATCAAATCCAGTATATCTATTGAACAAATATCCACTCGCCAGTCGAGCTCATGTTCTTAAAGTTCCTGAGTTGTCAAAGCTTATCGGCTTAAGTCTTGGTGAGTGTCGACTGGGAGAAGCGATTGACGTCCAAGTTCTATGTATCAGGCGCAAAGATGACAGCTATGTTATTCCAAACTGCAAAGATCGCTTTGAATCAGAAGATGTTTTGGTGGTGTTAGGTTCTATGGATATGATATCTCTAATGCTCGAACATGATCCAGATTCATTTTTTACCGAGGACCAGTCCTTTGTAATTGATCCGGCAGATCTTGAAAATGATCACGTTGGAATTGTGGAAGTGATGCTCTCTCCGCACTCAGTGCTTGCCGGACTTACACTCAGGCAGCATAATTTTCGTAAAAAGTACGGACTGGCAGTGCTTGCGATCTTGCGTAAAGGTAAAGCATATCGATCAAATCTAAGGGATATGTCGATTGAGTTTGGGGATGTGATTTTATTACACGGAAACTGGAAAGGTCTTTTGGTATTGGGTCAGGAGCCAGATTTTTTGGTATTAACTGAAACTGCGCAAGAGGTTCCAAGAAAGGAGAAGGCAAAATTTGCCGTTGGGATTATGGCTGCGGTACTGTTTCCTGTCATTCTTGGCTGGATTCCCATTTATATAGCCGTTGTTATCGGGGCGGCATTGATGGTTCTGACCAAGTGTTTGACAATGGAAGAGGCTTATCGTTACATCGAATGGAAAGCCGTTTTCCTAATTGCGGGAATGTTACCATTAGGCATTGCTCTGGAGAGATCAGGAGCTGCCGGTCTCATCGCTGAATCGGTATTGAACATAATGGGACCGTTTGGTCCGCATGCAGTATTATTCAGTTTGTTACTGATCACTTTAATAGCGACTAGCATAATTCCAACTGCTGCGCTTGTTGTTCTGATGGTTCCAATAACTTTAAAAACTGCAACAGTTTTCGGGATTTCTCCACACGCTTTAATGATGGGGGTAGCCTTAGCTGCTTCATCCAGCTTCACCTCTCCAATATCCCATCCGGCAAATGTTTTGGTTATGGGACCTGGAGGGTATCGTTTTAAGGATTATATAAAGTTAGGTTTCCCACTAACATTAATCGTGTTAGTGGTGTTAATGGTGTTTTTACCGATTTTCTGGCCATTAAAACCATGACAATGAGTGAACTGTTTTTACTAGTTTTTTATAACGGTTACAGATTAGATAACTGCCTGTTACAAATTTAATTTGGGAAAGTTCATGACTAAACATAATTTTGCAGTCAAGATGGCAAAACTATCTATTCAACATCCCTGGTTGATGTTGCTTATTCCTGGGATTATATCTCTCATATCCATCATTCTCGCCTCTGGATTGGAGATGAGAATGAACTGGTCTGACACTCTTCCGCCTAATGATCCGGTCGTCAAATCCTATCGAGATGTCCAAGAAAGATTTGGAAATGCAGGTGGGATTGTGGTCGCACTTGAGGGTGA
Source organism: Calditrichota bacterium (assembly GCA_018644935.1). Taxonomy (GTDB): domain Bacteria; phylum Electryoneota; class AABM5-125-24; order Hatepunaeales; family Hatepunaeaceae; genus JABGPL01. Next base: position 18,874 of record JABGPL010000009.1, on the reverse strand, counting down.
CTATGAGCGCATCATAACTCTGGCTGATACACTTGAGCCCCTCCTTCGCGAACTTGAGTCAATGCACAACGTTCAGGGACGAATGCCGAGTGAGTTTATCAGGCAAAACGGTTTTAAGCTGTTAAAACCAAATGAATTTAAACGGATGCTGAAATCAAGTTCCGACCCAGGATTATTAGGGACGTTGCGTGGAATGAATGATGATTACGAGGGAGAGTACACCGATAGCGAATCTAATCTGAAACGGGATGAGGTAAATATCGCCCGCAGTCTGTTTGGTTTGTATCGTTCACTTGAGATTTTAGCCGACAATCTCGAAACCAAACCAAATGCAGATGCAGTTGAAGATGCCGTGGATGCATTTTCGATTGGCGAACCTTATATGCTCTCGCTTGATCGAAAAATGTTGTTGATTGTTTGTGATCCGGTTGCAAGCATGTTGGAAGTTGAGGGAATGCTGGAGTCTGCGGTCGAAACTGAGGAACTATTATCAAAAATAAGACCACTTTTTGCTAATGTGGACATTGGAGTTACAGGCTTTGCCAGGGTTGGTATGGACGAGATGAACAGCATTGGGTTCTATACAATTCTCCTCTCGCTTGCAGCTCTTGTACTTATATATCTTCTGCTCGCACGTTCGTTCCGGAGCTGGGCACTGCCTGTTATTGCACTGTTACCATTGCTGATCGGTTCTTTTTGGACAATGGGATTATTGTCAATTTGTTTTGGTTCCCTGAACCTCTTCACTTCAATGATTATGATTGTTCTTATTGGGTTAGGGATAGACTTCTCAATACATATGATCAGCCGCTTTAATGAAGAGATGGCTAATGGCAAATCGAATCTCGACGCGATGATTATTACCCTCGAAGACACGGGAATGGCAGTGACAACAGGAGGTTTGACTTCAGCAGCAGCGTTCCTGACTTTGCTTATAGGAGATACTCAGGGTGTTTATGAATTTGGAGTAGCCGCTGGTGGAGGCGTTATACTGACCCTGATTGCTATTTTCCTTGTACTTCCATCACTTTTAATTATTCGGGAACCATCAACCATATTTATGAAAGGTGTGTTCAGGTTTTTAGTGATGTTGCTTACGTTTGGAATGATTAAGGGGAAAAAGACTGATCACAAATTGGGTAGTCCTCGGAAAAACGCTATGCCCAGAGGTGAGCTTCCCATTCTCGGCAAGATTGCAGTTTCCGGATGGAATCATCCTTTTCTCTATCTTGGGATTACAGTGATTTTGATTGTGTTTTCATTATGGGCAAAGCAACATATTGATTTTGAATATGATTTTCTAAACCTCGAGCCCAAGGGACTAAAATCTGTAGATCTACAGCGGGAGATTCCGAAACGGTTCGGGTTGTCCGACCATGCTGCATGGATTGTTGGGAATTCAGTAGAAGAGTGCCGTGACCTGAAAGAGAAATTCAAGAAACAGCCTCTGGTGGGAGATGTAGCTTCAATTAGTGACTATTTACCCCCAAAAGAGCGTGTAAATGATTATGCACCTGTTCTGAAAGAATTCAGAGAAAAGCTGAGTGATAAATACATTAACGACCCTGAATCGATAACCCAGGAGGAATTGCTGATCGAGGTTAACCGTCTGTGGGATAATCTTGATCTAGTCAGTAATCTGGCCTATACAGGCGGGTTGGATAGAATTGTAACTGTTATTGATGGCATCACAGGTACTCAAACTGAAACGGGCGAGGTCGATAGGAGTGCTATTTTGCCAAGATTAGTTAGGATTCTGAAGTCAGACATATCCCCTTCTACGCTTGCGAATTTAGCATCAGGATGGCGCAAAAGGATGTATGACAACGTCTATAGCATGGCGAATCCGAAACAAATCAAAATTGAGGATTTACCCGAAACCATCAGGAATACCCATTTGCCCCGAAAAGGTGAAGGATACCTCGTTCATATTATACCCAGGCAAGGTCTCTGGGATAAACCTGAACTGGATGCTTTTGCGGCTCAAACTACATCTGTCTCAGAAAAGGTTTGTGGTTCTGAACAGCTGATCCTGATAATGTTCTCTTCAATACTCTCTGATGGGAAAAAGGCGGCATTTCTGGCATTGTTGGTTATTGTCCTGATCGTTTTAATCCATTTCAGGGGACCATTTGGACTATTAGCACTCATTCCGCTTGTGTGTGGGGCATTACTGATGGTCGGGCTAATGTATTTAATCGGAGAGAAATATAATTATCTGAACTTGATTGCCGTTCCTGTTATTTTGGGGATAGGTATTGATGACGGCATTCACGCACTTCACCGGTTCCGCCAGGAAAGAGGAAAAGCAGCGGACAGAATTCGTCGAAGTTTTAGCTTTGTCGGCAGAGCAATCTTGCTTACATCACTGACCACAATGATAGGATTTGGCAGCATTGCTTTTTATACAATGGAAGGTATGGCAAGCTTTGGTAGAGCCCTGTTTATGGGCGTTGGAGCATGTTTCGTTGCGACCATCCTCGTCCTGCCGGCAGTACTTAGATTGATTACACGTGAAAAATAGAATTTAACGGAGATACAAAATGAAATGGTTAATATCGAGTACCGTTCTCCTCCTATTGCTATTTCTTTCTGCAAATGCACAGGAAGATGGAGCTGGATGGTTAAAAAGAATTGACGATGCCGAACGAGTACAACATATGGTCGGGGAAGTGGACCAGATCATTACAACATCTTCAGGCGCAAAGAGAACACTATCACTGAAGAGCTGGTCTGCTGAAAATGGTGACATCAGTTTGATGGCATATACAGCACCACCACGCGTTAAGGGAGATAAAATTCTAATGCGGGAGGGTGGCGATGTAATCTGGTATTACATGAAACGGCGGGACGTGACGAGACAGTTTGCCGGACATACTCGCAAGCAAAAAGTGATGGGATCGGACTTCTCGTATGAGGATATGTCACAGGGTAATATGACAGAAGATTATTCGGCAGAGTTAATCGGATTTGAAGACATTGAGAGCATCTCCTGTGTGAAGCTGCACTTAACACCAACTGAGAGTGGTCCTTCATATGACCATTTACTTATTTGGGCATGTAGAGAAAATGCACTGTCACGAAAAATAGAATACTACGATTCAGATGGTCTGATGAAGACTCTTGTACTCAGTGATATTAGAGAGATTGAGGGTCGGAAAATTGCCTTTAAATTTGTAATGCTTAATAATCGTGAAGGTTCGGAAACAGCAATGCAGTATCAAACAGTTACCTTTGCATCCGAACCTGAAGGCTGGATATTCACCAAGGAGGCATTGGACAGAGATGTCAAATAGAAGATTTCATTTCAGGTTTCAAACACTTGCCTTAGTTGTAGTTATATCTGTATTTGCGATGAACAGTAAATGTGGTTGTATTGAAATATCCGGATACTATGAGAACACGTTACTTCAGGAATACACTGAAGATGGCTATGATAACTTAAGTAATGCTTCAAAGCTAAGGGTGAATATTGATGCAGGACAAGGAGATGAGCTGACCTTCACGGGCAATGTCAACTTCATTTCTCACCATCTCAATGTTAATTATGATCTGAAATCCTATCTTCCGGAAACGGTCATTGTGGATCTCACCCGGAAGGGAATCCCTACAGAATTTATGGTAGAAAAAAACAGGATTTTTCTTGATAATGCCTATCTGACCTTGCGATTTTCAGGTATGAGGTTGCGAGCGGGACGTCAGCAATTAAGCTGGGGTTCAGGGTATGGAATTAATCCTACTGATCTCTTTCATCGTAAAGATATGTTAGATCCAACCTATGAGAAAGAAGGTGTCAATGCTCTGCGCCTCGATCACAACTGGGGAATTGGAGGAAATCTTTCTGGGATTATTGTACCTGGAAGGAAGCTCTCAAGCTCTGGTTATGCCTTGAAACTGGGAACACATGCCAGCAAAATTGGCTATGATATTGGCTTAACTATCCATCATATTGAAGATTCAACCTCGCTGGATTCGGAATCGTATGAGATATTGAATCAACAAAGAACTGCTCTCGGTTTGGATTTGAATGGTTCTCTTTTCGGAATGGGCGTTTGGATGGAAGGGAACTTCAATTTGATGGAAGTAGAAAGTAACTTTTCGAGAATAGTCACTGGATTTGATTATACTCTCGAGAACGGTCTGTATTTAATGTTTGAGGGTATGTATGATGAACGTTCTCAAAATTCGGACTCTTACACCGCCAGGGACTGGATGGAGTATATTCAATTTGGTGAACCGATAAGCCGGTATCGATATATGGTTGGGATTAAACAGTCATTTTTGGAATTGGCTGAGGGGAGCTTGTTTATTTTCGGAGGTAATGATGGCAGTTACTTTTTAAATCCCAGAGTCGATGTTTCAATTTCGCAAAATGCCGATATGACGATTTTTGGTGCGGCATCATTAGGTGATGCTGAAGGTCAGTTTACTTCAGGCAGTTACTCTGTAACCGGGAGGATTTCTGTATATTTCTAACGAATGGTAAAAGTTTTATGGAACTTAATGGAAGTTCTCGAGATACTCGATAACTATTTTAAGGTCTTTTTCAGTCTCGGAGGCGATTTGGGCAAATGATACGATTAGTTCTTGAAGCTCGTCATTTGTATCATCCTTAATCTTTCTCTCAATTCTGTGACATAACCTCTGCATCACGTGAGCCCCGATTATGCCGCTTGATCCAGAGTGAGCATGAGATGTAAGGGAGATACTTTCAAAATCTGAGGCGGCAAAATCCTCCCTCAAAGATATTACTCTTTCAGCTGTGGAACTGATGTAATCTCTGAACAAAGAGATTAAAAAATCTTTGTCATCATTCAACAAGAGGTCGAGGATCTCGGTAATACTACTTTCACTGAGATGTTTGCCTATTCTCAGTTTGGACATGCTTTTTGCATCCTGATAGTTTGAGTTTCAAACCACTTAATGATTAATCTAATAACTATTCCTCACCAAATTTACTGTTAACAAGATCGGTAATCTGCTGTAAGAGTTGATCTTCATCCGGACCCTTTATTTCTAGCTTCACAATGGAATTACACTCTGCTTGTAAAAGAAGAACTCCGAGGATACTCTTTGCATTAACACGCTGACCGCCTTTAGTCAATGTAACGTCCGAATTGCTCATTGAGATAATTTTGACCAATTTTGATGCTGGTCTTGCATGCAAACCAAGTTTATTGAGAATTCTAATTTCTGACTTTATCATTAGTATTGCTTTAGGTTTTTGTTTTTAGAATTCGCGATTTATCATGAATTCTGACCATTGCCACAGGAGATCTTTGTATTTACTTTCGGGCAGAATATCAAGATGTGTTCTCGCATCCTCAATCAACTTCGTCGCACGGTTTTTGACCCAATCAACCCCTCCGAGGTCTCTCATCAAATTAATTATCTCTACAACTTCATCATTTGAAGCATTCGGATTTCCCAAAACGTGCATAAATTTTTGTTGTTGTGCTGGATTAGCGTTGTGGTATGCCCGATACAACACGAGAGTTCTTTTCCCCTCTCGTAAATCTGAGCCAACTGGTTTACCCAGAGATTTTTCTTTTCCAACAATTCCCAGAATATCATCTTGCAGCTGAAATGCAGTTCCACATAATGTTGCGAAGTTGGCAACAGCATCAACCTTAGGATCGTCTCGAGTCTGTAATCCAATCATTGCCCCTGCCCTACCACAGAATTCGTATAATGCGCCGGTTTTTTTCCAAAGCATTTTCTCAATTTTTTCCGGGGATAGAGATTCAATATCAAGATGTGCATATTGAATGTCGAGAACTTCACCCTCAACCAAAGTATTTAGCACACGAGTGTCTAACTCATTTATAAGATCAAGAGTAACATTTGCATCAAGACCCTTCTCTGTTGATAGTTCAGCCATCATGCTGATTCCCCAGCCATGCTGGATATCACCGGTTAAAATGGCAATTGAACTGCCGTAGTGACTTGCATCTATCTCGCTAAGATTGATCGATCCTGAGCCATCTCTTGTTATATCAGAGTAGTGTTGATGGACGGTTGCAGATCCTCTGCGTAATGGATCTCTGTCAATTATATCATCATGTACGAGAGTCCATGTATGGAATATCTCAACGGCCGCTGCTGCCGGGATTGCGGTCTCCTCATCTCCCCCGACGGCACCACAGGAGAATAGAAGTATCGCAGGCCTAAGCCTTTTCCCACCATATGTTACATATGATGTGACGGCCCATCTAATATCTTCAGGATGAAACCTGGATACAAATCGTTCATCGAGAATATACTCCTTCATCCACTGGCTGCGAAGCTCAAGTTGTTTGAAGAAGTTACTTTTTTCTAATGATTTCATCTTTTTTATCCAAAATCTTAATCAAGAGTTATAACTTAGGGTATTCTATCATAGCTGTCAAGCCATGACTGAACATATCACCACCATGTGCTTTTACATATACGACATTTATTGGCAATGCAATAGATATATATAACATGCACATTGTGCGTCAGTTGAATTTAATGTTTATATTGAAATTAACCTAAAATATTGTTAATTAAATATAAGGTGAATGGCGTGATTCTTGCAAAATCTGATTTATAGGTTGTGGGGTTAGTTGAAATTATTTAACTTTTCATAAATAATTCCGATCCGTTTAGCATCCAATTTGAGTTTAACCACCTTCGCCGTTGGGAGTAATTATGAGTGTCATTTGCAGAAACTTCTTTTTCCCGAAATCACTATTTGGGTTATTGTTTGCATTAACTTTGTGTTTTCAAAATGCTTTTTCGAATGAGTTAATGTTACAAAGCCAATCCTCCCTACAGGTCAAAAATAGTAACGACCTGTCATTAAACATGCAATTCCATATCCCTGATCTTGAAAATGAAGACATAGAGATCTCTGGTACTAATTATCAGAGATATTTTATTGACGGCGAGCCGTCAATTAGCTCTATTGGTCAACCAGATCTACCCTCAATAATCAGATATGTTAACGTTCCTCCCCAATCGGGAATTGGCGCGGTAATCGAAAATCTCTCCACAAGATTTTTATCAAACTCTACACCAAATCCAGTCAGAGATGATCTAACAACGGGTGCATCTCAGTCAGTGGTTAACAGCTTGAATAATTTATCAGATGATGATCTGATAAAAGAAATCTGGAATGTAAAATCCGAAGTTGGCGCTGACGGTTTCTGGCCACCTGATATAGTAAAAGTGGGTAAACCAGCCATCATGCGGGGGTATCGAGTTGTGTCGGTTGTTGTAAATCCGGTGAGATGGAACCCTCAGACAAATCAGATACAGATCATTGATTCACTTAATTTTAATTTGGATTTTAATTCTGAAGAGAACAGGATAAATCTTGTCAATAATCCAGAGCGAAAACAAAATTCAAAATACGCTTACGAAATCATGAGTAATCTCGTTCTTAATCCTCCTGCTCCACCTCGTGATCTTGAGCACGCTTCCGGATCAATTCTATACGTGACTGGAAACTGGAACGGCATTGCTGAAGATCTTGAACCTCTTATAGAGTGGCGACGCAGAATGGGTTGGAGCGTGGTGCTTCACCAATCGGGAAACACCAGAAATCGAGACGCATTGCGACGCGAGATATTAGAATATTACGAAAGTGAAAATCCTCCTGAGTATGTAATCCTTGTCGGTGATGCGGACCGAGACTATGAAATAGCTTGTTATGTTCATGCAAACGTCGGTAATCCATATGAAACTGATCACCAATATGCCTGCCTTGAAGGGGATGATGTTCTTGCAGATGTCGCATTGGGTAGATTTGTATTCTTGACGCGTGATATGCTTCGTCGTCAGGTGCAAAAGACTGTGCAGTACGAATCAATACCATTTATCGGTGATGATGGCCATGCTGGATGGCAAAGTAGGGCTGCTGTTGCATCAACTGATTGGGATAACGGATCATCTGCAAACAATCTGGTTTTATGGACAAAAGACATGCTTTTGTTAAAAGGATTTGATTCCGTCGAACAACTGCTCTGCTCCCGCAATCAACAAGAAGTTAACCCATCAGCTTTTATTAACCGGAATTTCACAGATATTGGAATTTCACTTTTTGTATATCGTGGCTGGCAAGCGATGAACGGATTTGGCAGGGGAGCAGTTAACGCTGTTCGAAATGGTCAAATGCTACCCCTTGTTATTCTTGCTACCTGCAATACTGGCGATTTCCTTGAACACGCATATGATGAATGGGCATACACAGAACGGTTTATGTGGTCTCAAGCTGGCGGGGCAATTGGAGCCATCGGAACAGGGGGCGCAACTCACACCTATTACAACAATATTTTCGTTTCAGGTGCTGTTCGAGGTATGTATGTTGAAGATATCCGGACTCAGGGCTGGATGATGATGCGTGGTAAAACGGAACTGTATAAAACCTATTTCGATCGAGGAGATATTCTCCATGATCGTACACGCACAGAAAACTGGTTGTGCCATACTTACATCTATAATCTTATGGGTGATCCGGCTGTTGATAACTTCACCGATGTTCCTCAACAATTGGTAGTAGATCATCCTGAACAATTAAGAGCTGGTGAAAGTCAGGTTTCTGTTCAAGTTCTTTTTGAGAATGAGGATGAAAACATTCCAGCAGAAGATGTCCTCGTTTGCCTGTACAAACCGGATGAGTTCCAGATAAAAACATGGACGGACAGTGATGGATTTGCAGCTTTTCATCTCAATCCGGAATTTACTCGCGAAGGCGAAGTGCAGGTAACTGTTTCAGGGCATAACCTGATGACCTACTTTGTGGATGTAGCTATTGAAGAAACAGAACACTTCATCGGTGCGTCAGTATACGAATATGATGATGAGGAAGATGGGATTGCCAATCCGACTGAAGAATTGAGTTTAACCATCCGAATTGCTAATTTAGGCACAGCTGTTCCCGAAGGTGAATTGACTGCTGTCCTCACCCCTGCTCTGCCCTTTCTTGATGTAATTGCAGGTGAGTTTCAAGCAGAAGCAGCCCCCGAACCCGGTGAAAGTATTCCCGCAAATTTCGAAGTTAGCATTGGTGGTGCATTTGAGCATTCTTCGCAGGCTGCATTTAATTTAGAGGTGTCAATAGGTGAGGATACATGGAATAGTTCGGTTTCATTCATTGTTGAAGGTCCTCAAATGGAATTCTTTGATTTGGCTTGGTCTGAAAATCCTGTTTCACCAGGAGAATTGGCTGAACTCAGAATTTCGCTTTCTAATTCAGGCACTAAAGCAACCGAGTTGTTAACGGCGGTTTTGTTCAGCAATACTTCCTCGATTGAAATACCCGAAGAGTTATCAGGTTATGAGGTAATTGAATCAGAAGAATCTGGTGAGTCAACCGGTATGTTTACGATTAGTGCACATCCCTTTCATCTCGCGGGTAGTTTAGCTGAATTGGGAATAGCCCTTTCGAGCGAGAGTGGATTTATTGACACAGTATTTTTCTCTTTTCCAGTTGGGGTGCCTGAATCCGATGATCCGTTTGGACCAGATGGATATGGCTATGTCTGTTTTGACGATCTTGATACTAATTGGTTTGCAGTTCCTACTTTTGAGTGGATCGAGATTGATCCTGCACATGAAGGCGAGGGAGTTAATACTGAACTAGAGGATAGAGGAAATGATTATGACCTGAGCACAACAGTCGATTTGCCGTTTGAATTTCAGTACTATGGTGAGTTGTTTAGCGAGATAACAATCTGCACAAATGGTTGGGCTGCGTTCGGAGATCATGATGATTTATACACTGCGTGTAATAGACCAATACCTGGAGGACTTGTTGCGCCTGCAATGTTATGCCCATTCTGGGATGATTTGAAGATCGTTGATGGGAGTGGGATCTTCACTTATTACGACGAAGAAAACGACATATTCGTCATCGAGTGGTCGCGGCTTGTTAGAAATATGCAGGGGCAGGCACCTACAGAAACATTTGAAATAATCATTTACGATCCGGAATTCCACCCGACTCTCACAGGAGATGGAGATATAAAATTCCAGTACCTGGAGATCGAAGATCATCGGTCGGGAGCAAATCCTTACGGTGAGACTCCTTACGCGACCATTGGTATTGGGAGTGCAGATTTGACCACCGGATTGCAATACATTTATTGGAATGAATTATCGCCCGGTGCTTCTGCAATCGAACCCGAAAGAGCAATCAAGTTTACCACTCTGATGTCCTTTGAAACCGCAGCAGTACATGGTTATGTGACTGATGTTGCAACAGGCGATTCGCTTGAGAATGCATTAGTGATCACTGATTTTGGTTTTTGGGGTATGACTGACTCCACTGGTTACTACGAGATTCCAGAGATGCTCGTGGATACAAGCTTTGTCTACACATTCACCGCCAGAAAAGAGTTTTACTTAGATTCGTCGATAACGGGATTTGAGTTTAATGCTGATGATGATGTAGAAATCAATATTGCGATGCTGCATCCTGAATTCGCCCTCGATTTTGGAGGTATTAACACAGACATTGAACATGATAATGCCAATGACATTTGGGTTCCAATAATTAACAGTGGAAACGGAACCCTCGAATTCAACAGTACAATTGAATTTGACAATCCGGAAGTTGCCCGTGATGATCTCTGGGATACTTTTTTAGAATTGGATGTCACGAACGCTATTGTTGGTATAGATGGCGAAGATACTTCGAGGGTCAGCAACAGGCATATTGTAGGGGTAACTTTTATTGATTCTCTGTTTTACGTAAGTGGTGGTGGATCAGAACGGTCTGATCTGTATGCTGAAATTTATCGCTTCGATAGGGATGGGGTTTTTGTAGACAGCATTGCTCAGCCCTGGATCGATAATTGGGGTATCAGAGGCATGACGTATGATAGCGAGAGCTCAACTATTTGGGGTGCTTATGACCACCATCTATATCAGTTCAGCTCTGAATTTGCAGTATTGGATAGTTTCGAGGTTCCACCTTCAAGACCTTTGGATGTTGCACTTGACCCCTCAACAGGAACCAAGTATACCGTTGATGTGACCCGTCTTTACTCTTTCGATCCAGATGGGAATCTTACAAATGATTGGAGATTAAGTTTTGATGATGATTACATCAGAATGTATGGTTGTGCATGGTACGATGATCAGCCAGATAGTCTAAAGCTACTGCTATATGCAACTTATGAAGATGTACCGACCTTGTTCGGATTTAATCCAGTAACAGAGGAAATTCAATTACTTTCGCCCCTCTTTGCAGATGAACAAGATCGGGCATCTGGAATTTCAGTTACTGACAGATGGAATAGTTCTGTTTGGACATTAAATGCAGTAGTAAGTAACAGCTCAGCTGACAGAATGACAGTTTATGAAATGGAGGTAAATACTACCTGGTTATCATATACACCAATTTCAGGTGTGTTACTCGCCGGTCAGGACACTACCTTACATATTAGAGTGGAATCAGGTTTGAGACCTTTTGATACTTACTCTGTCTTCCTGAGATATGAGTACAATGCCGCTCCAGGATTTATGGTAATCCCGATAACAATGACAGTTGTTGAAGAGTCTGGTGTTGGTGACCATAATTTAGTTCCGGAAGAGTTTGCGCTGGAAGCAAATTGGCCAAATCCATTTAATCCATCAACCACAATAAAGTATTCAATTCCACATGTTGAAAACGTGAAATTGAGTATTTACGATACGATGGGACGTCTGGTGGATGTACTGCAGAATGGGAGGCAAAATTCTGGTTCACATCAAGTCACATTTGATGCACAAAATCTCGCAAATGGTGTTTACATCTACAGATTAGAAGCTGGAGAAAATATCGCATCCAGGAAGATGGTACTTCTCAAGTGATTTGCAGGGCATGATTAATTTTCTGTGAGCAATTTTGAAAATTAGATACTCAACCAATCTTCTAACTCACTTTTTTTGTTTATAGTTTTAATTGATTTCTTCATTTCCGTGTTATTAAGAATAACACGGAACAAAGATCGACTGTATTGAAAAAAAAGATCTTTGATTCGGACTAGATGAAAAATGTAGATTTTTACTGAATTGACCGGGACATTGTATTTTGTAGAGAGTTCCAGTTTAGATAAAAAAATCCTCTTCGAAACATAAACCAGCATTCCAATACCTGTTTTGCTATTGTTCCATACGTTGGCAATATTTCGATCACATGATGGGACCTCATCAAATTCTCCCAGTATCCATCCCTTAACTGAATCTACCCTATCTTGATTGAAACCTTCGGGTTTAAATTTGGACATTGGATTTCCTGGTAGTCTAAGTCCAAACAAATCAGAAACGACACAAAGTGTTGTATATACAATACGATTTGAATTCAGTTCAAATGAATAACTAAAGAGTTTATTAAAGTCGATTTCGTGTTGAAAATGTCTCAATGTCTCAGCGATATCACAGAAAGATTTTAATCCCAATTTGAAAAAATGACAATAGTACGAATGGTAGCATAGATATGCTATCAAATACTCAGCTGAAAAAACATATACATCATTGTTTGAAATTCGGATCGATTGAGCTCGATCCCAATATTTATTCCTGGCAAGTTCATTTAATTGGTCAGGCTTTTCGGTGATTGTCCAATGTATTTCAATTTTAACGGATTTATCGTTGATGAAAGGTCTCAAATGTCTCGATCTTTCACATTCCATTTCAATATCTAATTGTATTTTTTGTTGATAATCCATGTCCAAAAGAATGGTACGAACTTTTTTTAAGTCACGCTTGTGAACCAGAAGATCAATATCTCCCATTGGACGAAGTCCATTATGCGGATAAATTACGGTGGACAAATACGCACCTTTCAATACAATTACTGGAATGTCATTATCATTGAGCGTCCTCAAAACTTTTTCCATTTCATGGAAAATAACGGTGTTTTTAGCAATCAAATTCTGTGAAGCTTTTACAAATTTCTGATTGATTTGTTCTGGGATAATAATTTCGGAGAATAATTGTCTCAGGCAATAGTACAGATAAACCGCCAAACCCTCCTCAAGTGCAATGTTGAAAATGTTTAACCAATCATTCGATGATAATGAATCGGGAGAATGGATTTGATTATCCGTAGGTGATATGTGATTTATTATCCACAGGAGATAATCCTTATGGTTCATTATATCTCCATTTCACTAATTTGGTTACCATTGGTTAAAACTAATACTCTATCAGCAATATTAAGTATCTCTTTTCTATGACTTATGATGAGAATGATCTTGTCACCTCTGTTCCTAATTATGTTTTCAGAGATTAATTGCTCAGATTCCATATCCTGCGAACTTGTAGGTTCATCCAGTATAACTATTGGTGCTTTTTGATAAAGAACTCGAGCAAGTGCTATTCTCTGCCATTCCCCAAAACTTAGTTCGGTGCCTTTTTCAAACCAGGTCCCCAGAGTTTGATCAAGTCCGTTTTTGAATCTTTGTTTTATATTATCCACAAGGGCAATCGTCATACTGGATTTTAATCTATCTTCATCTACTGAATCTTCAATTCCTCCCAGAAGGATGTTCTCTTTTAGGGTGAAGAAGTATCTTCCGTAGTCCTGGAAAAGAACACTGATGTTCCGACGCAGGTTACAAAGGTCTATCTCGCGGATATCAGTTCCATCGATTTGAATTGAGCCATCTGAAGGTTCGTATAGACGGCATAGCAGTTTAATCAGAGTTGTTTTCCCGGAACCGTTCAAACCTGTCAATCCAATAACTTCCCCGGGGTTCAACTTAAGATTAATGTTATCTAAAACAAGCCTGTCTGAATTAGGGTACTTGAACGAAACATCGCAGAATCTAATGCCTTCCTTCAACCGTGTATTAATGTTAGTACTGTGCTGTGATTCAATAATGCTCTTTTCTAGATCAAGGAATTCAAACAGGTTTTTCAGGAATAGGTTATTTTGCATTACACCGCTCACACCAGTTATCATACCAGATAAAGACGATATTGCTCGAATGGTGGCTTGCATAAACATTACAACATCGCCCAGTGTCAATTTACCTGATAGATTTGATTTGATGATAAAGACCAGGATAGCGATCAAAGTGGCAGTATTTAGCATCTGAATAGGCAATTCGACAAGTGATTTTCTAATGATAATACTGGAATATTTTTTTCGGAGGACAGATCTTATAGCGCTAAACTTCTTTATAAAATAATCACCTAATCCGAATAATCTTATTTCCTTTGCAAATGCAATTTGGGTCATTAACCAACTATAATAATAGGATAAACGGTCATTATGTGTTTTTTCCCTTGACCATGCATATAGTTTCTGTGACAGCTTTATCCGTGCGAATACAAGCGGAAGGGATGCCGCTACCAATACACAAGGTATCGCCCAATGCAATGTGAACAGTAAAACGGAAATTCCCAGTAGTGAAATAGAACTCCGGATGATCCTTGAAAGGTTACTGATTAACATTCCAGGTCTAATTCGTGCTTCCTGTTGAGCGCGGTGTAGTGTGTCATGAAATCGGGAATCTTCATAATACTGCAAATCGACATCAATTGATTTTTTATGGACGATTTCAAGCAAGTGATCGGCGAGAAATTGTGTTTGAATTGTCCTCATCCATTGCTCAACGTTCTGTAGAACATTTGATACGAGATAAATTAAGCCAGCAAATATCAACCAAATCATTATTCCGCTCATCGGGTCGGTATCCGTCGGTGACTCCAACTTCATTGCAATCTTATCAATAATCAGCTTAACGATGTATAATTGGAAGAGAGGGAAAATGCCATTCAGTATCAGGAATACTGTATAAATTGATGACCATTTAGGGGAGCTGTGCCATATCAGTTTTAAGAACCGGAAAATGGGCAATTGTTTTGGGATACTTGTTTTCAATTATCTAAACTCTCACCTGTTGATTGCTTCAGGGAGTTTCGAAATATTGATAAATGGCCTAAGAAAACGATTTATTTGCCAATTTTGGTTTTTATCAGGGAATTTTCCAATTTTTAGTTTACCGATAAATAATTGAAGTTGGTATTCATCGCCAACTTTCAAAAGGAGTGTGTGGGTGATTTTGTGAAATGGAACCGCATAATATAGAGGTATCCCCACAATCAGGTGTTTAGTTTTTTGAAGTAATCCAGACTTTAGCAGTTGATTGAGGAGCTTCCGTCTGGATCTTATGACCGCCAATTTTGAATTTCCAATCTGTCCTCCAGTAACAGGTTTTCTCTTCCCATTACGCTCATAAGCGACCACTTTACCAATCAAGTTTTCAGATGTCACCAACTGATTGTCAGCGTTAACATTATTATCGCCTTGTGTGACTAACCCAGCTCCCTTAATTTCAATCACCCTATGAACGATACTTTGTGATCCTTTAGATGGATTAAATACAATAATATCGCCAGTTTTAATATCTTGAAATTCCCTGGATTCAATGACAAGATCATCCAACGGTCTGAAGGTCGGCTTCATACTGTTGCCAGTATAATACTTGGTCGTTTTGGATGGGTTCGGATTCATGACCAAATCAGAAAATTCCTTTTTCCTTTAATACTTTCTCCAGCGTATCTTCAAAAGATCCTTCAAGGGTCAATCGTATCTTAAACGCAGGGATTGACTTTGCAAGATCAACGGCAATACCAAAACACTCTTTTATCAACCTGGATTTGGTGTCTGGACCTGAAAGATGCCACCCTCTCATCATTATCTGTCTGATGGATTGATTAAACAATGCGGATGCTTCATGGGATTTGAGAGGAATAATTTCCTCCTTATCAGCCTTTTCAATAAAAAAAGCAGCTTTCAGGGGTATCTTTTTCTCAACCTTCCAACTGACCTTTGGACGTTTATAAAGAAAGTTGCTCCAGGTTGGAAAAGGGTGAGCGATGAAGGATTCCGAATCATCAGGCAAAACCAGAACTTCATCATCACCATGGAGTTGGAAATTTTCGGAAAGACGTTTTGACGTTGTAGATTTTCCCCCACCTCCGGGTGCAGCGAATACAATTCCCTTTCCATCCTGCTCACTTATTGCTGCGTGTAGAGGGGTTCCCCCAATTTGAACCGCTCTTCTATATACTGCGTGTACAACAGCCCACATACTATAAATCTTATCATCGAAGGTTTCCGGCTCTGTGATCTGGCAGAATAGATCAAATGTATGATTATTGTACCAGATTCTTGATCCGAAGTATTTGTAGTTTGTCCAGGTTAATTTCGGGAAACCGGAGCGTTGAAAAATGGGATGTTCAGTAATTTGCTCTGAATCAGTCGTGAAGATAAGTTTCGGAATTGATGCAGAATTAACAGACTGGCTTAATTCTAAGACCTTACAAAATTCATTTGTCCATTCCGCACATCCCTGTGTATTGCCAATCAACCATTGTACCTCGGATGATAGTTGAAGCTGATATCTAAACTGAATCTGTGGGCTATCTGATAGCATTGATACTTAATGTTTATTAATGTTTCTTAAAGGATATATCCAGCTAAACCATTTTCAACCAATGCATCTGTGAATGACTTAATATGATTCTCCAGGTCTTCCGGAATTTCTGCACATTGATTCGTTACTTCATCAGCAATTTGGGATGTGGAATGCTTTCCATCAAGATTTCGCCAAATCACCAATCCGGTTCTGTTTAAACCAAATGTTTTGCTGTTTTCCGGATTAAAAAGAACAGCTGCCTCCTCGAGATCGTCTCTAAGGATTATCTCCGGATTAGCTTTTATGTTTTTCACTTCCATTTTCGACCCCTGTCTACAAGATTAAGTTTAGAATCCAAGTTAATACATTTTCTAGAAACGAGCAAGTTTTGACCTTTTTTTGTAAGGGTACTTGCAAGACCTTAGAAGATGAATCCGAATACCGGCGTGAAGGTCTGGCAGGAATGCCCAACCTGCTTAAACACTAGAGTCATGCTTGTGCTGCTGTGGCATCCCACATTCACAATACCACCAGGAGCGCTTCGAAAGACACCCATGGTGGTTTATATTAATTACTTGTGATTGAATGAATCGCTATCCAGCGAATCGTCGAACAGGAATGTTCGACCTACTGGTTCGACGGAGTGACATCACTTTCAACACCTGAGAAGAAGAATCCGTTGATCTATATATGGTCAAATGGGAACAGGCTGTCCATAAATCAAATACATCTATTTTACCCATTCCCGACTTGATCGGTAATCTAATGAGTTCTTAAAAATTCCAGATATCCACCATTGGGGGAATGACATGCAGGAATGCTTGTCCTACCAGCAACGCATTCATGGCCAGCCTGGGAATGTCTAGCCTACTGATATTGGTTTCTGAGATAGCGTGATAATAGTTGCTGTACTTCCTGCGAAGGATGCTTTGTCTATAAACAAAAGCGCCCGGTCGAAAAACCGGGCGCTTTTGTTTACATTCATGCAGAGTAGGATTAAGCCTACACTTATATCCTTCATACAAGTTACTTCAACAGAGTAACCTTACGAATATGCGCTCCATCACCGGATTGCATTCTCACCAGATAAATTCCTGCCGCGATATCGGATGCTTCCCAGATGACAGTATGATTACCAATGGATTGATTTCCATTAAACAGCGTGGCAACCAACCGTCCAGTTGCATCATAAACCGAAAGGGTGATATCACTCGATACAGGAAGTCCATAATTTACCCGCATGGTTGAATTGAATGGATTAGGGTAGGCCTGGCTTAAATAGAATTCTTCAGGCATTAACTCAGCTTCTGAAACATCCAGCATGGTAAATCCATTTGTTGAATAAACCAAACCCTCGCCCTGTGAAACGGTGGATGCATTTAGATCCTTTAGTTCAATGCCATTCCAAAGTTTAAGTGAAAATGCTTCACCCTCGGTCAATCCTTCTACCTCATCGGTAAACTCATCATCACCCCAGACAGCTATTCCGCAACGACCCTGATCGTCAAATCGTCCTGCTCCGACCAGCATACCTGAGTTTGTGTAAGCACCTAACTCAAAGTTTTCACTAACAACGGTATTCGTTACTGATGAAATAAGGATACTCATATTTTCACTGCTCAATGTTGTTTCTTTCCAGTGGGACAAACCAGGCAGGTCATTATTTGACGCCATACCGTTGACATGCTCGTTCTCCTCCGGGTAGTTTAAAACAACATCTTCATCAACCTTGACATGATAACCCTTTGTTTCCTGCCAGGGCAACATATTCGAGAAGTTAAATAAAGGCAGCATAAAGCGACCATCACTGTCTTTAGCCATTATCACGTGATCAATAATTGGAGATAGAACATGATAATCAGGTGCTGATGCATCTAATTCATATGTCGGGAAATATGCAATTAGATTCCAATCCATTTCGAGCGGTATATCTGAACCTGCAGAAATCTGGTAGCCCTCCCAGACAGCTTCAACATCCTCATCAACTTTCACCTGGTAGCCTTCAGTCAAATCCCAGTATGGAATATTGTTAAACTCAAAGGCTGGTAGATAAAACTGGCCGTCTTCATTCTTCATCAACTGAATATGGTGAGTATCCTCGTCGATGCGCAATTGCTCCATCATACCAATGATATCAGGACCGCGATCTTCACCTTCTGAAAGGAACGCATTACCCGGATCGATATTTATCGATAAGATGTTCCATCCAAACTCCATGATTGCGCCCAATTGCCTTTCAGGAGGTGGTGAACTTGCCCGGACAAGAAAATCATGGGTTCCGCGGGAATTGTATGTGTAACTATCTGAATCATTCATGTTGATTTCTTCATCTGTCTCCGTATCAATCAACACAAAATCATAACCATCAGGAGTTCCAATCTCAATATCATCCCAGGTTAAAGTGACATCACCATGACGACCGGTTCTGACTGTCATAAGCCAGTTTTCAGATTCTAAATCACCAAGAGGTGATCGGATATCTGAATTGAACAAAT
>JABGPL010000089.1 GCA_018644935.1 Calditrichota bacterium | reverse complement strand
CGGCTGCCACAATACGCAGGTTCGCCTGGTGAGGAAACACAAATTCTATGTCCGATAGCTCAACAGGCTCATCAGCTCTATGGTTGTACTTCGCTATCACGTTCTTTATATCCGCCATCATTGAACGGACTGCTACTGGAAAAACCTTACGACCTTCCATATGCAGGAATGGATAGTTTGTCTTAAAGGCAGTCTCAATTGTCATGTTTGTACTGTCCTTCATAGGGGAATAGACAAACTCATCAAGGTATAGCAGATTTGTGTATTCACCTTGCGTTCGTGTATGAGTTGCGAGAATCTCACCAGATTCGACAGGCCCTAAAACTGCCGCTCCTGCACCGTCACCAAACAGAACACAAGTCGCTCTTTCCGTCCAATCAACTATTCTTGAAAGTGCATCTGCTCCGATTACCAGTGCGTATGTCTTCTTCCCATATCGCGCATATTCTACTGCTAAATGGTTGAGGGCATCTTCGACCGCAAAAATGTATCCCGCACATCCAGCTGAGATATCTGCGGATTGCGCATCTTTAATCTTTAATTCCCGCTGGACCATAGTCGCAAGACTGGGGAAACGCATGTGTGAGTTTACACCGATGCGAATATATGAAATTTGCTGGGGATCTATTCCGGCATTCTCGATTGCATTCCGTGCAGCATCTGTTGTTATCGAGAGTAGCGTTTCACCCTCGCTCATGATTCGTCGGGTTTTAATCCCGGTTCTTTGCTGAATCCACTCATCAGATGTATCGACCATTCTCTCAAGGTGATCGTTGGTCAGTACCTTTTCAGGCAGACCTCTGCCAACCCCCACATATCCTATCTTAGGAAAATTTTCCATTACTTCCCTTAACCTCGAATTGAAATATTTACTCTGAAACTAAATTCTTGAGACCTAACATCGGGAATTCGTTTCGACTTCCTGACCCCATATTCATATGAAAAACCACCACGAACCGTATTTGAAAAAGTATACTCCATTGAAGGTGATACTGACCATGATGTTGTTTTATCGGTCTCTTCAAAGGTCTCACCGTCTCCGGATGTCTCACGTAACTCATGTGAATACGTGTAATTCAGTGAGAAATTGGTGCTGTTCTTGAATCTTCGGTTCTTGAATGGCCAAACCGGCAGAGGAATACTGAATCCCTTTCTGGCATTGTATGAAGCTGACAAATTGATTGTTTCACTGGTGGTCTTATCCTTCGTACCCCGCCCGGTACGTTCGTCATTAACGCGCTGTGTGTGGTTGTACCTGACATTGCTGCTAACACCTCCAATCCAGCTAATCGACATTCCTGCTAAAGGTGAAAATGCTTTTTCATAATCGATTCTCGTCGGTGTTCGCTGTGAGTCCGGATGTGAGTAACCTCGCCAGGTTTCAGTCATGTTACCCCGAAAACTGTTCTCAAAACTTACTGATGTTGCAAATTTTTTAACAAAATCAAGTTCGCCCAAACCCGACCAGCTCGCACTCCAATTTAGAATTGGCCATTTTTCAATCGAAACACCATCATCACCAAAATATTGCCAGACAGTTTTAGCGTCAGTACCTGACTCTGATCCATCATTGCCAATCACACGTGAAGCACTGAAATCATATGTCAAGTTAGTAAATCGCAGATTCGGAGTAATCTGCATGCCCGATGAAAGTGAGTGCTCTTCACGTCGAGTGTGAGAATCCCGGGGATTGAATCCTTCCACCCGGTCTAAACCAGGGCTCCTCTCAAATCCTAACCGATACCCCCAATCCGCCTGCCCAATTCCGACAGCGGTATTGCTCACATCATTACTCTGAGTATACTGATAACGAATATCCTGAAGGCGTCCGAGCAACACCCGAATCGGCTTTGATAAATCTCTCCTCTTTCTTGCTGATTTTGTCGTATCAACATTAGATTCACCCCCACTTACCAACGAGTCGGGTGATCCAGGTACAGACATATCCGGCATTGGCACTTCAAGTGGATTTAACTGAGAATCAGAGCTGCTTATCAGACCACTGTCCTTAGTACCAGGACTTTGGAAGGGATCATCCTCTACCTTCAGATTTCCCTGCTTGAATGGATCATCTTCCTGCTGGAAAGGATCTTTTCCTTTTTTAAAAGGATCTTGATCCTTGTACTTGTCATTACCCCCAAATGGATCACTCACACCAAACGGGTCTGTCTTTCCAGTTCCCGTCCCGCCATCCCCTGCACTCTCAACCTTCTGATTCCAGGCATTAACCAGCTGGGTCAATCCAAGTGTTGCTGAAGCTGTCAGAGCTGTCCCTAACCTCACCGAACGATCCCCCGCCCGGTAACTATCACCCCACCGCCAAGTATAATTCGCATTGTAATTACCATCCGCACTTAACCAACTCAACAGGTCAGGATTAAAGGTTGTTGAAAAGGATTGTGTCAAACTGTTGTCAATCAAACTAAGGCCGAGAACATCCCAGAATAATCTATCCTTCATCCGTTCGATCTCAATCCCAGCCTCAGCATCATAACGAGAGGTGTCAAAGATACTGTTCCCATCCTGATCATCCACATAATAATCGAGAGAATCTATATCTAACTGATTAAGTGCAATGAAATTTCTCGTTGAGTCTTCTTCGACTCTGTCGGCATTTATTTGCTCCCTGAACGTAAATGAGATCATATCCAGTGGCGACCAACTAGTGCTGAGGCCCCTGTCAATGGCTACTCGATCATTGATGTTCTCCCTGCCGGTTCTCGATTTGGATACTGTGTATGTCTCCGAACCGTTAAAATTCACAGCTAAGGATCGCGGTAGAGGTCTGAAAGTACTCTCCACATACTTATTTAACCAGGGAATGGAATCCGCCCATTTAAGCCAATACCATTCTACCGGCTCATCGAATGAAAACTCATAACCCATCTTCGCCTGATTCTGTCGCCCATTCTTGAACAAGTCTCTGGAATTACTGGAGAAGTCTTCCTTGTGATTGGCAGAGAGTGAGATCTTATCCAGAGTATACTTGATAAAGGGATTATCGGACTTTTTACTTTTCCCAAAACTCGTGTTAATCGAATAACTCTTTTTTATTCCAATCAACGAATCCGTTGGGCTTGTATAAACAGGGCTATCTGACATTCTGTCGTTCTTGAACAGTGTCTCGGAGAAAATAGAGTATATATTCGTCTGCTCCCCACCGAGAGAGGACATCTTGATATCACTGCTCGGTTTGTATTTGGGCACTGAAATATCGTTGCTGAAATTTGCCGTAATCGGGATCTTGAGCCCCCAAAGCGGGTCAAAAAATTTATCCACTGAAAACTTTACCTGAACATCTCCACTCAGCACTTTGTCTTTCTTATTGGACGACCCACGCTTATCAACACTGTGGAAATTTGCATCCTCCTGAGATACATCTGCAGAAATTGTCATCAGGTCAGCAATTTCCAATTTCATTGATCCTCTCGCCGCCCAGCCAGTTTCCCGATTCACATCAGAAACCCTTAACTCATCGAACCAGATTTCAACTCCGTCAGCACTTGAGATCTCCCGTCCATGATTCTTTACGCCAATAACAATGTCTTTAATATCACTCAGAGACGGACTGCCCACAACCCGCATCACATCACCATTGGGGAGTATATCATAATTTCGGGTTGAATCTTGTTCACGAAGGAACTTCACCGACGAAAGCCTTTCGAGGTCAATGATGATTTCATTTTCTTTATGCCAACCAGGATTCAACCGCTGGGAGTATTCATAGAATTTTTTATCGGTATCATAACCGATTCTAATAAACACCTCCAAATCCAAAGGACGATTAAACCTATCGACAAGTTGTTCACTGTATCCCCCACCATGAACAAACATTTTCAAGAACTTATAGTCCAGCAAGCTGATTGATTTTTGCATGTGTTTGTAAATCATTCCGGTTTCACCCGGTCCAAGACGATTTACTTTTAGAACTAATGATTGCTCCTTAGCTCGCAATCCGGTAACAGGATCGAGTTCACCTGCGACACCAGGAGGCTGACGATCACTGTATTCGGGATTATCATGTGTATTAATAACCTCGATACTAACTGGCTCAATACCATCAACTCTGCTGTCATCTTCCACTTCCAGCCATTCATTTCCGACAATGTCAATTTGTGCGATTTTTATTTTTGATGGTCGTCGCATCCCGGTAAGCCAGATTCTGGCATACTCAATGGATGTCATAGATGGTCTCCCTATCGTGATAGTGTCAGACAAGGGAATTCTGTATAATCGCCAACCCTTATCATTATCCACACCACCCGCTATATACTTATTGTCATCCTTTTCACTCAAATCAATCTTATAACGGAAGTAACTATTGGTTATATCAAGGTATGTATCACCATCCAGATCTTCAGTATCCGGGTGAATTCCCCCGCCACCCGTATCATTTATGTTGCCTTGTTGACCGTTGTTATGGGTATAATCGTCACTCCTGATCTCGCTCCAATCATCATAGGATGGGAGATAAACCCCTGCCGTATCGACAATCATTGTGTCGAGTGGATCCGCAAGGTTAATCAGGTCTAATCCGGTATCTTCCTCCGCAATAAGTATCCCGTTCCCATAGATTAAACTTTTGGATGGTCTATCCTCCGTTTCAAGCAAACCATTGGGGATTACATCCTCGGATATTTGCCCAAGATCTAAGTAGAGGTAGCCCTCGGCAGTTTCCATCCTGTTTATCCAGATTTCTATATACTTGGAATCAGATTGATTGGCAAAACCCGCACCGAGATATTTCATTATCCCGCCCCAACTCTTGTCAGGCTCTGCTAATTCTATGGGTCTAACTGCAGCCCACTCCGTCCACCAGGGTTGATACTCGATCATCAGAACGTTCGTTTTCGAAGCCTGTGCCTGCACTTCACGCTCAGGCCATATATCAATTATCTTTTCCTGAATGATCGGATTATACCATATCATTCTCCCACGCTGCCTTAACCATGGATCTGCTGCGTCATTATGGAGATCCGGGAAGCTTGCATCTGTCCAAAGCTTCTTGACAATGCCGAGTGGCACAGATCTTTTTATTGATTCAAAGTCATCAACATATGCAACCCCGTTATTGTCACCTGTTGAAGCTGAATTGAAGCTGTTTGGATTGGGATAGACCTGAGCCATCTCTCCTTCAATGGTAAAGCTTGATGGTTCGTTAGTTTCTAAAAGGGGCAACCAGTCAACTGCTCTGGTCAAGAAATTTGGTTTGAAGTTCAGCGATGCATTTATATCCCAAATTGAATTTTGCAATGGTTCAGAACCCAGCCTGATTCTCTGATCCATTGATTTCTCACTTCGGTACATTACTGTTGAACCGATATAAGAGTCTTCCCATAATTGATATTGAGCCCTGACTCCCAACACTGTTTTCGTATCCAACTGCATCAACTGCCCGGTTTCCCATTTGATCTCAAGCTTAGCATCTGGAGCTGTTGCCTCACGATTGAGAATAGTCAGGTTCCCGCCAATATAGTCAATGTTATAATCAATCCCTTTGTTTAATCTATGCCCGTTTAATGTCACCTCTTCTGATCCTTCAAGCACCATGTAGCCTAAATCATAAGTTGCGCTGGCATTTTGATACTCCACCTCAATTAGAAAAGGAGACCTGACGTTTCTAAAGTTTGATTCATCTGCAGTGTAAAGTTCGGGCGAGAGTAACAATTCGTCAGTCATCTTTTTTTCTTGCTCTGCACCATTACGATACCAACCCTCAGGATTGAAAGGTTTCAAATCTGGAAATTCAAGTTCTCCTCGTGAGGTGTTAACAAATATTCTGTCAATCAAACCATCTGGCGTGGCCTCCCCCGTTTGACCAAGATGGTCTAAACCAAATATCTCTATGAGACTCACATCAGCATTTAAATACAAATAACTTTCAGGTCGCTCATTACTATTTTCGTCGTTAGAGTCCATAGTAATTCTTCCCTCAAATCCCTCCCATTCAATCCCGGTCGAACCTAAATCATAAACATGTCGCCACATTAAATCCCATGTTGGATCTGAACTTACAGGATCTTGAGGTTTTATCAATTTCAATTTGAATGGTGTCGTTTCGGGATCTGCTGGTACGACGAGGTCTCCATATGTTAACCCCCCCTTGGTTTTGAAGGCAATTGCAAGAATATCCTTTTCATCGATACTCTGATTTAGACGAACATATCCTAATTCAGGAAACAACTCGTAGTCCTGCCCTGGCACTAACACATCGAACAAACCACGTTGGTGTTCGCGATCAGGAGATGAATCATCCGTAATCTCATCCGAAGGATCAAAAAGAGCCCAACCTGGTGTAGCATTAAGATTTTGAGTATTGGCTTTTACGGATTTGTATACCTCATATGTGACAATTCGTCGTGATTCCTCAACTATCTCATGAGCAAAAGTCGTATGTTCACGATTTTTATATGCCTCTCTGTAGTCTGGATCCAGAAAAAAGTATCGACCTTTTATGAAATCCTTTGGATTAATTCTCTTTGTACCGCTACTCTCAGAACCACCCTCGATTTTCTTTGTTTGTTTTTCGCTTTTATCGAGACTTGCAACGGTAATCAGCTTTAACGCACCAATCTGAGATTCTACCTTTATTCCGAATAGTCCCTGATGCCGCCCTGATCCTGAGACAAACTTCGCCCCCGGCATAGAAAGATTGACATTTCCGGCTTCGATCTTCTGGATAATCTCATCTGGATTTCCTTTATAGGTTACTCGCAGGTTGTTCTCAAACTCGAACAACCGTTCCGAATCCTGATCAATCTCAACAGAAACCTTTTCACCCACCTTGCCTTTAATACTGAACCGCTGAGTCTGGTCGATCTTAAACTTTACATCATTGGGATTGGTGTTGTTTGGTCCAGTATCTTCTCGCTTTTCGGTTCGCAGCCCACCGTTTATTGTGATATCTCCCGATACAGAAAGACCAACATCTCTGCCGCCAAATATACGGTCTGCCCACTTCCCCTTAAAGACCGGAATAGAAATTTCAATTGCCCCACCTTCTTCCTCTTTCGATTTCGGGAGTTTGTTTATTACGCTGCGCTGCCAGGTCTCGCGGTCGCTTCTCTCCACTGAACGCTGCAAATAAAGCTCCTGTGACATTGCTCCTGAGATTGGCAAAGGCACACCATCGAGCTTTGGAACCATGATAATGAAACCTGTTGCGGTATCAATCTCGGTACTATAGTCTAGTGGCAGTGATGTCGAACGAATTATGGTTGGATGCCACTCAGGAGGCTCCTCTTCTTCTTCCTCCTCGTCTTCATCAATATCGGCAAGACCTGGTGCGGGAGAATTCTTTCCTGAAGATGGTTCCGCGACCTTTGTTGGGTCTTGCGGAGAAGGTGAAATGCCTGGAGACAAAGGAACCGCACCGTCCTGACCGGTCGAAGTAGTTCCGCCCGTTGAAGAAGTTCCTGCAGATGAGGGAGAAAGAGATCCCGCTGATGATGAAGATGAATCTAATGGAATGGCTTTTAGGGAATCTGCTAGGACGGAGTCCTGAGGTGCTGAAATCACCACAGAGGAATCCAGAGTGGTTGTATCTGTAGATGTACTGTCCCAAGCTTCGTTTGTGAAGCCTGCTTGATAGCCGTAGCGAATCGGATCGACTAATTTATCCCGGAGAGGCTTATATTTAAAACCGATCTGAGCTTCAGTTCGACCGCAAAATACCACCAGCACGACAAGAGCGAGCAATCCTACATGCAGGAGACGTCCTCGGAGCACTTTTTCCTTTTTGGTTGAAGTTAAATTAAATTAAGAAAAATGGTATCAAACGGTCTTTCGTTCTTCTCCTTGAAAGATATCAGTATCATACTGAATTCATTCTTTAATGTTGTTGATGCAAGTCAATATCTTAATGAAACCGAGCATACACCAATCTTTCAAGTTACATAAGCAATAAAGCAATTGCAACTCATTTATAGTTCATGTGATCACTCCTCCTATAAGTATTATAGTTTTCCAAACCGATTTGGTTCCCAGAAAAAAATAATAATAACATTTCCAACCTCCATTACATCAGGAAAAGTGTCTTGAAACGGTTATCGGATATATTTCAAGACCTTAAGGCCATAACCTGACAGCCGATTGCTACGGAATACTCATGGACTAAAAAAAAGTGTGAATGAAAATATTGGGTTCAATCAGCCTCAATCAATCAGTGAGGAACTCTTTACGGTGATCTGCAACTCTGATCCAGCAAGGATTCTACGCTGTCATTGATTCTTTTGACTGATTCATATGGTGACTTTTACTAAAAAATTTCTTAATTTAGGAGAACGGATCAGGATTTTTTGAAACACCTGAACCTAAACAACTGGAAAGTTTCCAAATGGAAAATAATGAATCTCTCTGCCGAAGGTTTAAGCAAAAAATATGGACGCCGACTTGTCGTTAACGATGTTTCGCTCACCGTTGAACAGGGTGAAATTGTTGGGCTGTTAGGTCCAAATGGTGCTGGCAAGACGACTACCTTCTACATGATTACCGGTATGATTCGCCCTGATAGCGGTCAGGTTCTACTCGGAGACAAAAAGATCACCAAATTGCCGATGTATCGACGTGCACGACTCGGTGTTGGGTACCTTTCACAGGAACCATCTGTCTTCAGAAAGCTTACAGTTGAGCAAAATCTTATGGCAATCCTCGAAATGCTGCCTCTCAATGGTAGAGAACGGAAGCAAAAGATGACGCAACTTCTCGAGGAATTCAGTGTTTCCCACTTGGGAAAGCAAAAAGCACATACCCTTTCGGGAGGCGAGAGGAGGCGAGTTGAGATTGCAAGGGCATTAGTTACTGACCCAAAATTCATCCTTCTTGATGAACCTTTTGCAGGTATCGACCCAATAGCTGTAAATGACATACAGGAAATCGTTCGCAGTCTCAAGAGCAGAAACATCGGCATATTAATCACCGACCATAATGTTCATGAAACAATGTCGATAACCGATCGAGCTTATCTTTTATACGATGGCTCGATATTAAAATCCGGGCAAGCTCAGGATTTAGCTGAAGACAATCAGGTTCGAGAGTTATATCTCGGCGAAAAATTTAAACTTGATCGATAAATAGATTTAATAATTGGAAAATGCCAGATTTTAAGAAACATAACTTCTTTTCACCGGGACTAAGATGCAGGGCTTAAGTCAGGATTTGCAGTTAAGGCAAGTCCAGCTACAACAGCCACAGCAGATTCTTCGCTCCGAGTTGATTCAACTTCCGCTCCTCGAGCTCGAAATGCGAGTTCAGGCAGAGTTAGAAGAGAATCCCTTTCTCGAAGAATCCGCTGACAACGAAGCGGAAATAGAATCCCTTGAAAAAACCTCCGAGAATGAAACCACCATATCAGAATCCGATGAGGATTTTTCACCACCTACCGATTCTTCTACTCAGGAAAAAAAGGAAGTGGATTGGGATGATTTTCTTAACGATACTGACCACTGGGAATTCAAAGCTTCACGACGAGTCAAGTCTGAAGACATAGTCGACATTCCCCAACCTGATGTCCTCTCATTGAATGACCATCTTTATGAACAACTCCATTTAGATAATTTGACTCCTCAAGAGGTAATCATCGGAGAAGAGATTATTGGGAATATCAACCGAGATGGGTATCTGGAAGTCGGACTTGAAGAAATTTCTTTGGCATTAGATATCGATATTGTTGAAGTAGAATCCCTACATCAGAGACTTATCCGCTACGATCCCATTGGAATTGCTTCCCGCGACCTCAGAGAGTGTCTGCTTGTTCAACTTCAAAACTTGACAACTCCAGCCCCTGTTCCCGAAAGAATGGTTGATGAATTCTGGAATGATTTTATCAACAAAAGATTTGAGAACCTTGCAGACAAACTGAAAATTTCCCTTCAGGAGGTAAAAGAGTCATTTGAAGTAATAATTCACCTGAATCCAAAACCAGGGGAAGGATACTTCGATGAAAGGCAAAACTATGTTATCCCTGATCTGGTTATCAATAAAGTCAATGATGAGTTTGTCGTCTCCCTCAATGACGGAGATATCCCCAACTTTAGGATAAGTGCCACTTATCGGGAAATGTTTTTAAACCGTAAAGGAGCTGAAAAGAAAGTTCGTGATTTCCTTTCAAGAAAGCTTGAATCTGCGCGGTGGTTTATAAATGCTATATACCAAAGACGCACAACCATGCTCCGAACGATGTATGCAATCGTAGAAAGACAAAAGGGATTTTTCGCACATGGCGCGGGTAGCTTAAAACCTATGATTCTCGCCGATATCGCTGAAGATATCGGTATGGATATTTCAACAATCTCGCGTGTAACAAATGGAAAATATTGCCAGACGGATTGGGGTGTTTTTGAACTCAAGTATTTCTTTAGCGAGCGAATGACTACAGATGATGGGGAAGATGTTTCTAATAGAGTAATTAAACAGAAGTTAAAAGAATTCATTGACGAAGAAAACAAAAAGAAACCATTCTCCGATCAACAACTAACAGACCTCCTAAACGAGGCAGGATTCAATATAAAAAGACGTACTGTGGCAAAGTACCGTGAACAACTACGACTGCCGGTGAAACGACTCCGTAGAGAGATATAGGATAGGAATTGATACATTGACTAAACTAAATTGAATATGCAAAAAAAAACATTTCACCTATTGATCTTGCTGCTCTTTTTGCTGATAACAACTTTTCTTTCAAATGGCTGTTTGGATTCACCTCCGCTCATCCCAGAAAGGGATAATCCCTGGGATCCTCAAAACCCAAATCCTCCCCGTGCTCCCGATCAGTTCAGAGTGTTTCCGAGATCTGAAACAACAATTTCATTCTCATGGAGAGACAGGTCAGGTAACGAGGCCGGGTTCAGGATTTTTGAAACAATCAACGACGAAACTGGAATACATATTGCCGCAGAAGTGAGTTCTGATGTACAGCAATTAGAACTTTCAAATCGTCCACGTAAGAGCACGTTATCCTACTCCATCGAATCATTCAATGCAAATGGGGAATCGTATCTCAGCCCCCCAATATCATTAAAAACCTTTGAAGCACCGCCAATGCCGCCTTTAAGTTTCGAGGCAATTGCAGAAACTGATTCCATTATCCACCTTTCCTGGGAGGACGATTCCGAAATAGAAGACTATATTGAAATCGAACAAAGTCTCGGAGATCCGACCGCCTTTCATTTGATTGTAACAACCCCAGCAGACTGTACTTCCTGGAAAATCAGATCACTAAATCCCGAAGCAATATACTTCTATCGCATTCGAACCGGGAACAATTATGGCAAGTCCATATACGCAGAATCATCCGGGATTCGCCCCGGAGGATAAGTTTTTTTTGCTACATAAAGTTTGACACCTGGAGCCAGACCATGAGACCATTAATAGTTATTTTTACATTTCTTCTTATAGCAACTATATGCATCACAGTGCCATACACCCAGGCACAAGTTGTGATAACTTCAGATAACATACCCATGGAAGTGGGAACGGTAATGACTTATACTTCCCATTCGGACGACGAAGGATTCGAAGTTAATGTCGGATTAGAAGGTGCCAACCGGGAATGGGATTTCACAAATCTTATTTTTGACGAGTTTGAAACTGATACTATAATGGACCCTGAAACTCTCGAGGAAGCCGGAGAATTCCCCGATGCAAATCTGATCGTCAGATCACTTGAAGGCGTATCAGGATTGTCGCTGGGAGAGGGGTATCTGTTTGACATCGTCTCCGATTCAGGTTGGTATACAATCGGACAATTAATGGTTCCGGGTGAAGGTGGAGTTCTTGATTTCCCACTTGATTTCGCAGAAAATCCGATCCAGAAAATGGTTCTTCCAAGTGAGTTGGACGAAGAATGGGAGGTCGGAATCAATTATTCTCTTGGAATGTTAGCGCCTGATACTCTACAGGGGGGGATCTTTGATTCACTCCTTATCCGCATAGATATTGATGGCTTTTCTGAGTTTGATGCATGGGGAACCGTTAATTACTCCGGTGGTGTAGTAGAAGCTCTAAGACAGCATACAATACTTAGCGGTAACATGACAGTCTTTGGCGTTCTTAGTATTATGGGGCAAAGAAGAGAGGTGGAGGTCTACGCAGATGAACTCGAGACAACGCAAGAGTATCGCTGGATAGCACCGGATCTTGGCTACATAGCAACGATAACATCAATGCCTTTAGAGGATGATCCTGAATTTAATCTTGCAAGTCGAGTCCGTCTACGCTACCTGTTACCTGGTCTAGTTGTTGAGGAGTTTAGACTCGACTTCGGTGAAGTCAACGTTGGAGAGGCAGGCGTCGCAGAGATACAGCTTGGTAATGAGGGCGAAGGATTTGCATCAATCACCCGCATCGAAATAAAGGAAGAACTCCAGGAGGAACTTGAAGCTTTAGTTGACCTTCCCTTCAACATCGAACCTGATTCATCATACGCTATGCGTTTTCTTTGGTCACCAATGGGTGAGAGTAATTTGGGCGGCATTAGTATCGAATTGTACCACAATGACCCCGACGCAGAAAACCCAATTTCAATTTCATTGATAGGGGCAACACCAACTAACGTCAGCGTTGATGATCTGACACCAGCAGAATTTGCACTCGGACAAAACTATCCAAATCCCTTCAATTCATCAACAGTAATTCCATTTACAATAGCAGCACCTCAAGATGTAAAACTTAATGTTGTTGACCTGAAATCGAGAAGTGTCTGGAATATCGTCAATGAGCAACTCGCTCCGGGACATTATGAATATTCATTTACACCGGTTGATCTGCCCGCAGGTATCTACATTTATAGGTTGACAGCCGGCAAATCAACAGAATCAAGAAAGTTGGTTTTCCTTAGATAGATTAGATCCGGGGGGGGGGAAAACGGGATTTACTTGTCTTTGTAACCAAAAAAGAAAAGAGGAGAGTTTTATGAAAGTTGTTACCCTCGCACTTCTTTTAATTGTCATATCCAGTCATGTGAATATAGCTTTTTCATATGATTGGGCGGCGGACACGGAACCCGCTTATCGCATTACCTTAAAAGATGGCTCAACTCTTATCGGCAATATTAACTCCGAGGATGATACAGCAATCACATTTACAACAATTTCCGGTCTGGAAATTGTTATTGAACTCGAAAAAATTGATCGAGTTAAACCGTTATCTGGAGAAATTCGCGAGGGGAGATATATAAGATATGACCCTAACTCCACACGTCTGCTGTTTGCTCCAACCGCGAGACCTCTAAAGAGTGGTCAGGGTTATGTCGCACTTTACGAGTTTTATCTTGGATTTTTTGGTATTGGAGTTGGCGATATAATTACATTAGGCGGTGGATTCTCTATATTTCCCGGACTAGAAGAACAAATATACTATTTCGCACCGAAAATAACTCCGATCCAATACGAAAATCTCGATATATCCGCCGGAGTTATACATCTGGGATTCACCGGTGATAGCGATATCGGAGCCGGCATTCTCTACACTGCGGGAACCTATGGATCGAGAACTACCGCCCTCACTGTGGGTCTTGGGTGGGGTTACCTCGGCGAAGAAGTCGGAGATCACCCTGTCGTGGTGCTAGGCGGTGAAGTTCAACTTTCAAACTCCATTAAGCTTCTAACCGAAAACTGGTTTCCACCGGGAACTGATTTTTCCATGGTGTCGCTGGGAATCCGATTCTTCGGAGAAAATTTATCAACAGATCTGGGCTTTTTCGTCCCCACCGGAATAGATGGGCAAGGAGCCATCTTCTTCCCCTGGGTAAACTTCGTTT
The DNA here is from genome assembly GCA_018644935.1 of Calditrichota bacterium. Lineage (GTDB taxonomy): Bacteria > Electryoneota > AABM5-125-24 > Hatepunaeales > Hatepunaeaceae > JABGPL01. The sequence goes on along the minus strand of JABGPL010000089.1, from coordinate 4,958 downwards.
ATAATTTTGGGCATAATTAATAGTCAAATTCTCTAAGCTTTTTTCGGAGGAGTAGGATAGGCATTCCTGCCTGTCCATCATGCGAAAGCATGATTCGATTCACTACACAGCCCGGGATCTTGCATTCCGGGGTTCAGTCTTTTCACCTGCTCCCTTGAATGTCAATTTTCGGACTCTGCAACCTGCAGTTTCTAAAGATCAAAGGAGAGTTTCCATGAAACATATTCTACTCACCCTTCTCATATTCTTCATTTCCGGTTTTTTGAGTACGACCTATTCAAGTGAACATTCATTTGTGTTAGATTATACTTACCGTATTACTCTGCATGACGGCTCATCTCACATCGTCCAAGTCATATCCAAGTCAGAAAACGCCATTACCGCTAAAGGCATCTCCGGTTGGGGAATCACTATCGAACTTGACAAAATTGAGAAAAGCGAACTACTTTATGGTGAAATCCGCAACGGAAGGTACATCCAATACGACCCCAACGCATCCCGATTACTGTTTATCCCAACGGCAAGACCTATTCAGCATGGCGCAGGTTCGATTGCGTTGTACGAAATGGTTTTCCCTTTGGTGAGTTTTGGTCTTGGAAATATCCTGACTTTATCTGGTGGTGCACCTTTTATTGCATTTTCTGGAAGAGATTACTTTTATTTCGCTCCGAAAATCACCCCTTTTTCATCTGGCAATCTTGACCTTGCTTTTGGCGCAATGTACATGGGGATGTGGGAATACGAAGATGATGATGCCGGTATTTTGTATACTATAGGCACATTAGGATCGAGTGCAAAAGCTCTCACAATCGGTTTGGTATGGTCCTATCAATATGATGTAACCAATGATCGATTAGGGATGGACTATGAGCCTGAAGATCGGACTTCCAAACCAATAGCAATACTTGGTGGTGAGTTGTTAATAAATAACGCCATTAAGCTACTCACAGAAAACTGGATACCTTTAGATGGTGACAATGCGCTCACCTCACTCGCGGTCCGATTTATAGGCAGCGAAATGTCGGCAGATATGGGCTTCTTCGCGCCAACTCCCCTATTCTCTGACCGCACCGGTCGCTGGATACCGTGGGCGAGTTTCGTCTATAACTTCGGATATCGTTAAACAATATCCTCTCACCCATAATTTGCAAGGAACATAAACGGAGATCGCATTAGAAGTAGCCTTGATCCCTTGTGGTCGAGGAATTTGCCTCATTTTGATGCCGTTATTCATCAAAATAATGCAGCAAAACGACCGATCCTCCAAAGCGTGTTTCTGATTCAGCTCTTAAGTCAGCAACTTCCTTCCTGTCACCAACGCAGGTTACCACTGCATGACCGGGTGATATCCGAGTAGCAAAGAGTGGCGCAACAGTATTCTCTGCTCCGAAGAAATAGTTAATCCGTTTCATATTTTCATCAAGTGTTGATATGAACCATCTTATGTTTTTTGCTCTTGGAGAAGCATGCGACTTAAAAATATCGGTTTTCAGCAGTCTTCCACAAACCAGCCAATTCCCATTCTGCCATGGATTTATTCCAGTGAGCTCTGGATAATAGGGAATCACGGCATCTGGGTCCATTGATCCCAGATTTCTAATGATTGGTTCACAAACCTGTGAAAATTGAAAATTTCCATTTTTGTCAAATTCAGAAACGCCACTAAGACCCTCAGTGCTGTCAGAACTGAAATCATTGCCCAATAAAACAATTGATTCATCCGTTGAAAGCACCATTTCAAAAGCCTCAAACCTAAGTGAATCGGAAATATTTTTCTCCCATTCCAAAGTCCCGGCCTGACTAAATTTCGTTAACCTCAGGTAGATTGAAGAGATCCATCCTGCTACTTTGGGATCCTGATTGCGAATCTTGATGCTTCTTGGAATCAGGAAACCTCCATCATTGGCTTCAACACTCATGTTTCCATATTCAATCTCCGAAGCAGGAAGGTTTTCCTGCCATATCGTTTTCCCTTCGGGAGAAATCTTTATGGCTGAAAGAAACTTATCAGCGTTTTCTTTATTTTCAGTTGATTCAATAAATAAAGATCCGGTTAAAAAGAGATTTCCATCCGACGTTGCAATCAAATTGCTGCCCAAAACGCGATTTTGCTGAAATCCCTCAATCGGGTATGAATCAACAAGTTCACAATCAATCGAGTATCGCCATAGCTGTTTAGGAGAAAACTTCACCTCTTTGCTACCTGCAATAAAGACTCCATGTTCAGGGAGATATGCCATTGCGCATGCCTGATGGTCCAGTTTCAAACGCAGTAATTCCTCACCCTCAAAATTCGTCTTTAAAAGAATATAATCGTTAGAATACTCCTTGGGATTATCTTTCCTGTTTTCAACTCTGACTAAGGTAAGGCAGCTTGAATCAGGCAGTACTACAGTTGATAGAGGTCCGAGGTTAAACTCCGGATCAGAATAGAAATACTCATTAACAGTTCCCTGAACCGCTGGGGATACAAGCGTGTTCTCAGAGAAAGCGTTTTCAATGGAATGAACCACAATAACCATCAGAATTGCAATTGCACCGAACAATATTAACAATGCACTGACAATGAGAGATATCCAGGCAATTGCCTTGCCGCTGTACGCTGCACCTCCATCTTTTGATGATCTCTTGATCAATACAAGGGTTCTGATCCCAAGAGTAAATGCGGTCACTCCCAGGGCAACACTTATTGCCGGTAGAACAATCCACATCAAATCCAGTTTCATCGGACTTAAAAAAAATATGATTGTGATGATAAAAAATACCAACGACAAAACAGTCAGGATTATCGATTTCCGAGCCAAAGGATGGGTACGATTCACATTCTCAGACATGAGAAGCTCTTTGCTTGAAGTTTAGTAGTATATCGGAATATAACCTGTAATAATCCATTTGACAACAAATATGCTCCCAAAGTAACCCGGTTTCCTCGTTATCAGCTTGCTGCTGTGACTGAAAGGAACAGAAACCGGGGTTTACTAAACTACAGCGTCACCGTCATCTCAATCATCCCCTCATGCCGCGGAGCGCGATTGCCACGCCAGCGGCCTCTGTAGAGAGCGGTTAGTTTCATATTGTTGTTCAGGTTGTAGTCTGTGTTGAGAGAAACGACGAAATTGTTGCCGATTTCCCAGCCGAGGTCGAGATCGTAACCGGGGGATTTTCGATTTGAAGTCAGGTTTAACCATTGTCCGTCAAACCTAACTGATCCTGAATGGTATAATTTCCAGATCAATCCTGTTTTCCAGTCGCGTTCGATCACTACAATGTCTTTTGTTGGATCATGTCGTTCTTCATATCCGAAATTCAGGTCTGATTCGATTCGAAATTTGGTGGCATTGAACTCGAGTGCAAATTCCCCTCGTCCAATCTGCACATCTGAGCGAGTTTCATCAAACGTCAAACCCTGTCTGATATTCCTCTCCCAACTTGGTTTTATCTTAAGTCTCAGATCCTTTTTCAACCACCGACGAATCCTGAAGGAAGCAGAAGCAGAATTACTGCGCTCCCCGCCTGAATTCGCTTTATCTTGAATCTCATTCCAGCGCATGTTCAACCGTCCATCACCCTTCGGATTGCCTTCTAGGAAATTCAGGTCATGGATTATTCGACGTTCCGAGAATATCAGCATATCTGAAGTGAATGAAGACGGATCGAAGTAAAATGCCTTGATCGGATCAGATTCGGATGTGGCAATGCTTGCTGAAAGCCGAAACGTACCGCCTGAAATTCCGAGCGGGAATTTTGCTGGATTCTTGTTACTTGACTGTTTTCGCTTAGAAGTCCACTGAATCCTTCCGTTTATTTCAGCGCGACTGACTCTGCCAAGTGTATCAGTTGCAACCTCGCGTATTGAGAAATCACCGTCCGGATCGGGGACATATCTGTCGCCTTCCCGTTTCCACCCGCCTCGACCCTCACCGATGAAAGTCGCGACTTTAGCTCCTGTCCGTTCAGTTCCCGTTGAAAGCAAATAGTCGAACTGTGCCGTCCAAGCGGATTGACGTGGTCTATACATGCCGTTTATGATTGCAGAAGTTGCAGTCAAAGGGTCCTTCTCCGGGTCGATAGTGGTTGTGAAAGATCGAAGCAGATCAATCTCAAACCCGCCGAATCGCCTAATATTCTTTTTCCACCCGCCCTGGATTATTCGGCTGTCGGAACCGATTGTATTAATGTTATTCTGTTCGTTATCCACACCTCTGTAGGAGAAATTTACCTTAATTTCATCATTGTCCGTTGGCTTTGAATGGAGCGATATGTCATGAGTATAAAGTCGTTTTTCGTCTCTATCGTACATACCGCTGTCAGTAAGTGATTTTTCAAGCCGGATTGTATATCCAGGTTTTATAAGTCCTTTTAATGTCAAGAATTGACCTGAATAAATGGAGCGAATCGTGTTCATATCCTTATTCTTATTATCGGAGTTAGTTTGGTTGAATTCACCGCGAAGACTCACATTATTAAGTATCTGCCACTTGCCAGTTAATCCGGTTCGCTGGCTGGCAAGGTGATCTCCTTTTTCTAGATAACCCGCACTACCGCTAATAGAAATGTCCCCAGATGGTTTTGCATTGATAGTTGACTCTATTGCAGTTTCTGATCCGCCTGGGATGTCTCCGAGATTCCACAGGTAATTATAGTCGGCTTCTTTCTCTTTTGAAACAGACCTGTAATCCTGACCAATTCTGCGAGTGGAAAATGATGCTGATAGCCTATCGCTTGATTGATCACCCCAATTTCCTGCAAAATTCCATGCTAATCCAACATTGTCGCCATCATTTTCAGGTGAGAGCACATTCCGGTCATACTCTGATACTGCCAGCTCACTTTTTAGTGAGACTCGACCAAATTTCAGTTCTGCGTAGATATCATTGTGAACCAATCTGTCAGGAAGTGGAATATGCCTGACTGGAGACCATTTACCGGATCCATCGCCAACCCATTTGTAATAAAAG
>JABGPL010000088.1 GCA_018644935.1 Calditrichota bacterium | reverse complement strand
AGTTGGTTTCTATGTTACACCGGGGAGTGCCAGGGCTATTGAGGTTTCAGGTGACTATGCTTACATAGCAGACGATACACGAGGATTGCGAGTTATATCCATTGCCGATCCTGAACACCCGGAAGAAATCGCATGCCTGGATGAAAAGTATTTTGCGCATGACGTTTTGGTCAACGGAGACCTCGTCTATCTCGCAAATGATCATCACGGATTGAGTATTATCTCTGTTGCCAATCCAGAAATGCCTGAGGAGATTGGATTTTGTGATACGCCTGGGAGGACTTTTAGTGTTACGGTTTCAGGTGATTATGCATATGTTTCAGACCAATCAGGTGGTTTGCGAATTATCTCTATTGTCAATCCGGAAATGCCGGAGGAAGTGGGATATTATGACTTACAATGCACAGTCTGGCATGCAGCAATTTCAGGAGAGTACGCTTATCTTGCCGGCTATTACAATGGTCTGCATATAGTTTCGATAGCCGACCCTGAAAACCCCGAGAAAATTGGGAGGTACAGCACTTACCCGGACCCAAACTATAACGTTGTGATTTCAGGTGATTACGCCTTTGTTGGAAGTGGTGCTTGCATACTTGTCAATTCAATATCTAATCCTGAAAATCTAATACCTGTTACAAGAACACAAACGAAGGGAGTAATTAAGGATATTAAAGTTCAAGGTTCCTTTGCTTATGTGGTAGGTTACTATTATGGACTTCGAGTTATTAATGTTAACGATCCTGATAATCCCTTCGAAATTGGTAAAAGTCGATTTCGAAGAAGATTGCAAAGTGTAGCAATTTCAGATGATTATGCATTCACTACCACTTCTTATGGGCTTCAGGTTTATTCTATAATCGATCCTGAATCCCCAGAAGAAATTGGGCATTACCATACTCAAGAAAACGCAAGAGATGTTGCAGTTTCCGGAGACCTTGTTTATGTAATTGAGGAGGGTAATGTAATAGATCGAAAAGTTGTGGATAGTGTTTTAAATATAATCTCAATTTCTGACCCAGAAAATCCCGAGAGATTAGGGTACTATAAAACAGCCACTCTTCTCGGGAATATCGAAGTTAGTGGTGACTTTGTGTTCATAGCAGAGACTGAAGGTTTGAGAATAATTTCGTGTTACAATCCTCGAATTCCAAAAGAAATGAGTTTTTTTGAGACAGATCATTGGGTATATTCAGTTGATTTATCCGGCGATCGGGCGTATATGGTAGATATTGACCAACTGATTATAATCTCTTTTGCTGACCCGGAATGTCCTGAAGAAATAGGACGCTTTGATACTGAATGGGGTTCTTATGATGTAACTATTTCAGGTGACTATGCCTGTATAGCTGGCTATGATGGCGTTTTGCACATAATTTCAATTGCCGACCCTGAAAATCCTGTTGAAGTTGGGTACATTGATACTCCGGGCCAAATTGAAAACGTTACTATATCGGAAGATGGTTTGATTTATATTGCAGATAAGACAAATCTGGGGATTTACCGTGCAGCTAATATTGAGTTAACTCATGATGATATCCAGATTCCCAACCAAATTTTCCTTTCACCAGCCTACCCCAATCCCTTCAACTCAACGACTACTGTTACCTACGGCTTACCCCATTTCGGAAAAGTCTCTCTTCAAGTTTACAATACCCTTGGACAACCGATTGCGACTTTGGTTGATGGATATAAAAAGGCGGGGAACTATAGCACTGACTTTAATGCCTCGGAGTTGACATCTGGCATATATTTGCTTAATTTAAAAGTATCAAGATTAAGTTTTACTAGGAATATAGTATTGATCAAGTAGGGTGGTTCATTATCACCCACACGAACGATGGTTTTGTGTCCACGATGGCAACCGGGATAATTGCATATTAACACCATTGCACGAACTTACTTTTGAGGAAAGTACCATGCGAAACAACCTCTTAGTTTTTTTTACTCTCACTTTATTCACATCCATAGTCTGGTCTCAGGAAGACTACCGCCGCTGGGCACCTCCGGACGGAGTAGCCGTCCGGCAGGGGCATCACATCGAATGGCGGAATCCGAGCAGTGTGGTTCGCACCGAAGGCGAGTTAGTTGGTGAGGTCGCGTATGTCTGGTCGGACTGCCGTAGCTGTGACCGGGATGTTTATCTACAGGTCATCACTCCTGATGGAGAATTCAAATTTGAAGAAAACGGGATTGTAGTCGCAAATGGTCACAATCGGCAGGAAGATCCGGTTGTGCTCGCATGTGATGATGGGGGGTGGATTATAGCCTGGGAGGATTATCATGTTTTTGAGGATCCGTTAAGTGGCTTAACACGAAATGATATTTACTGCACAAAGATCAATTCACAAGGTGAGCAAGTCTGGGGAGACGATGAATTCGGAGTACCCGTTTCCTTTTTTCGCAGCTACAAGTCTAATATTGAAGTAGTTAATGACGGTGATGGAGGATGTATCGTCGTATGGAGGGATCATAGAGGCGATGATCGTGGCGATATTTATGCTATGCACATAACTGGTGATGGAGTCGCTGATGAAAGGTGGATTGAAAACGGTTCTCCAGTTGTTCTGGCAAGAGGTGACCAAGGTTATCAAAACGCTATTAGTGATGGTGCTGGCGGAGTTATTGTCTGCTGGAATACAGAGCGGAGTAATATTCTGGCACAAAGATTATCCATAGAAGGAGATTTGCTTTGGGGCGACATAGCTGGTTTACCTGTTTGCACTCTGGAAAGCCATCAAATTGAACCGGCACTTTGTTCCGATGGTCAAAATGGTGCATTCATAGTCTGGACTGATTTCAGAGACAGAGACGACAGAAGATTTGATATATACATTCAACACATCAATGGAGATGGAAATCGTCTGTGGGGAGATCAGGATGGTGGCTTGCCTCTTTGCACGGATGCAGGCAGTCAGCGAGATGTGAAAATTGAAATGTCAAATCCAGGCAGTGCTATTGTTGTTTGGAGAGACAGTCGTGAATTTGAGCAAGATTTTTGCCTGTATGGGATGAAGATCAGCGGAAATGAAGAAATGGTTAGAGAGTGGCAACCCGAACAAGGGATTGCTGTGGCTGTCGCTGAACGTGAACACGCAAACCCAAATCTCTGCTATGATGGTGAGGAAGGTGCCTATGTGTCATGGGAGGGGGGGAGATATGATGTTGAAGTCAATATCTACGTACAAAGGTTGGATTCTGATGGTCAGCGTATGTGGGGAGATGGAGGAATGGTAGTGTGTGGAGCCGATGATGAGGACGAGAATGGCAGAGCAGGAGAGGTGATTAGTCGCTTTGCCAATGAAGGCTGTATTGTCAGTTGGACTGATTTTCGCTTGGGATATTCTAATATCTACACCCAAAGGTTAAACCCTGCAGGTGACATTTTCTGGGAAGAAGATGGGAGACCAATTGCTCGCGGTTTTTCAAATAGCAGTGGTATTCAGAGGTTGTTGCCCAGAGGCAATGGAGAGTTTGTTCTTGTTTGGCAGGATGGACGATTTGGAGATCAAGGATCAGTTCCATTCGTACAGTTTTGCAGAGACGAAGAAGAGATAGTCGGTTTTGATTTAGAGCCAATGGGAATTCCCGTGATGCCTCCTGTAGAAGGGGGAGGAAGTATGTCTGATGCAATAATCTCTGAAAACGGAAGCACAATTGTCGTCTGGACAAATCGTCCTCCTGATCAAAGTCGTTCAATATACCTACAGAAGATTGGGGTTAATGGAGATTTCTTATGGGATGAAGCCGGAGTTAGATGTGCTGAGTATGATTTTGATCAAAGTCATTCACATATTTGCTCTGATGGTGAAAATGGGGTTATTAATACATGGGAAGCTGCTAATGAGGATGAAGTTGATGATATCTACATCCAACGGATTAGTCAGGATGGTGAACCCCTGTGGGGTGAATCAGGAATTCAGGTTACCGATACAGAAAGGAATGAATTCATTGGAGCGATTATCCCAGATGGAGAAGGTGGAGCAGTATTAGTTTGGAAAACTTACAGTTTAGAAACCGAAGGCGACCTCTACATACAGAGAGTGGACAGCGATGGAGATAAACTCTGGGGAGAAAATGGGCGGATAGTTTGTAATGAGAGGAATAGTCAGAGTTCTCCGAATCTGCTTCGCCACCCGGATGGTTATGTGATCATTTGGACTGATGGGCGTAATGCCGGATTAAATGACATCTTTGGTCAATTTGTCGAGTCAGATGGTAGCTTCCGTTGGGGAGAATCGGGTTTTCCGATTTGCAGTGCTGAAAACCACCAGCAATATTCAAATGCGACTATTGATAATGATGGAAATATTTGGGTTGTTTGGGTAGATGAGCGATGGATCGACTCCGAAAGAGGCAAAGATCTCTATCTTCAAAAAATCGGGAACGGACTTGATGAACTGGGAAGACCACCACTTCGTTTTCCAGCAGGTGATATACGAGTCTGTGGTGCAATACGGGATAATTATAGGGCGAGTATTGTTCATGATGGATTCAGAGGAGTCTGGATTGTTTGGCGAGACGATAGACAGGGAGGATTTTATAGTGACATCTATGCAACACATATAAATTCGGCTGGTCAACCATTCGAAGGATGGGAAATGGATGGAAATCTCTTATGCGGAGCTCCTTATGATCAGCAAAGCCCACAAATCGGTTTATTAGAGCCAAACGGTGATACAGGGTGTGTAATTGTCTGGGAGGATGAAAGATCAAAAGGTCAGGAGACCTTCAAAAATATCTATGTGCAACGATTAGATGACGATATGGCATCTGTGGGCGAAATGCCTCTCGTGCAAATTCCCTCAGCATATTCCATAGATTCCGTCTACCCGTCACCATTTAATTCTCAAACCATTGTGACCATCACGATACCGAAGGACGGGCAGGTTTCGCTCGGGCTCTTTGATATATCGGGCAGATTTATTCGAGAGGTTTCATCGAAGTGGTTCCCATCCGGGCAGCATCAAATTCCAATAAATGCTGAGAATTTGGCTGCTGGTACCTATATTGTGAAGATGGAGGCTGGTGGTTTTGTTTCGGATGTTCAGGTTACATTAATTAGGTAGATTATTTTCCTGTCAGAAAAGGAGAGTTCAGAGTACAGGCTTTAGCCTGCTTTTTCCGACCAGAAGGCTGTAAGCCAAACTTACTGCCTGAGTGGGTGATTCACGAACACCCGGATAACATACTGTCTACACCAGCGTCTCGGAATTTGAAGACGCCTTAAGCACGAGGTTACATTTGGAGGACAGAACAATGCGTTACAATCTTTTTGTTTTACTCACCTTTAGTTTGATGACGTCTATAGTCTGGTCTCAGGAAGACTACAGATGTTGGGCACCTGCGGACGGAGTACCAATCCGGCAGGGACACCACATCGAATGGCGAAATCCGAGTAGTGCTGTGCGCACCGAAGGTGAGTTAGCTGGTGAGGTCGCCTACGTCTGGTCGGACTGCCGTAGTGGTGACCGGGATGTCTATCTGCAAGTAATCACACCTGAAGGAGAATTCAAATTTGAAGAAAACGGAATTGTAGTTGCTAATGGTCGAGACCGGCAGGAAGATCCTGTTGCGCTCGCTTGTGGTGATGGTGGTTGGATAATTGCGTGGGAAGATTATCATATTTTTGATGATCCGCTCGATGGGATACCTAACAATGAGATTTATTGCACTAAAGTAAATGACAACGGTGAAAGACTCTGGGGCTTGGATGCATACGGATTGCGAGTGAGTTTATATCGAAGCAATAAACAGAATCTTAGTATAATTGAAGACAGGGATGGAGGATGCATAATTGCCTGGGATGAATATAGAAGAGGCTGGGAATATGGGATTTATGGAATGCATATCACAGTCAATGGAGAGAGGGATGTCAGGTGGGGAGAAAATGGATCTCTGTTGACAACTCCCGTCAGGGATCAAAACGACAAACAAGTCATGAGTGATAATGCAGGCGGAATGATAATTTGCTGGCAACATCCAGGGCAGAGAGACGGAGGAAATACTCGAGCACAAAGGGTTTCTGAAGCAGGTGAATTACTATGGGGCAGGCTTGGAGGAATTTCTGTTTGCCCTCTGCAAACGTTTCAATTCAGGGCCAGATTATGCTCTGACGGTCAGAGTGGAGCATTTATCTCCTGGGTTGATCGACGGAACCGCGAAGAAAGTGGCCTTGATATATACATTCAACATGTTGATCAGAATGGAAATCTATTATGGGGGGATGTGGCGGGGGGACTGCCATTTTGTACAACAGAATTTGACCAAAATGATGTTCAGATTGTGGCATCAGGAAACGGTGAGGCAATCCTAATCTGGGAGGATGAGCGAGATTTTGAAGGTGAGTATAATCTTTATGGAATGAAGATTAGCGGAAACGAAGAAATGATAAGGCTCTGGGAGCCTGAACAGGGGGTTCCAATTGCAGTAGCAGACCGGAATATTGATAATCCGAAACTATGTATGAATGGTGAAGAAGACGCTTTTATAATTTTTGAATCGGAACGTGCCAGAGGTGAAAATGAGATCGATATCCATATGCAACATTTTAACTCCGATGGTGAGCGATTATTAGGCGAGAGCGGTATTGCAATCTGTGCGGTTGATGATAAAGATGTACACAACCGTCTGGTTACGGTGATAAATCCTACTGCAAATGGGGGTTGTAATATTGGTTGGAGTGATTTTCGTACGGGTAGCTGCGCAATTTTTACCCAATCGATAAGCGCTGATGGTGAAACGAGATATCAAGAAAATGGGACAGCGGTTGCCCAGGGGATTTCCCATAATGCTCTATTTCCAAAGTTACTTTCAAGGGATGACGGTCGGAGCATCCTTATCTGGCAGGATGGAAGGTATGGTGATCAAGGTTGTGTTCCTTTTGTTCAGTTCTTAAGTGACGAAGGTGAAGATGTCGCAGTTGAGTTTGAAACAGGAGGAATCCCCGCTACTGTTAGTGAAGAAGGAGGAGCAACAGATATAGACGCAATCCTCTGTGATAATGGAAACACAATTCTGGTCTGGCAGGACCATCGTCAGATTGAAGGACATGACAATCCGCCATACACACTACTCCTGCAGAAAATATCGCGAGAAGGTGAATTACTGTGGGGAGATAGTGGGTTAATATGTGCTGAGTCTGATTTTGATCAAAAATCTCCTCAGCTTTGCACTGATGCTGAAAATGGTGTAATTGTTCTTTGGAGAGCTGCTGAAAATGCTGAAATTGATAACATTTATGCCCAACGTATCGATCATGATGGAGAATTGCAGTGGGGTGATAGGGGAATTCAGATTACAGATAATAATGCAGGTGAGATTGTTGAAAAGATAATCCCAGATGGTAATGGCGGTGTGGTATTCGTCTGGAAATCCTTCAATATGGAATCTGACGACGATCTTTACGTTCAGAGGATAAGTTTGGACGGAGAAAAACTCTGGGGGGAAGAAGGGCAGGTTCTTTGTGACCAATTTAACAAACAACGTCACCCCGTACTGGTTACTCATCAGGCGGGATACGTTGTTGTCTGGACGGATGGACGAGACGATGAGTTAGGGGCACCACAGGATAATATCTATGGTCAATTCATTGACACCAATGGTAATTTATTGTGGGAAGAAACCGGATTCCTGATATGTGGAGCAGAAGGTCACCAGCAATATCCGGATGTTACAATTAGCAATGATGGTAATATTTGGATTGTGTGGGAAGATGACCGCAGGAGACATAAGGACATTTATGTCCAGAAAATCAGAAACAGCATTGATGAACAGGGACGACCAGCTGTTCTTTTCATTGACAATGGTACTAATATATGTGGAGTTGATGGTGACAGTAAAAGTCCGAAAATAACTCATGATGGTAATAATGGTGTTTGGGTTGTATGGAAAGACTATGGGCAGGAAATATACTGGAGTGATGTCTTCGCAACACATCTTCGTTCTAATGGAAGAAGATTCGATGGTTGGGAACGGTATGGAAATATGGTTTGCGGTGGTCTATATAGTCAACGAAACCCAGAACTTAGCCTATTGACTTCAAATGGCGAAGATGGGTGTGTGATTGTGTGGGAGGATAATAGATCAACGGGTCGTGAAGAAATCACAAACATTTATATGCAACGATTAGATGATGATATGGTATCTGTATACGAAAAGCCTCGCGAACTAATTCCATCTGAATATTCCATAGATTCCGTTTACCCATCCCCATTCAATTCACAAACGGTTGTGATCTTTACGACACCGCAGGACGGGCAGGTTTCACTTGGGCTCTTTGATATATCGGGCAGATTTATTCGTCAGGTGTCATCCGATTGGTTTCCAGCGGGGAAGCATCGGATTTCGGTAGATGGGGAAAACCTATCTGCGGGGACATATATTGTCAAGCTGGAGGCTGGCGGGTTTGTATCAGATGTAAAGGTGACGTTGGTCAGGTAGGTGAAGGTGTGACTTGTGAATCACCCAATTGTTTTCATAAGGGATAAGAGATGAAGTACAGTAAACAAATCCTGGATATTACGATAAAGTTCATTGTCGCGATTTCGATGGCATTCATTTTTTATTTTGGACCTGTATGGGTTGCCAGACTTTTTTTTTCACGTGAATTCAGACAATCGTGTGATGTATTCACAAGAAATATTATTTTAGGCTCCATATCAATACTTCTTGTACTAATGATGATGGTCATAATTCGTAAAAATTTGACAATGCAGAATTTCTTTCAAAAAATAGAGTTAAAAAGCATCTTTTTGATTATGCTTTATGGATTCACTCTGAAAGGAATCTTGGTTTCTATAGGACAATTGTACGAGAGAAGTGTGTATAGCCCATATGCTGATTTGAGTTTTTCAAATATGATTATATTTGGGTTGGTTGTTGCCCCAATTATCGAAGAACTTGCGTTTAGAGGTGTGATACAGACCTACTTGAGATCTCTTAGTATATATCGTGTCAGGATATTTTGGATTTACCTGAGCTTCCCAGTTTTGTTAAGTGCGATACTTTTCAGTCTTATACATGTTAATCTGTACACTCAGTACAGGGCGGGTGGGCTTTTCGGGACTCTTTTGTATACTTTTATGGGAGGTCTTTACTTAAGCTATTATTTCGAGAAAACTCGAAATATTTTTGTCCCAATAGTCGGTCATTTTACATTAAATTTGTCTGCTGTTATTTGGGGAGGTGTTTTTCACTACGTTCTTTCTTTATAGATAAACTGTTTGAGACGGGAAATGGGGAATACGAAAAGCTAAACTGAGTCAAATCTGCGCACCATTCTATCTGAGAATGCATATTCAGCAGGTCGAATATTCTGTTCGACTATCTGTCCCCATACGGATTCGCAGTCGTTGTAGACCGGGTTCTAGTGTCCCGGGATAAATTAGAGCTCTGGCGTAATCGCATCGTGGGTTTTTTTAGCTGATTTTGAATGGCTAACCCTTGGAAACGAACACTTATTGCATTACACTTCAATTATAAGCGAAATAGATTCAACACGAAAAAAGGACATAAATTGGAAGAATCTGGTTTGAAAAATCATCCGCCATTCCGAACAATAGAGGGATATCCGGACAGAATCGATTCAACAGCAATAATCGTCCGGCTGCTTGATGGTCTGGGTTACCGTTTCTATTGGGCTTCTGAAGGTTTAAGTCTTGAAGATTGTAGTTATAAGATAACTCCCGAAGCAAAGAGCACCGGTCAAATCATTGAACATATCTGGGGGCTTGTCAATTGGATGTGTATATACTTGTTGGGCGAGGAGTCAACTCGACCGTCTGCATATGAGGAAATGAGAATCTCAATCCTGGAAAACATAAAAAGGATTCGAGACAGGTTTAATGTGATGGATTCGAGTGATTTGGAAAAATTGGAAATCGAAAAACATCCCTTCTGGCACTACATTAATGGTCCAATCAGCGACGCCTTAACACATGTCGGTCAGATTAATATCCTGCGCCGGTATAGTGGAAATCCACCAATAAAAGCTCATGTCTTTTCCGGAGACGAGCCAATTTTATAATGGCAAGTTCTACCGGAAATTAATCATCGTTATCCAGATCTCCGGTATTTTGTGATTTAACTGGTTATGTACCTCCATTGTAGGGTCATATCACCAACTGAAACAAGAGGTTTAGTATGAAAATTGTCCTCAGGATTATTGGAATTTTATTGATCCTCTTAGGTTGGGGGATTGTATTATTATTGAATTTTGCCTATAACCATGATAATACGAAAGAACTTCAGCGATTGAATTGGGATGTCGTCGAAGAGGAAATTAAAGACGATGTTCTTAATGGCAGACTATACTTTACTGCCAATGCAGCAGTTACTACACCATTCTGGCGACAAATCGCATGGGCTCAAAAGCTAATGGACAGCAAGGAACAATCGGATTTAAATGACATTGTCCTTGAAAAAGAATTGCAGGATGGGGCGTATTGTACGGGCGTATTTTATCATGATGGTTCACATAAGATAAACTGGTATGCAAAAAAGGACACCGGACTGGAAGAGGCAATGATTAATCTGATTGACACCAGGTGTCCCCTCGAATCTGATTCCACAAACGATGCAACTCCAAAATCAAGAAAGCATGTTAAAGCCAAATTAGTGGTGAGTTTTCATCCTGATACGGTAAGTGCCTACAAAGCCCTGAACCTGATCGTGCTGAACGATGATATAACTGCTAATTCTATCAGTGCAGTTGTTCATTCATTTGATTACGACTATGTAATTGACCAGACGAAGAGCTGTCTCAATTATTATTGGCCACCTCTATTAAATTTAATTTTACTCTCCGAAAAGGGCATCGAATATGGTGTTAGAATTCGTGAAGGTGAAAAACCGATTTTCACATGGGGATATCCGGACAGCATTATGGAAGTGGAACACAGTATGAATCTGAATGGAGAGATCAGGAAGAAAGTAGTCGAAGAAAAAGTAGCAAAGGGTAAAAACGCCCTATTTATGTTTGGAAGACCTGCCAGGTTATATATTGACTGGGGTACTGTTGCCCGGAGCCAGGGAGATTTAGCCAAATTGATGGGTAAAATGAGTGGGGAGAAATTGCTGTCCAGATTAGCGATCAAAGCAAATTTGGGGACATCAATCCTGATGACTCTGGGATTGATTTTGATTCTTGTATCAATGCGAAGACGGAAGAAAGAATAGTTAACGGTGATTCAGGTAGAGGGAGATTTTCAAATCTCCCTCTACCTGATAGTGAACCTAATTCTCACCACGTGTGCTTTCCATTCACACTCCTCTATTAAAAAGTAGAGGTTTCACTGGCAATTACTTTATATGTTGTGATTAAATTATGTATATTTAATAATATCTGTCAACGAGACGTTGTGGTATGATGGTTGCAATCATGATTAACACATTAACATTCCTAAGAGAGAACGAATGCGCAGCACCTTTGATGGCACGAACAGACACTTGCTTGTCTTAGCAGTATTAGTGATACTCACCACACTTAATCCTGCTCATTGCGACGAAATGAGCTTTTCTGATACTCAAGTTTCAATAATTGCGAGTAGCGGATCTTCCATTGATATTGAATTTTTATCCTCTGACCTGGATGCAGAGGAAATGTTTTTTAATAGTCAGACTATTGAAACAATTGCGGCATCAGGCATAGGTTTTACCTACGAATACGGCAAACCAAGACTGCCAATGGTCAGTCGTTTCGTCATAGTACCCGCGGAGGCAGGCCTCGAGCTCACTGTAGAGTCCGTCAATCAGCACCGCTCACCTGCTGAGAACCATCCTATCATGACATTGGACGAAAACCTTTGTGCTGATCAGGGTCCCGATGATGTTGATGTCGAAGAGCTATACCCATCCGTAGTTGCAGAGATGTCCGAGCCGAGCATCGTTCGTGGGGTGCGGATGGTAAAGGTGACGACCTACCCGGTTCAGTATAACTCCCGAACCGAAGAATACATCCACAATGAGAACATTCGCACAAAAATTAGTTTCACCAATAAAACGCCTGTAAATCCAGTTGAAATTCCGTTTAACGACAGGCAGCACAAGAGCCGGGAATTTCTGAAATATATCAATGCCATTGCGCTTAATGGGGCGAGTTTGGACAGAGATGATGGAACCACAATATCTCCATATGCCGGGCATTACCTGATTGTAACTAACCGCAACCTTTTAAATGCAGCACGTGAATTTGTCGAATGGCGACGAAAGGCAGGTTACAAAGTTGATATAATAGCCCTGTCAAATGCCGATTGCCGAAGTTCTGCTACAATTAAAAATGAGATACAGGCCGTTTATGATTCCTATATCGATGATGGTTTCGATCCCTTCGATAATCTCTTATTAATAGGTGATCTCGATTATGGGAGAAACGGCAATACAGAAACTCTACTGGAATCTCATTTTGGTGAAACAGGCTGGAGTGGCAATCACGCGGATTATAAGTACGCTTTGCTCGAAGGTAATGATTTGCACATGGAAACTGCTGTTGCCCGGTGGTGTGCGGGAAACGATGATATTGTGGGATTGTTTTCGGGGAGATTGATTGCATACGAAGCTGAACCAAATATGCGAGATAGAGAGTGGTTTTCCAGAGGTTCAGTCGGCTCATATCATTGGGGCAATCAGGAAGAATCTGCCTGGTATGTTTCTATTCACACAAATGTTCGGTATGGGTTGCAGGTTCTTGATCGTCTGGGATATGAAGACATAAGATTCTATGAGGATTATGACTGGGATCGCGGCGGGGACAATTACGATCCCTGGATTTCGGATCAATACGATGATGGAGTTAATATCATTCTCTCCCGGGCAGAGAGCTATAATTTCCGAGAAAGTTTTCGCGGGATTGATTACAACGACAGATTTCCGGTTATGATCAATTATAGTGGTCATGGTGAAATGGCATCATGGACTCAGATGAGAAGCGGTGACCGTGAGCGAATGCGTGGTCCGGCCTCAATTACCCTCGCTTGGGGAGATCCCACGACATTGACGATGAATACCGTCTGGTTGAATAACGTTCAGGGAGTTTTAGTAGAGGATTTGTCATTCGGTTGGGGGTGGGTCTATGCGGTTACAAATATCGAAAAGTGTATTCCAAACCATCAAATTGATTCGAGAAGAGGTCAGAGACAGTGGTTTTATCCACTGATCAAAACCGATACTGATGTATATGGAGATCCCGGTTTGCAAGTCTGGCGCGGAATTCCAATGCAAATTGATGTTGAACATATCGATGTCATTACACCAGAGACAAGTTCACTGAAGATATTGGTTTTTGATCCTATTAATGGGGAAGTGCCGGTCAGGAACGCGAGAGTATGTTTATACATTCCCGGAAGACTTCCTGATAACGCAAGTGAATATGCTGAGCATCAGGTTTTTCAGGTATCTACGACAACCGGAACAGATGGCACTGCTCGCTTTGTTTTTGATGGTGAGGATTTTGATGAAGGCACAATGTATGTGACAGTTACAGGACGGGATATCGCACCTGCATTCAGTGAAATCCATATTGAACCACACGCCGAGTCTATCGATCTTGCCAGTTATACTATGATTGAAACTGTCGGGGACGGAGATGAAGATGTTAACCCGGGTGAGATCTTCCTTTTAAGTTTAACTGCTGTCAATCATTCGGAAAATACAGGCCAAGACAGCGTTACTGCTGTAGTTACCAGCCTGTCTCAATGGATCGAAGTTAGTGATGACACATTTGCATTTGGAAATATTCCAGCTGGTGATGTTGTAAACAGCGAACATGTCGCTGCTATTCAAATCCACCAGTCCTGCCCGGATGGTGAGACGAACGGTGAAAAACCTGAGCTGGTTGTTGAGTTTCACAGTCGGAACCGGATTTGGAAATCGATAATCCAACTGAATCCGGTCTCAGCAAATTTCAGGGTGATTGGATTTCCCGATGGTGAGATCATCGCTGTTGATGCTCAGGAATTGGATATTGAGATCGAGAACTTCGGGTATTTGGGTGCGGGTGAAATTACTGCCAGACTTGAAGCTGTTGATTCAGGAGTTAATATCCTGAACGGTGAAGCGCTCTATCCGGGACTAAACGCAGGAGAATCCGGAACCATTGAGGGCGATCCATTCAGGATTGCCGGTCACGAGATTACTGTCCCCGGATCGGCGCAGGAGCTGCGCATGATTTTGACCACAGAAAACGGTTTTATTGACACTGTCCGCTTTATTATACAGGTTGATGAAGCTCGCAGAAATGCCCCGCATGGACCTGACGAATATGGCTACATTTGTTTCGATGACAGTGATGAAGATTGGTATATGGCACCTGTTTATGATTGGATAGAGATTAATCCTTCTGATGAGGACTTTGATTACGAGGGATTTTTCTGTCACTTCGACGGCAGAAGCGAATATGACGTTGGCGAAGTAGAGGTAGTAGATATGGGAATGACATTTCAATTCTATGGTGAGTTGTTCAGCTGTGTCAGCATCTTTTCAAACGGCTACATCGTTCCCGGTGACCACGAAACAGCCATGAACTTTCAGAATTTTCCGATGGAACAGGGCTTCGGTGGAGGAATGGGCATGATCGCTCCATTCTGGGACTGGCTCGATATTAATAACGATTCGCGAGTCTTCTACTACCATGATGATGATGGTGGTAGGTTCATAATCCAGTATGACAGACTAAACCACCATTTAGGAGGAGGGGAAGATTTAACCTTTCAGGTCATATTATATGACAATGAGATTTGGCACTCCCAGACGGGTGATCAGGACGTTTTGTTTCAATATAAATCAATCTCACAGAGTCGTGGTGTGCAGGTTGAATCGGAATGGTCGACAAATGTGCCGTATGCCTCAGTCGGCATCTCGAGTGTAGACGGCAAAACAGGGATTGGCTATACCTTCAACAATGAATATCCAGTAACTTCCGAGCCGATGAGGAACAGGCAGGCGATACTGTTCACCACATCGCTTTTCCCGACAGGACCGGTTCCTCCAACAAACTTCTCACTGATGTTCCCGTCCGATGGTGCGGTTCTCAATTCAACGGTAGTTAATTTTTACTGGGAAAGGTCAATTGATATCAATCCCGGTGACAATGTAACATATTCTCTGATTATTGAAACAGATGAACAACTTGTTCAGCTGGAAACTGAAATCAATTCAATAGAAGTTGAGACCAATAATATCGAAATCCCTCTTGAAATTCTGATAAACGAAGGAGCATTCTGGCGAGTAATTGCCTATGGAGGAGCCGACTCTGTTGATTCAAACGAGCGGTACAGGTTCGGCCTCAGTCCATCAATCGAGACTTCCGAACGGACATTCACGAAACCAACTGAATTCGGTCTAACGTCCATCCACCCCAACCCTGTAAACGGTCCGGCAACCGTGCAATTTGGAATTAACTTATCCGGTCAAGTGAACCTGAACCTATACGACCTCAAAGGCAGGCAAACAGAATCCATCGTCAATCATACCTTACAAGCCGGGAACCACACCATAACATGGCATACTGCCCAGGTGCCAGCCGGATTATACCTTTTGAGGCTTGAGGCGGGTAGTAAGGTGAATGTCGAGAAGGTGGCGGTAGTAAAGTAGGTCGGAATCTTATTCCGACTAATGTAAGTCACCTTTGTTATTGAATCATTTTCCAAATCGTACGGGCGATTCACGAATCACCCGTACGAAATATCAACAAGCTTTTGTACCCTTCGAGATCAATTTGGTTCACCTTTCTATTCTCTTTATTTTCAAATTAGCATTTTCCCAACAAAAATGTTGCGAAAAGACTTGACATGTCGAATTTTGTTCCTTAATATAACAACAGTATTGTTGGCAACAAATATGTTGCATGTTTTCCCGGCATCAGGAATTCGCTTTCATTTATTGGAGGATCAAAGAAATGACTGTTAAATCATTAAAATTCAATCCAGCTTTCCTCAGCGATGAGGATATAATTGACAATTTTGTAGTTCGAAACGCTGAGTTTAAACAGATTATTAGATCTATCAGTGAAGACACACTGCAAACAAACCGGCACGTTCTCGTAATCGGACCACGTGGAATGGGTAAAACCATGCTCGTTTTAAGGATTGCTGCAGAGTTGAGGCGAAATCAGGAATTGCGTGAGAAATGGCATCCCGTGACTTTCAGTGAGGAGAGTTATAATGTTACTACACTCGGTGAGTTTTGGTTACAGGCTCTACTTCATCTTTGCGAGCAAACAGAGAACATCCAACTACAAGAAAAATATAAAGAACTGCTGAAAAGGCAGGATGATGAGCTGGTGCAAACAGGAGCTCTAAAAGGGATACTCGAATTTGCGGATAAGAAGAAGAAACGATTGATACTCATTGTTGAAAATTTAAATATGATTTTTAACGAACAAATGAAAGCAGACGATGCAAGGTCAATCCTCAACACTTTCCTATGTGAACCGCGCCTTATGCTGCTTGCAACAGCGACTGGTCAGTTCGATAGGATTAAAATCCAGGATAAAGCTTTTGAAAATAAATTCCATGAAATCAAACTATTACCACTCAATGAAAAGGATTGTGAGGATATCTGGGAGTCTGTTGCTGGTTCAAAACCAGAGGACCGCCGGATTCGTCCGATCCAAATTCTGACTGGTGGGAATCCGCGTTTGCTCAGTATCGTTTCAACTTATGGGAAGAACAAATCGTTAAATGAACTTCTTGAAAACTTAATAGAGTTGGTCGATGATCACACGGAGTATTTCAAAAGTCATCTCGAAAGTCTCGCAGCAACTGAGCGAAAGGTTTATCTGTCGTTAACTGGCATTTGGTCACCGGCAACTGCCAAAGAAATTGCCGGATTGGCACGAATGAGTGTAAGTAAGGCAAGTTCGCTGTTGAAACGTCTTGAAAACCGGGGAATGGTAGTTTCAAAGTCCGAGAATAAACGGAGAAAGACATATCAAATCAGTGAGAGAATGTTCAATATCTACCACGTGATGCGTCATCAAGGCACATCTTCAAGTATGATACAAGCACTTGTGAATTTTATAATTGGACTTTACGGAGAAAAAAGTTTAGCACAGATAATGCAGGATGTAATCAGTGAAGCGGGAACTATCAATGAGAAGGACAGGCATTTCCATTATCAGACTTTCTTTGAAATCTATAAACTGCACCATTTAGATCCCGACAAATTTGAGATTCCTGATGAGATATTGGGAGTGTTATGCAGTTCACTTAGAAAATTTGATGAAGTAGAAAAATCAGATGATAATATCCGGAAAGTACTTGATAATGAAGAATTGAAAGCTGCTCTTGTCAAGGTTAAAGCAGAGCTCAAGACAAACCTCAGTGAGGAGAGAGTACAGAAATTTCAAAAGTGGTTTGATTCTGAAAAGTCAGAAAACCTGATTGTTAGTATGTTTCATCATTGGCAACTAATTGGCCATGCATACTGGGTACTAGAGCAATGGGATGATGTCGAGTATGCTTTTAAGAAAAGCTTGGAATTGCATCCAGACGATTTCAGACTAATAATGAATTTGGGCTCCCTTAATTTCCATTTAAAACGATTTGACGAAGCTGAAAAGTTGTACTTTCAATCTGTTAAGATGAAACCATGCTCAGAGAACTGGTCGTGCCTTGGTTCATTGTATAGAGAAAGAAAAATGTATGATCTGGCGGAAGAATACTACTTGAAGAGTCTTGAAACAAAAAGTTTCATGATATTTACAGCGACTAATTTAGTTTGCATGACTTTTATTGATTGCCGGGATAGGGAAAAAGGGTCGGTGTATTTAGATAAGTATTTAATTACATCCTACGATGTTGGACATAATCTGGATTGGGTTATTAATACCTTGATAGAATTGTGTGCCGATGACTTTTCGAGGGATGTGTTGGCAGTTATTGAAAGGTCTGAACATAGGGGAAAATTAGAATCGTTCCTTACCGGGATCAGGCTCTATCTCGGAGAAAATGAGGAGGACTTCAAAGTCCCTCCTGAAATTATCGAGATCGGGAAGGATGTGAAGGAACGAATTGAGAAAAAGAAAACCGAAAAAGAAGATTCCGGTGATTAGGGACGATTCAAGATTCGCCCCTATCAGGATCAACCATTGAATCTGTTATCGAACCTCGAGACTATCAGCACTAACCGAATCCGCAAGTGCTTTCTGTATGGATTCTTCTAACAATCGGGTGGCATCGCCTGATTTCAGGGTGACTGATATCCACTCATCGTCTTTGGGAAGTTCGGAGACTTCGCCGGTGGTTTGGTGCATAAACAACGTCTTGAGTCCTCCCGGGCGTGGGAAGTTGTGGAGGGGTTCGCCGGCGGTTGCGCGGATCAGGAAATCTGCCCAAATGGGAGCAGCTCCGGAGGCTCCCGTTACACCGCTGCCATGTGTGAAGTACATCGAACGGTTGTCATCATATCCGACCCAGATGACAACTGCCATCCCGGGGATAGCACCGCAGAACCAGGAGTCCTTATAATCACTCGATGTTCCTGTTTTGCCGAAAACGTCGCCTTTGAAACCGCGACGTCGTATCGTCGTTCCCGTTCCATTATCGATCACTCCGCGGAGCATGTCGATTAGAACGTAGATTGTTTCCGATGCGAATCTGCTTTCACCCGTTGCGAGGTGTTCAAACATGACTTCGCGTTGACGGCTTTCAATTCGCTCGAGCGCGTGATGTTCCAGAAAAACTCCGCCTCTGGCAATTGTTGAATAGACCTTTGCCATTTCGATAGGGGCTACTGGCTGGGCTCCCAGTGATAATGCGAGAAACGGTTCGAGCTTTGATTTTACACCGAGCCGTCTGGCAGTTTGAATGACTGCTTCGGGTCGGACGATGTCGATTAACTGTGCTGAAATTGTGTTGATAGATTTCATCAACCCGTATTTCAGAGTAACAGGACCTCTGAATTTCTTGTCGAAGTTCTTCGGACTCCACGTCCGTTTTTTGTCTATTTTTAGGTTAAGAACTGTGTCAACTATAACAGTTGCCGGATTGATATCAGTTTTTTCAAGCGCGGTCAGGTAAACAACCGGTTTAAAAGATGACCCGGGATGTCTACGCGCATGGAGGGCTCGATTATACGTACTCTCCTTGTAATTTCGTCCTCCGACCATCGCGACGATTTGCCCGGTG
>JABGPL010000087.1 GCA_018644935.1 Calditrichota bacterium | reverse complement strand
GAGCGGATTGCTGATTTTCCGAGATACTATGTAGCTGAACATGGCAGCGAGCAACAACGCGAACAGACCGCCCAGAATAATTCCGGAATAAGCTTGAGACAGGGCATCTCGGATGGTGGTCAGCGGGATTGCAACCCGTACAACTCCGGTTGGGTTATCCTTTTCTGGAGATAAAGGCAATGCCAGATACATCATCTTCATCTCAAGTGTCGTACTGAAGCGTATTGAGATACCCACCTCACCGGACAGGGCCTTCCTGATTTCAGGTCTGTCCCCATGGTTTTCCATAGTAGCGGGTTCTCTTTCGCTGTCACCAATCACCAGCCCATTATCATTGATGAACGTAATTCTGGTTGAGGATTTCTGACTCAGTTTTTTGCAGATAGAATCGAGCTGAGTCGTGTTTGCTACGGTAAATTCAGCACAGAGTTGTTCGACAATTAGATGAGCCCTGATTTCAAGGTCTTCTTTAGTTTTAGATATGTAAAACCTGTTTACCGTACTTGTCGCTATCCAGCCGACGACGAGAAGTGCTCCCAGTGTAATTACCAAATAGGATGGGAAGAGCTGCCAGAGGAGGCGTTTCCGTTTCATGCATCTGCCTTCATGCGGTATCCGACCCCGTGAACGGTTTCAATTAGAGACCCTGATTTGCCCAGTTTTTTGCGCAGAGACGCTATATGGACATCAACGGAGCGTGGTGTTACCGGATAATCCTCACCGTGAACTGCGTCAACTATTTGAGATCGATCAAACACCCAACCTGGTCGACGAGCCATTAATAGTAGTATCCGGAATTCTGATGTCGTTAACTCAAGTTGTCTATTTCCAAGAAGAGCGACAAAACGATCCTGTTTAATAACAAGATCTGCGTATTTGACTAGGCTCTCAACATCAGCGGATGTATTATCACGGTTTCTGCGCAGGACAGCTTTTACTCTTGCGAGGAGGACCCGAGGGCTGAACGGTTTGGTAATATAGTCATCGGCACCAATTTCCAATCCAATTACAACGTCCATCTCCTCGGCTTTTGCGGTCAGCATTATTACCGGGATATGTTTTGTAGCGACATTCCCGTTGATTTGCCGACACACTTCTATGCCGTCAACTCCGGGCAGCATCAGGTCGAGTAGGACGAGATCTGGGATTTCAGATATAACTTTTTCGAGAGCAACCTCACCGGATTGGGCTGTCAAAACCTGATAGCCACCTTTTTCAAGATTATACCTTATCAGTTCAAGTATGTCTTCTTCGTCGTCGACGACGAGAATTTTTGTAGTTGCCATTTTTTTTCGATTTTATGTGACTTATGCCAAAGTATCAAACCTGATGCAATTTGTCAATCATATATATCTATTAAAGAACTTATTTTGACCTTCTCCCAACTCAGCAAAAAACCCCATTAGGGATTGAGATTATCATCCACTAATGGGGTTTTCGATATTGTGACTGGATTTTCAACGAGTCCGGAAGGTGGTTTGTCTGCGATAAGCAGCACGGAGGCTGTTCCGAACGGGCGATTCATGAATCGCCCCATACTACAATCCCCCATCTCTGAAACGATTTATTATATTAATATGACTGGTAAATGAAACCATCTTAATATGCAGCTCCCACAATTGCCATAATTCAGTTTGTTGGATTACTCACTTGCCAGCCTGATCTAAATTTTGTATTTTGAATAAGATTGGATAACATGGAGAAATAAAATGCATATTGCAAAAGTACTTTTTATAGTTTTTCTCCTCACGGTTTGCATGATTTCAAAATCCACTGCAGACATATTTCGTGTCCCTGCTGATTTTGCAACGATTGGTGCAGCACTCAACCGAGCCAGTAGTCGGAATGACTCCGTTCTTGTCGCAGAAGGTGTATATACCGGAATCGGTAATACTGATCTGTCCTTCGAGAGTAGAAATGTTACGTTGATCTCGGAATATGGTCCGGAAAATTGTATCATTGATGGAGAAGGATCTGCAAATACAGCAATAACAATGGAAAGAGGTTGTGTTCTGTCCGGCTTCAC
Organism: Calditrichota bacterium; assembly: GCA_018644935.1. Taxonomy (GTDB): domain Bacteria; phylum Electryoneota; class AABM5-125-24; order Hatepunaeales; family Hatepunaeaceae; genus JABGPL01. The sequence continues at coordinate 17,269 of JABGPL010000087.1, read as the reverse complement.
AATACAACGATTTGATAGAAATGCAGTAATTGTCAACCACGATGACGATTTTACAATCAATAATTGCCTGATTGAGGGAAACATAAGCGAATCGTCATGGTCAGCTATCCGAATAGAGGGCACCATTGATGGGATTATTAAGAATTGTACTTTTCGAGATAACAGTAGCAGAATTGGAGGGGCAATCTCGATTCTTAGCAATTCGGAAGTAAATATCGAGAGCTGTTTGTTCACTTTCAACCATGCCGATTCTATTGGTGGTGCGTTATTCCTGTCAATGGGGGGTGATGCTAACATTCGCAATTGCCTTTTTGTAGAAAATACTGGACGTATCCATGGTGGTGCAATAGCCATAGTAGGGCGTGAAACTGACGCAAATATCAGTTTCACAGACTTTCTGGGTAACAACGCTGAATTGGGATGGGGAGGTGCAATATATAAAGATGAAAATTCTATGTCCACAATCCGTAACTGTATCTTCTGGGATAATACTGCCAGAAACTACGGCATGCAGATCGCAGCAAGGTTAGGTCGCGAAGATCGATATGTAGATTTGAGTCACTGCGTGGTAGAAGGTGGCGATGCAAACGGCGAAAATGGTGGCTGGTTTGGCGATGAAGTTATTCTGGAGGAGGTCAGGTATGAGCAAAGCCAACGCAATCCACTTTGGGGACCAAATTATTATTTCCAGATCGAAGGTAGCGCTGGCATTAATGCAGGAAGCGGCACAGTAGAAGAACTTAATATGCAAAATATGACTATCTGTGTTGATCTGGCTCCTGATGATGGTATCGTTGACATTGGTTTCCATTATGACAAAGCTCTTTTCCCGAGAATTGGTACCCTCTTCGGAGTAGTTCGAGATGTAGCTTCCGGTGAATCAATGCAGGGAGTTGATATAGTAACTTCGCTCAGGCAATCCTCCAGAACAACACACAATGGTAGGTGGATTATTCCTGAAGCCCTGACAGAAGAACGGTTTACTATCACTGCCTCAAAACCGGGATTTAACGATTCAACAATTGTAGAAATAGATTTAAATGAAGATGACCAGCTTGAAATAAATTTCGGCATGCTGCACCCAACCTTTGATATTTCCGTTGGAGAGATTTCAGCATTTTCGGATTTAGGTGATTCGGGAATAGTAGATTTCACAATCACAAACTCAGGTAACGGCCCGTTAGAGTGGGACAGTAAACTTGAATTGACCGATGAGTTCGATATTGAACCCTGGACCCCATTGGAAACATTTTTCGTTGGGGCAGATATCAATGAGAACATTGGCGGTGTGGTATTTGTAAATGATCATTATTATTTCACTGATAGATTAGGAAATGAATTAGCTAATCTCATTTTTAAGATGGACAAGGAAGGTGCTCTGGTCGATTCTTTCCCTCTGCCATTTATTGGCTTAGATGGAAGGAATTTGCTCGACCTTGCTTATGATGGAGAAAATTTCTGGTCTATAGCCTCTGATTCCGCATTCTGTTTCACGCTTGAAGGCGAAAGAATTACCGCGTTTGAATGCGACCAAATGATAAGGTATATCGCTTGGGATTCAGAGTATGAACTGCTCAGGATGGGAAATGGTGCTTTGGACATTATAGCAATGGACAGGGACGGAAACCTGATTGAAGAAGCGGGACTTGACCGTCTCGGCCTGAGAATCCGCGGTTTTGCATACTGGCCAGAAGATCCCGATGGTTTCCCACTCTATTTCCTGGCAAGGAGAGGCGATCACGATCCGACAAGTATATACAAAATGAATCCGGCAACCAACGATACGATGCTGGCATACACCCTCAATTTTGAAGTCGGGAGACCTTCATCAGGTTTTATCTCGTCTGACATGGACCCGTACAGCGTGAACTTCATGTGTATTGCTGAAGCATTAGAGGTGGATGGAAGTGACAGGATTGAAGTTTTAACAATGGCCGCAAACACTGCATGGATGATGTTAAACCCAGTTGAAGGCAGCGTTAATCCCGGGAGTGAAATCCCTCTGACGATCACCCTGTACAATGCCCTTTTCGATTATGGGGTCCATCAGTCATGGTTGAGGATATATCACAACGCTGAAGGTGGTGAAGTGGAGCTGCCGATTTCGTACACAATTTCAGATGTGCCCTGGAATGATCCATATCTTCCATATACTACAGCAATCGAGTCGATATATCCCAATCCCTTTAACGCAGAAACCGTCATCAACTACTCACTCAACACACCCGGCTGGGTAACGATGACAATATACGATCTGGCTGGCAGGGAAATCGAGGTGATTATGGATGATTTCCAAACTGCCGGAAATCATCACCTGAACGTAAACGCTTCTACATGGTCTACGGGAATTTACCTCGCTAAACTTCAGTCAGGCAACGCCATGAGGATCGCAAAATTGGCTTGTGTGAAGTAACCTCGTAACTTGATTTGGGAGAACAGCGGGAATAATACTACTCCGTATCAGTTAGTATCAAAATTGCAGTTTGATGAGTATAGAGGACACTTGACACCCATAAACATAGTATGTGGTAGGTTGGGATGTGCGCCTTATTCGATATTGAAAATGTGTCTATAACAATGCTCGAAAGTATTTTCGTATAATTTACCGGAGTAGCGAAGCTTGCTTCGCGCTATAAATTTTATGGAAAGGCGCGAAGCAAGCTTCGCTACTCCAAAGATAGGGCACAAATAATCTATCGCAAGCGAAAATTATTCCAAGCACTGTTATAAAGGTTACAAAAGTTGTCAAAATAATAAAATGCCAGATCAGTTAACTGATCTGGCATTTTATGTTTCAAAAGTAACACCGAGACATCACATACTAAAATCCTACATCATGTCCCAATTAATAAAACCGGGTTTGACTTTGGTCATTGCATTTACTATCAACTCGACCAAACCTGCGTAGTACAATCCTGATTTTTGTTTTGCACCGTAGTAGTCAAATATGTCACGTATCTGGCCCTTGCAGTTTGAGCATGGTGCGCAAACATATTTTTTTGTATCAGGTCCGGGATCAACGTCTGAGAAGGCGTTTAAGATTTGCTCGAACTTTTTACGACCACTGACTTGAACACGCCAGTCCGGGAAATTGTTGTGCGACATGATCGCCCAACCGCTGCCGCCACCACAGCAGTAATTACGGACACCATGCGGATGCATTTCGCGGAACTGAGGTGCAATATGTCTCAACACCCGTCGTTGAGGTTCGACAACACCCATACTCCTAACTAGATTACACGGATCGTGCAACGTTACCGGGAAATCGTTGCGGGAAGGATCTAAATCCAGTTTTCCACTGAAAACGATTTCTTCCATAAGGGTCATCGCGGCTTCACGTGGTATGTTCTGACCCAGCCTGTCGCCAATTGCCGCCAGAGCTTTACTCTCGTGACCGCATTCGCCCATTACGATTTTCTTGACTTTCAATTTCTTCGCAATTTCGAAATGCTTCAAGGCAATCCGGGCAAACTGTACATCATCATAAAACAGGCCATAGTTCACACCATCGTAACCCATGAGCTCACTGGACATCGTCCAGGAGATACCAGCTTCCTGCAGGATTAATGCGAATGCACCAGGGTTGTCCGGCCATGCCAGAAATTCACCAGCGTTGTGCAGCAGTAATACATCTGCACCCTCTTTATCCCAGATAGATTCAACCTTGATTCCGGTGTTTTCTTCCATGTCTTCGTCGATGAACTCAACATTATCCTTGACCACCAATGAGTTCATGCCGGTGCTTGAGCCAACTTCAAGCTGCTGTACCGTTCCCTTCTCGTGAAGATCTTTAGGTGCAATACCCATCTCTGAGCTGAACAATTTCCGCAGATCGTGTGTGATCTGACCGTTATCAACACCAATCGGGCAACTCTGCGCGCAACGACGGCACAGTGTACAACGATAGGAAAGCTCGATCAATCTTGAAATCAGGGTCCAGTTAAGCTCGATGTCACCGTTGTTAAACTTCTTCCACCAGGAGTTTCCACCCTTCACATACTTATAATACAAACGTCTCAGAATCTCAGACCGATATGTAGGTCTGTAAACATCATTTCTACCACTGGCTTCATAAATCGGGCAATCATCAATGCAGGTCTGGCATCTCGCACAGTGTTCCATTGATAGCGTCAATGGTTGGAGAAATGTCCAGTTGTTTTCCTTGCTGAACAGCTTCTCGAGACCTGATATGAACAACTTTACAAGCCTGTCTTCTTCTTCTTTGGATTCCGGTTTCGGAACGTTTACGACCAACGTATCGTCGAGTGTCGCTTCAAATTTATTTCGAGAATCTTCAGAAAGTTGTTTCCATCCGGGCTGGTCTTCAAGTTTGTCATACGGTGCCGGCAGAGGATACAGATCTTCCGGAGCTACGTGTGCGAGCTGCGCCGATGGTTTACTGAAGTCTTTTATGCTTAGAGATTTAATCTTATGTAGAGACATTACTTACTCTCCTTCTGCAATTCCGGCATTGGGCTGGTTGCAATATCTACCCAGTTTTTCTTTCCGTCAGCTCCAACGTGCGGTGCTGACCATGTGACGATCTGTGCGAGCGAGGGGTTAATCTTGTCCTGTATGGGGTCGCCAGGTCTGTTCGGTTCATCTTCCCAACGTACTGAATGATATGTAAAGTACTTGGTGAAGAAATGTGTCATGTGTGTAAACGGCAGGTAGAAAATGAAGAACAGGGAGAAACCAAGATGCCAGTATGCAATCACTGACAATGAGGGAGTTGCACTGAACGTTAGTATACCACTATATAACTTCATCGAATCCGCAGCAAATCCTGAATCCATCACCCACACCAACCCGGTAACGTAAATTGCACCGAGCATCAGAATGTTAAAAAAATGACTGGGGGTGCTGAACTTTGAGAGGTCAGAGGAGAACATCCGCAGACCCAACATAATTACTGATCCGATAGCTCCTATAACACACCCGGCCAGGGCTATGTTAGTGATAAGCGTCGGCAGGACAGCAATCTCGACACCGAATATCTGAAGAACTGCAGATAGTGTCAGAAGGGCCATATTTCCCATCAACAGGTAAAGTCCAAAATGCAGCGGGAATGAACCCGTCCATAATTTTTTATTATGTTCCCAGACTCCCTTGAGAAAGAGAATTTCCGGGATCATTACCTTCAACTCACCGAGGTGATCTTTTTCAATTGGCTTTGTCCACCAATCGACTTCTTCCAGTCTTGATCCTCCATAATGAGCTCTGCCCTTCTCATGCGGCACGGGGTATAACTCCCAGCGGACATGAACAGGCATTTTAGCTATGCGTATGGCTCGTGCCAATATCGCAACTACAAATATAATGGCTGTTGCATAAACAACGAGGTTTAAAAACGTCATTAATCTTCCTCGAGATGAGTTTCTTATTGTTTGTGTTAACTTGAGAAAAGATGTCTTTTCAGATCACCAACCGATGGGTTGTGATTTCCTAATTATTAACGAATCTTCTCTAAACTTTAGAGGCTTTCCTGATCAGAGCTTTAATGTCTTCTGTACAATAAGCTCCAAACCGATAAACCTCACATGTCCGGCAATCTGCCTGACCGTCGCAACCCTGATTCTTTAAAAGAACCCAACATGGTCTCGAAGAATCATTAACTGCCTGACAATCATTTCTGACTTCCGAATCGCATTTTTTCAGATCCCAGCATGGTATCAGAGTCCATAGCCTGAGAATTCCTTCAAGGTTCAATCCCTTGTTTCTTATCAGGCTCTGGATGATCTTAACCCGCTCCAGATCCTCGAGGGACAGCACTCTTCTGCGCGTAGCGGTCCTGTGGAAAAGGATTAGCCCGGCAGTCTCGTACTTTCTGAGTGCCGATTCGGAAAGTCCTGCAATCTTAGCGGCGACTCCAATTGACATAACCGGTTCGTTCACAAGAACATCACTCTCCGGTGCATGTTCAGTCAACCATTTCTTGAGTTCAGCAGTCATTTTCCAAAAACCTTTCTGGGGAATTGTCGTTGTAAGTCAAATAAGTGTTCCCAGTTTTGTTGTACTTTAATTACAAATATTATGTTACATTATCTGTACTTCATAGTCAAGACTTTGTGCATGTTTTCACGCACATTTCTTAAAATATTGTGAATTTTTGCTCATTCGGTGCATAAAAAGACCTTCCCAGTCATGTCCAACAGCTCTTTTGGCAGATGAGTGAAGATGATTGTAAATGCTGACTTATTAAGCTATTAACCTCTTTAACTAAATTGAAGATTTGCAATTATAAAAATCTCATATTATGTTAATATTGAAGTTATGTATTTAAAGTGAAGTGTAACTGAATTGAATGATAGAATCCGCAATTTTTTAGGCTCTGTTTCATGGAGAAGGTTTTGCTACCCATTGTTGATGTTCTGAAATGTTTCTCGAGTAAATCTGTCCAAATGGACAGGATAAGTACCCCTTTCCCTGCCTACCTGTGTGCTCTGGTGGGGTTTTTGTGTTTTGTGATGATTGTGCCAAACGTTTTGGTTGCACAGACTGAGGTTGAGGGAGAGGTGTCGGGTGTGTGGGATGTTGAGGGTAGTCCGTACCTCGTCATGGGGAGTATAATTATTCCGCGTGACCAGATGCTAACTATTGAACCAGGGGTGGTGGTTTCTTTTGAAACGTCAAGGGATTCGGTATACGTATATGGCGAATTTCAGGCAAGAGGCACGGAAGAAGATTCGATAGTGTTTCAAAATCCACCTGGAGGATGGAGTGGTTTTCATATCTATTCACAAGATGTTATCGGCTTTGAATATTGTAATTTTGAAACTTTGAAACCATATATGATTAATGTACATATTGAAGATGCTACTGTTCAAGTTGACCATTGTCAGATGCACTTAAATGGTGCATATGGACACGCTTCCGGGGCAATATTTACTTTTATGAATTCCGTTATATACAAGATAAGGTCTGTATTAGATGGAAATTTAACAATTAGAAATTGTCATTTGACAGAGGGTATCACTTGTAGTCAGAACATCTTAATTGAGGAATGCACGGGAAAGGGTCAGATTAGAATCGAAGGTCCTGGACAGAATATCATTATCCGTAATAATACATTTACAAATCCTGCACAGATTTCCGTTCCCCATAGAGGTTCAGATATTGTTATTTCCGATAATCACATCGATGGTGATGTCATCTTAAGAGGAATTGGTGGTGTTGTTCAAGCAGAATTACTAAACAATGAAATTACTGGTGAAATCTCGCTCTGGGAGTTGACGGAGGTGGTAATCTCTGGAAACAAGTTATACGGTAGAGAACCATCAATCACAATGCGAGGTGATGCTGTCGCTATTATCGAAAGGAATCTTTTGGTCAGCGTTTACTGTGCTGCTCAAGGTGAAGTGTCAGTAAGAAACAACGTATTTATCCCTTGGAACGCAAGAGACTATGCATATAATGATGCCTCACATTCAACGTTAGAGTTTTATAATAACATAATTTATGGAGATGGTGTATGCTCAATAATTAAATGTCGGGATGAACGAGAAGGATCAATCCATCACAATCTTTATTGGGGTATTTCAGAACCGTTTATTAATATAGAACCGGGCGAAAACAACATCGAGACTGCTCCTTTATTTATTGGTGGGCGTGAATTTGATTACAACCTTCAGGCGATATCTCCTGCAAAAGATGCAGGTGATCCCGATTCACCGGAAGATCCCGATGGAACAAGGGCTGATATTGGTCGTTATTTCTTCGATAGACGATTTGATCACAATCCCGTCATAGCTTCCCCTTTAAGAACTTATGCAAAACAAGGTGGCAATTTCAGCTACTCCGCTCGCGGGTCTGACGATGGTGACGAGGTTAATATTGATTTTCTCAATCTTCCAGACTGGTTAAGAGTTGTAGAGCGAGATGATGGGGAAGGCTCGGTCACCATTTCGGGTGAGGTTCCGGAAATGCAGACTGATTTTTCATTCGGAATAACAGTCACAGATGACAATGATCAGATGGTCGAGGATGTGATAAACGTCGAAGCCACTCTGTGGACTGTACTTCGTGATACTCTGCCCGAACTGGTCGAATCAGTGAATTCTCCATTTAGAGTTGTCGGTGATATTTTCATACCCGAGGATCAGATCACACAGATCGAACCAGGGTGCGAATTCAGATTCATTAAATATGATGATCATAATGACATGAATGATGTAATTCGGGAGAGGTATGGTGATGTGCGATTTGGTCTGAATATTGATGGCGGAATAAACGCTACAGGAACAGAGGAAGAACCGATTATCTTCAGATATGAGGGTGATAATCCTGGATTACTTAGTGTACGCAATTTCCCATGGCAGGGTATTGCTGTCAATGCCGGTGAAGACAGTATTGTCTTTTCATACTGCGTTTTTCAGGATGGAAAACATAACCTGAATATCGCAGGTCGTAATGGAATCAGAATAAATAGTTGTGAACTAAAATACTGCGGTGATGGTCGACTATTTATTTCTGATAGCCAGAATATAGAATTCTCAAATAATAATATTAATGAATACGCTTATAGGAGTTATGGGCCGTTGTTTTTTGTAGGTTGCCGGGATCTGATTATTGAGAGGAATATTGGCAGTCCAAAAATTGGTAGTTTTACTTTTTTTCGCTGTTGTAATGCACAAATCATTAGAAACGATCGATCAGGAGGAATTTCACTTGATCGTGAATGCGAAAACTTCTACATCGGTGGCAATAGAATTACAGGCTTATATATTTATGATGGGGGGCGAGAAATTACGATAGAAAATAACACAATTGACGGTTTAGAAAGTTCTGGTGTTGGAATCCGTATGAGACGAAACAATCAGATGGAGGAAATTATTGTCCGGAACAATATTATCACAGGTCAAGTTTTTGAAGGGATTTCTCTTCCTGACGAAGATGTGAATTTACTTTTTGAAAACAACAATGTCTGGGGTAACCTCGAAGAAGACTATCCAGCGGAGAACATTTTCGATATCGGTAGATTTGTTGATGTCAATGTCAATGGCGATTCAGTTGATGTTTATGGCAACTTTTCGACAAATCCCAAATTTATCGGTTTTGGTCCATACAAACATAATCTTCAGCCAGATTCTCCATGTATTGACGCAGGGCATCCAGATTTTCCAGAAGATCCCGATGGTTCGATCTCTGATGTTGGATGGCACTCGTTCAACCATGATAATGTCCTGCCAGAGTTGGTCGGATTTCATCCACAACAAACAGAATTTGACCTCTCAATAGATAGTTCATTTGTATTTTCAATTGATGTTCACGATCAGGATGGTGACAGCTTGACATATCTCTGGACATTAGACCATAAATGGATTGATCAAAACGGGATGGAATATTCAAAGACCCAGTTGATTTTGGATGCCGATAATATCGAGATAGAATTTGATTTCCCAGGTCAATATCAACTGACCTGCGAATACAGCGAAGGTAACGGTTATGGCTGCGTAGCATGGGATATTGGTTATGTTCTGAATGCGGATGATCCTGACATTGAGTTTCCACAAGATTTCAAGCTTGAAAAGACTTACCCTAATCCATTCAACTCCAGCACAAACATCTCTTATTCCATCCCCCATCCCGGCAACCTGAGCATAAACTTCTACGACCTTCAAGGCAGAAATATCAGCCAGGAAGTGTTATCTGTTTCTCAGGCTGGACGGTTCAGCAAGATGTTCGATCTGTCAGATTTTCCAACGGGGGTGTATTTTGTTGAAATGGGATTTGAGTCGGTTGTGCGGAGGCAGAAGTTGGTTTTGATCCGGTAGCATATGCCTCAATATGCAGGAATAGCTTTTATGTCTTTTTTAACCCTGAGATCAACTGCAATTTTCCAGCTCAATTGGAAAAAACCTCATCCATATCAACGAGGTCGGGATTATTCTTACGCTCTAACAGTTCGTCAACGAAATTCTCGCGCAGTTTTCCATCAGAATCCAGAAAGATTCTTAGACGTTGATCAATTATCTCACTGATCAATTCAGTGAATTCTGTAACGGTAAGGTCTGAAATTTTCATCTATGTCCCTGATGTGTTTTGAAAACTACATTGCATATTGTGAAATATAACTCCGATTTATCCAATATCCAAAATTGAAGAAGAATTTCTATCGGATTAATGGTTGTTGAATATTTGGGATTAACTGGCAGGGATTACTTCACAACTACTTGCAGTAACACATGGCTACGTGCATGTGAAATACCATAATACAGACGCAATGCTTTGCGTCTTCAAAATTCCGCACACTTTTTCAAAATCGAGACGCAAAGCATTGCGTCTGTACATTCTCTATTATGAGATTGGAAGGCTGTAAGTTTTTTAGGCTACTTAGGTTTCGGAGGTTCAACACCTCCGGTTCTGGCGATGTGTTCCATTATTATGTATGCGACAATTCGGTAGGTGTCGCGGTTGGCGTCTTTTTTTAAGTCTTCGTCTATCTCAAAAGGCACTCCGAATGTGACACGCAGCTCGCGTTTAAAAAACTGTCTGCCCAGACTTGCACTGCCGGAAATGTAAGTAGGGACTATTGGGACGTTATGTTTAATTGCCATCATCGCAGCTCCGGGACGCGGTTGGTGGAGCTTGTCGTCGACGTAGCGGGTGCCTTCCGGGAAAATCGTAATCCCATAACCGGACCTCAGCAACTTTGCAAGAATAACCAGCATCCGCCGGTCATACCTGCCCCGCTTCACAGGGATGGCGTTCAGAAACTTAAAAAATATCCCAACCACAGGCAGCTTAAACAACTCGTCCTTGGCTGCGAAAAAGATCTCGCGATTAACGGCACCGCCGACTATCGGTGGGTCGAAATTGGAGCTATGATTTGAGGCGAGGATAAATGCACCCGATTGGGGGACGTTTTCAAGCCCTCTAACTTTTAGTCCGAAGAAAAACTTGAAAACCAGCCTTGCAAAAGTTTGAAAGAACTTGATTCGCTTTGTATAGGGTGGTGTTCGTTTATCCAACTGGTCTCACTGCAGTATAGAGGTTCAGAGAAAATTGCTCTGCTGCCATCAGGATGACTTTATTTACCTGCTCATCAAAACTCATCTCGGTGTTATCAAGTGTTATGGCATCATTTGCCTGACGCAATGGCGAATCCTCACGTTCCATATCGCGGCGATCCCGTTCAGCTATTTCTTTAGATAGTTTCGCAACAGCTTTTTCGTCATCAGCTATTCCGAGCTCTTTTGCACGCCGGAGGGCACGGATTTCCGGTTTGGCTGTCATAAATATTTTCAATTCTGCTTTGGGAAGGACCACCGTCCCGATATCACGACCTTCCATCACGCCAAAACCACGTGCTACCCATTTCCGCTGGAGGTTGACCAGATAAACCCGCACGTCATGGACCTCACAAACAGGAGTGACCGCTCGAGTTATCTCCGGCGTTCGCAATTGATCTGTGATTTCTTCACCATTTACCCAAAAATGCACCCCACGTAACCCTTGAGCAAATTCGAACTGTGTTCTTGCAATCAAGCGGTTAATGCCGTTAACATCTGTCACATTTACACCGTTCTTGGTAACTACCCAAGTAACAGCGCGGTACATTGCTCCGGTATCAAGGAACGGTATGCCGAGGCGGGATGCAACTGTGCAGGCAGTAGAAGTTTTTCCGACACCAGCGGGTCCATCAATGGCTATCAGGGGTAGAATCATATTTCTTGTTTGTCTTATGGTTGAATGCGAGCTGTGTGGACTGGATAAATAAGCAGATAGGTGTCAGCCCTAAAGTTCTGGATGACACCTATCTAAAATGATTTTTACTTCATCCTCCGACCTTCATCTTCTTCGATGAAGAGCCAACCAACGATTTCACCTTCATTGAGAGGTTTGTCGGTATGCCAGAAGGACATATCACGTAGTGAATGTGAGCTCGTGTCGTTCGCGGCGACACTATTAGCATGACTCAATAATTTGCGCAGACGATCATGCCACTTTTCTATGTTTGATACCCGCAGATCCAACCATCCTGTTTCGCACCAATGGTTGATGTTTTCCTGGGTAGCATCGAAAACTGTCTTTCTGGGGTCCTGAGGAACTTTCACGAAAGAACCCCGTAGAACCTGCTTGCCATCGGGAAGCAGAATTGGAATACCAATTGAGACAATCCGGCTGCGCAGTTTCATGTCGCTTTTTACTAACTCGGCGATTTTTGTTGACAGTTCTTCAGCCGATGTGGCGAGTACGTTGTCAATACTGGAAGCAGCTCTCTTCAGCAAGTGCGCTTCCCAAAGTAGCTTTGACAAACGCGGTGGTCCGAGCAGCTCGTATGCGACGCTGCCATCTTGATGCTCTTCAACGAGATTGTTCATTTTCTCGAGTGCCAGTGAACGCATAATCCCGGCTCGATAAGTCGATGTCAGAATTGATGCATCAATTGCTCCAACAACATCATGTCCGGAAGCTCCACCTTCGATCTCCCACAATACGGTCTGTGCAATCTCTTCAGGTGTTATGTATTCCATCTGTTCACTGGTTGTGATAGCCGTGAATTCACCAAGTGAGAAGGTTCCATTTTCACCGGTATCGATGAAAACGCCTTCCAGGTTCTTTCCAAGAGGTTTGATAGCGTCCGGGGCTTTTGTGTCGAATTTCTCGGTTACAGAAATCGCGTTCTCTGGAGGACAATCAAACAATGGAATTGGATTTCCACCTTTAAGAATCTCACCGTGTTTGATTCCCTTCCATGCGATAGCTGTTGCTGGCTTCACTTCTTTAACATATGGCGCATCCGGTGTTCTTGCCATCAGGAATAACAGAAGTGAGTGTGCTCCGGCGACACTGGTTTTGGACAGTAGCACCCTTGATGGTTTATCTTCTGAATGTGTATAGGGGATGTTCAAGCCCATACCCCCAGTACCGCTGGTTCCAACTTTAACGTAAGACTTAGTTTTGACAGTCTTCATCGCGTTGTAAATAACTTGCACATGCCTTACTAATTGAGGCAAGTACAAACTGTCGAGTAATGTCTCTACCTTAGTCAGCAGGTCATCCGAGATGTTTTTACTTTTATGTGCAGCTTTAACATCCTTTAAGACTTTCAATCCAGCGGAGTAAACATCCTGATAGGCAACTCCAGTTGCTGTGTTGACACAATCAACTACGATGTCAGGTTTCCTGCGCATGATCATGTCATGCAGGAAAAACTTTTGAAGTGAGTTCGGTGTTTGTTCCAATACGTCTTCAGCGAGGGTTAGCCTGTTTTCCCGACTGCCGAGAATTTCATCGCGTGTGAGGTCTTTCATTTCGTTGCGCACGAAAATATTCCCCCATTCCGGGAAAAACTTCACTTTGTCGGTTAACTCACCAAGTTCTTCACAAGCAGATTCAGCTTGTTCGCGTGTCAGTGAGGCAATAGTGATACTGGCAGGTCCGCGTTCGATTAAAACACGACATATTGCAGTACCAACCAATCCCCACCCACCTAAGACGAGTATGTTTTTGCCTTTGATCTCCATCAAAAACTCCTATATATTTTGGGAAACTTCCCTTTAGTTTCTTTGTGTTGTCAGGAATTATCTCCTGACTCTTAATTCCTTGTTTTCCATCAGACAAGGATGACTGACCTGAAACAAGTCTAATCTTTTAACAGATCACCTTTTGCATCTTTGTCCATCGACCCAGTCAAGAGTAGGATACCTTCTATTAATCCCCAGATTGCGCCAAATCCGAAGGTGATTATTGTTACTAAAATCTGGATTATTCCCATCCCGATAAACCCGAGGTAGAAACGGTGTACTCCCAATCCTCCGAGGAAAATGCCGAGCAGACCTGCTGCAAGTTTTGATTTCGCATCTGCGGGTGCACCTTTCGTCAGTCTTACACCGCACTTAATACAAATATCTGCAATAGGATCACTGTCACCACCGCAATTCTGGCAAAATTTAGCACCAGCGTGCGGGGGGCATCCACATGAAACACACATTATTGCTTGATCAGCACACTCTTTTCCACAGTTTCGACAGTGCATCACTGCCTCCTTTGTTTTGTGGTTTCAATAGTTACATATCCAATCAAGGAAGATCCGGGTCTTCATTGTTCAAATCTAATTGCGCTTGTTCTGCCATACTCAACTCGTCGATTTCAATATCCTCAAACATCTCTGATGGTTTGGGAAGGTCGTCGAGAGAGTTTAAGCCAAAATGACGCAAAAACTTAGCCGTTGTAACGTAAAGTCTGGCTTTTCCTGGTTTGGAGCTTCTCCCTGATACCTTTATGAGTTTTCGCTCGCTTAGCATTCTTAAAACCCCACCACCGTCAACTCCCCGAACAGCCTCCACTTCAGAGCGAGTAATAGGTTGTCTGTATGCTATCAAAGAGACTGATTCAAGCGCGGCACGAGACAATCTGACCCGGCCTGCACCAACAACAAGTCGTTTCACCCAGGGACTGTATTCCGGTAACGTAGTATATCGAAATCCACCAGCTCCATCAATAATCCTGAAGGCACGATCCTGTGTCTCATATTCCTGGTTCAGAAAATCGACAATTCCCGGTATCTCACTTTGAGATATGTCGGGAATAAGTTCAGATATCCCCTGAGAATTGATCGGCTCAGGTGATGCAAAGATTAATGCCTCAACGAGACGGGAATTTGAATTATCATTTACAATCTGTTCTTCTTTTTCAGACATTGACTTTGTGTGTTACATTTATTGGATTTCTGAATCTCTGTCTGTATATATCAACCATAGTGGTTCAAACGGAGCTTTCTGAACTACTCTGATTTCGTGTACCCGCATAAGCTCTAGCATTCCGAGGAATGTCATTATCACAGCCAGACGACTGGATAATGCCTGTGCGAGACGTGCAAAAGAAACTCGCTTGTTTTTCACGAAGAATGACCTGATGAAAGCCATTTGTCCTTCCAGACTGAAGGGCATTTCTTCGATTACGTGTGTCGGTTCACTTGGCAATTTATAAATCAGATCGCGAAATGCCAACGCCAGATCCAGCACTGAAACATCCGATAGCATTTCAGTAGCCAGTTGTTCCTCAAAACCTGCGAGCACTACTCCACCGCGATCAAAGAGGTTGATTTGCCCATCTTCGAGTTCGGCAAGTCGATTAACAGTCTCCTTCAATGCAATCAGTTCATCTTCTGACTGATATCGCTCAATGTCATTGATCTCGGCATCTGAATAATCAGGAGTTGATCCAGGCAGCAGACTTGCAACTTTAAATTGAAGAAGCGTTGCCGCGAGAAGGATAAAATCTCCAGCGGTATCAAGATCCGGCAGTTCAACGCGGTCGAGCCATTCCAGAAAATCGTTAGCTATTGCACTTACAGAAATGTATGCGACATCGAGCTCACGACGACGGACGAGAAAAACCATCAGGTCCATCGGACCGGCATAATCCGGAGTTTCGACCTCGAACATTGGCTGCCCGTTGTTTTCCAAAGTAACGGTATTTTCCGTGTTCAACTATCGCCTAAGCTACGAGGTTGATTTAGTCCTATAAGGTAATTTTGTAACCGCTAAATTTCAAGAGGCAAGCGGTTTAGATGTAAGTCCAAAAAAAATTCATGGCACTTTTGCCAATAAGGAATCTTTAATAATGATAATCAAGAACGACATAACTGAGTGTATTGGCAACACTCCACTAGTATGGTTGAACAAGTTCTGCGCCAATCACGAAACAAAAGTTGCTGCCAAGCTTGAGATGTTTAATCCGTTCAGTATTAAGGACAGACCCGCATACTATATGGTTCATGAAGCTGAAGTGCGTGGTGATATTGGTGAGGGAACTACAATCATAGAAGCATCGAGCGGTAACACAGCTATTGCTTTAGCATACGTTTGCCTCATAAAGAAATACAAGTTGATAATCTGCATGTCAGAAATACAGAGCGTAGAACGACGGGAAGTACTAAAAGCTTTCGGAGCGGAACTTATCCTGACTCCTGCAGCATTAGGTACAAAAGGAGCACGTGCAAAAGCTAAAGAGCTAACCGCCAAAATCAAAGATTCGTACTACATTTGTCAGCATTCAAATCCAGACAACATAACTGCTCACATAAAAACCACCGCTGAAGAACTCTGGAGAGATACTGACGGCGAGATCGCAGCCTTCGTATGTGGACTTGGCACGACGGGTACCGCAATGGGAGTTTCTCAGGTTATTAAGAAAAGAAATCCCGATTTTAAAATTATTGGCGTAGAACCTGTTGAAGCCCCGATGCTGAAAGAGGGAAAATTTCAACCGCACCGGATGATGGGAACCGCACCCGGTTGGGTTCCGGATCTGTATGATTCGAGCTATGTTGACGAGATTTTTCTCGTTTCGGAAGATGAAGCATTCTCATCCTGCAGAAAACTCATTGGTGATGAAGGCTTACTCGTCGGGATAACATCTGGTGCTACAGCTTTTGCAGCACGGGCAATTGCGGAACGTCCGGAATTCAAAGGGAAATTGATCGTCTGTATGTTCGCCGATACGGGGGAACGTTATCTCAGTGTGGATGGATTGTTTAAGAGTGTGTAGGGATTGAATATTTTCAACCCAAGCTCGTCCCATATATGATGAAAGGGCTGAAGATATTCAGCCCCTACAATATCACAGGAACCAAAACAAAGGATTAACAAGATTAGCAAGATGTTGTCAACAATCCAAAATATAGCAATTTTAGTTGGTGGGATATACATCGGACTGTGTATCCTTTTGGTTATCATGGAGCCGAAGCTGATTTTCTTTCCGGAGAAACAAATGTCCCAGACTCCTGATAGCATTGGATTGGTTTATGAGTCATTGATGTTGCCCTCAAGTAACGGTGTTAAGATTCATGGCTGGTTTGTACCGTCCGAAAATGCAAAAGCTACTATGATATTCTGCCATGGAAACGCCGGAAACATCTCTCATAGGATGGATTCAATCCGGATGTTTAATGAAATGGGATTAAATGTGTTTATTTTCGATTATCAGGGCTACGGGAAAAGTGAGGGTAAACCCACAGAGAAAGGGACATATCAAGACGCTCAAGCTGCCTGGGATTATCTCGTTAAAGATCGGAAAACTGATCCTGAAGAAATTATTATATTCGGCAGATCGCTCGGTGGTGCTATTGCTGCATGGCTGGCGAAGGAGAATACAGCAGGAGCATTAATAGTTGAGTCAACATTTACTTCTATTGCAGCAGTCGGGCAGAGGATGTATCCGATTATCCCGGTGAAGCTGATATCCCGCATCAAGTATAACACCCTGAAGCATCTCAAACAGGTAAGAGTTCCAGTCCTGGAAGTTCACAGTCCTGACGACG
>JABGPL010000086.1 GCA_018644935.1 Calditrichota bacterium | reverse complement strand
AATGAATCCGGGGGCATCCTTTTTGACAATAAGATCTGTGAGGCCACTGAGTTACAGGAACTTCTTGAAGCAAGACTAAAGGAAAGAGGTCTTGATTCTGACGGAAAACCTAAGTTGATCGTGTCAATTAAGACTTCACCGATGACTGAATATGATAACTACATAACAGTGCTCGATATTGTCAAGGAGTCTGGAGCCACCAAGATTTCCATTGCTGAGCCGGAGAAAGAGTGATGAAAAAATCTTCTAAGATTACATTTTCTCATTCTCCCCGCACGTTGGAGGACACAGATGTTTAGAAAAAAACAAAAACCGAAGCAGGATATACCCACGGCATCGCTTCCTGATATTATTTTCATGCTTCTTTTCTTTTTCATGGTAACAACTGTGCTGAAGAAATCGCAGGGACTTCCGATCGTAACCCCTGCTGCATATCAGACTAAGAAAATCGAATCGAAGCGACACCTCGCTTATATCTGGGCAGACGATAAGAATGCAATCTCTATCGATGATAAATTGGTTCCTCTGGCAGGCATGAGTACAATTTCAAAGATGATGCGTCAAAAACTGGATGATGACAACCAGTTAATCGTTTCGATGAAAATTGATAAGCGGGCTAAGATGTCTTTGGTTACAGATATTCAGGAACAGTTACGAGATGCGTACTGTATTAGAGTGAATTACGCAACTAAGTTTAAAGGTGGTGGTTAGATAATGTATCAAAATCCGAAATTTGATCTGAAATTCCAATACCGTAAAGTCTTGGAACTATCTGCTATCCTTTCTCTGATTGTCATCATATTTATGTTGATGA
Source organism: Calditrichota bacterium (assembly GCA_018644935.1). Classification (GTDB taxonomy): domain Bacteria; phylum Electryoneota; class AABM5-125-24; order Hatepunaeales; family Hatepunaeaceae; genus JABGPL01. The sequence goes on along the minus strand of JABGPL010000086.1, from coordinate 18,507 downwards.
TGTTTAAGAAATTTGAATCGGATGTAAATATCCGGGCTGTTGACGCAATCGCGATACAGGTCGAAGATATTCCGATCACAAGAACTGTCAAGAAAGTCGAAGTACCTCGCAAACCGACAATACCCGTTGAAGCCCCGGACATTGATCCAGCAGATGAGTTGGAGATTGAATTGTGGGAAGAGGATGATTTAGCTGGAATAGCTCCACCACCACCACCACCTGCTGAGGAAGAGTTGACCGTTTCTTTCTTTAAAGTTGAACGGAAGCCTTCCTTGATTAATGGACAAGGGGCAATTGTCGATTACATAATCAAACATAACCTGTTTCCAGATGTTGCATCTGAGCTCGGCGTTTCGGGAGTTGCTATGATTGGCTTCACTGTTAACACGCAGGGGATTCCAGAAAATGTTCATGTCATCCAGGAAAAGCCACCGGATCTCGGATTTGGTGAAGCAGGGATGACGGTTATGAGGGCAATGAGATTTTCGCCCGGAATGCAGCGGGACAAACTTGTGAGAGTGCCCATGCAGCAGCCGATTAAGTTCACTGCGCAATCAAGGTAAGTATTAGCTTTGGGAATCTATTCAATCGAATAGATTCCTGCGGTTTTGGGGTGTTTGTAGAAGTAATCAGGTCATATCGACAAGGTTTATGGCAATTCTTGAAAGTAATGTCGTTGCGAACGAAGTGAAGCAATTTCAAATGTTATATATATTCAAATAGATCGCTTCGTCTCTGTGTTCCTCGCGACGACAAACACACTTCATTGCTATTGGTAAAAACTAACGAGAATCAATCAGCAAGCAAAAAAATCCGTATCACTTACAGATAGGCAACTTAAGAACACTTGTAACATAAGCATAAACTTCGTTTCTCAGTTCAAAGTTGGAGGGTAATTCATGTATCAGAATCAAAAATATGATCTGAAATTCCATTACAGAAGAGCATTGGAATTATCCGTTATCTTATCCTTGTCGATTGTCATACTTGTAATGATGATCTATAAGAAGTTTGAAGTTGATATAAACGTTCGAGCAGTGGATGTGATCACAATAGAGGTCGCAGATATTCCGAGAACAAGAATTATTAAGCCAGTTATAAAACCTGTAAAACCAACAGTCCCAGTAGAATCTCCTCACATTGATCAAGCAGCCCCGATGCACATTGATTTCCAAGATGATGGCGGTTTAGACCGAATTGATCCACCACCACCACCTCCTCCTGCAAATGAACTGCCGGTTTCACGCTGGGTTGTAGAAGTTGTCCCCACTCTTATCGGTGGACAGCAGGCGATTATTGATTTTATAACCAGCCATAATTTGTTTCCAGAAGTAGCCTCAAAGCTCGGTGTTTCGGGAATAGCATTGATCGGTTTTACTGTCAGCACAACAGGTGTTCCTGAAGACATACACATAATGCAAGAAATACCAGTAGATCTTGGGTTTGGGATTGCAGGGATGAATGTAATGCGTGCAATGAAATTTACGCCTGGCATTCAGCAAGACAAACCTGTAAGAGTCGAAATGCAGCAGTCGATTAGATTTACAGCACAGTCAAGATAGTTCGGGAATATCATTATTAGAAGCATTTGATTTGACTGCTTCTCATTGAAATATCTAAAGGGCGTTCAGTTTACACGCCCTTTTTATTTTCATTCAACAATTTTGTTCGTACTTTCAATGTTGAGCGTTGTGCTCCACTCGTATCACCTATAAATCTTTGTGATTCGGTTAGGAATTTTAAACGTTGTCATACTTACAGCCAGATAAATCTTACACACATAAAAAATGACAAAACATTTCAGACATAACTTTGGGTCAATTTGCTTAAGTATCCTACTGATACTAACAGCATACCTACCCGCACAGATCGAATTTGATCCCGAAAAGGACGTTGGCTTAGAAGTTACAGTCAGCCCGGTTACAGTACCAATCGATGGTACTGGCAACATAATCATATCGATTGGACTACCGGAAAATGTTCATATTACCGGTGACGATATGGGCTTTTTCTTCGCGGATATGGATTCTCTTGCCGGAGTAACATGGCAAAAGGCGATCTTCCCGGCTGGGATAATGCATGATGGAGATCTGATCTTTCGCGGTTTGACAAAGGTTAAAATACCTTTTAATCTCAGCAGTGATCTTAGCTCAGGTGCGGTCATTGAAGCATCCGGTGTATTGGGTTACCAAATCTGCACGGAAAACGAACCGATATATTGTACGCCTCCAATAGAGAGAAGCTTCAGCACCTCTTTTACAATAGGAGATGCCACCGGAGAATCCAGTACACCGGTTAATTCCGGATCCGACCAATCTGCAATGGTTGAGGAAAAACTTTCTATTGAAGAACGGACCAAAAAGGCCCTTGAGAGTGGTTCCTGGGTCGTGTTGCTCTGGATTTTCCTCGGGGGCATGGCACTAAGTTTTACACCCTGTGTTTACCCGGTAATACCGATAACCATTGCCTATATCGGAGCTCGTTCTGGAGGCAGCAGACTTAAAGGATTTACACTATCCCTCGTGTTCGTTCTCGGACTGGGTCTGGTTTACTCAACATTGGGTGTCGTAGCTGCTGCAACGGGAGGGGTTTTTGGACTTAGTACTCAGAATCCGTGGGTGGTAGGATTTGTCTCGGCTATTTTCCTGATCATGGGTGCCGGGATGATGGGGGCATTTGAGATATCTCTGCCATCGTCAGTTCAGACAAAGTTGTCATCCAAAAAAAGATCTGGTTATCTCGGAGCGCTGTTTGTTGGTGGCACAACGGGATTGATTGCAGCTCCATGTGTCGGACCTGTGCTTGTAGCCCTGCTTAGCTGGGTCTCATCGGCTGGAAATCTGTTTTTGGGATTTCTCTACCTGTTCGTCTTTGCGATGGGCTTAGGGGTTCTATTTGTCGTTATTGGGACATTCGCTGGAGTGTTAGCAGCCCTGCCTAAAGCTGGTGGGTGGATGGATAGGGTCAAGTTGGTGTTTGGTGTAATACTTATTGCAGCTGCGATTTATTTTGGGAAATCACTTGTTCCACCGACGCTTTTCATAATGCTCGTTGGTTTGGCATTGATGATTCTGGCAGGACTGATGGGGGCATTTTCGAGGTTGGATTCCGACGCCGAGTTTGGTGCAAGGACGTGGCGGGCATTGGCGGCATTCTTTTTAGTGCTTGGTGTGTTCTATACACTCATGGGACTGTTCAAAGCGGAAGATATAAACTTCTCTTCAATTGGACCAGGAGGCACCACATCTAGCTCTATTGAATCTGATTCACAATACAGTGGAGACTGGATAGAGGACGATATTGAAGGAGCGTTTGCGGAGGCCGTCGCCAGTAATAAACCAGTAGTCATAGACTTCTGGGCTGAATGGTGCGCTGCATGTATTGAGCTCGAGCACAAAACGTTTAGTGTTCCGAGCGTTTACAATAAGCTGAACAGCGACTTCATCGCCTTAAAAGTTGACGGCACAAAGGTCAATGCCGAGACCAAAGCGAAATGGGCGAAATTTGGAGTTCGAGGTTTGCCGACCGTGTTGTTTATGACGCCTGACAGAAAGGAGATAACACGCTTTGAGGCTTTTCGGACAGTAGACGAGGTTCTGCCAATTCTTGAAGAGGTCACGAGCGGGAACTTTCACTAACAAACAAAAGTAAGACTAAAACGTAATAATTTTGAATACACCGGAGGAACAATGGCAGTAAAAATGATTGGGGACAATGAGTTTGAACAGGAAGTTGAAAAATCCGATAAACTGACAGTTGTCGATTTCGGCGCCACATGGTGTGGTCCATGCAAAAAGCTACATAAAGTTATTGAAGAAATAAATAACGAACAGGGTGAAAGGGTCAACATCGTTGAAGTAGATGTCGGCGACTCGCCTAATGTCGCAGTAAAGTATGGTGTTGCGAGTGTCCCGCAATTACTGTTTTTCAAAGACGGAGTTGTCAAGGAAACAGTTGTTGGTGTTCTTTCCAAGACCAAAATCGAAGAAAAAATCGAGCAGTATTTATAGCTGCCGGTAAAAAGGAGTTATAATTGAAAAAAATTACATCATTAGTAACGGTATTGTTTACCCTTACGTTTATCCTGTTTCTGGGCGCATGCGCAGATGCGCAACCGGAAAAGAAACAAGCAAGTAATTCTATCTCTGCAAACATGCCGGTTGCAGAGAACCCTGTGAAGGCTGTTAAGCATGCTCCGGAATTTTCGCTGAAGGATATGGACGGAAATCAGGTCAAGCTTTCTGATTATAAAGGCAAAGTCGTAATCCTGGATTTCTGGGCAACATGGTGCCCACCCTGTGTGAAAGAAATCCCCCATTTTAATGATTTGGCTAAGAAGTATGGAAAAGATGGTTTGGTTGTGCTTGGAGTTTCTGTTGATAGAGGCGGCATTGATGCGGTCAAGAAGTTTAAGAAGAAAACTTCCATAGACTACACAGTTGTATTTAGTGATGCATCAACACAATCCAATTACCAGGCATTATTACCAAAAGATATGCGTGGTGGTATTCCCTACACATTTGTGATTGACAGGACAGGAAAGGTTACGGATTACTACGTTGGTTATCGACCGATGGAAGTGTTCGTGAATGCGATCACACCGTTACTGGGCTCGTAATAGGCTGAATAGAAAATTTTGAATGATTTATAAATGGGGGGTGATGAAAATCGCGCCCCATTTATCTTTTATACCTCGACGGTTCTTTTCACTGCTGATCAGTGAAGTAGCCCGGCGTCCTCGAAGCCGGGGTTAATCTGTCGGCTCACTACGTTGGTTATCGATCGATGGAAGTGCTCGAGAATGTGATTACATCGTTGCTTGGCTCGTAATAAGGTGAATATAAATTTTTAAGTGATCAATAAATGGGGCGTGGTGAAAATCGCGTCTCATTTTTTCTCTCTAAGATAGTTCGACATTTTATGCACCGATGAATAGATTGATCGTTCTGTTAAAGTTCAATCAACGGTTAATTGCCTGACTTCAATATAGTACAGAAGCAAAAGCATCAATTCAGCGACGATGCCTTTTAGTATTTATCAAATTGGAAATGAATTTATAACCTGTTTATTCTAGCAGACTGCGTTTTTTTCCATCTTTACCAATTACCTCGATTATGGGATTATCGAGCGAATCCAAACCTATTTTTATTCGGGGAGTTCCATCCCTACCGAGAAACACCAGTGAAGGAATATCCTTTTCCACCTGTAAAGCGATACGTTGACGACTTCTTCCCGGAATGTCTTCTTCCGGTTTCAAACGCTCATTTAACATAATACCGGTGGATGGATTCAGTGAGTCGTCAACAGTCCACATCACCAATGCCTCACGATTAGTGTAATCGAACGCGAGAACACTCTGACGAGTTCCATCCATAACTCCAATCCCACCAGTTTCGTTACCCTGATAATCCTGAAAAGTTAGACCAGATATCTGAACGTCCCGTTTGTAGCGTTTTCCGTTTACGACTGGTTGAGGTGAATAGGCACCGATACTGACACGCGCAACTCCATTCGTATCCACAAAGGCTATACCATTGGCATTGACCGTCTGGTTGGCAGCAATACTGTCTTCGGGGGCTTCCTGCCAATCTAAATTTTCTGCATATACCGGGAAGCACAGGAATACGGTTATAATTAATGACACTCGAAACAACATAATTACCTCATGTGATGTTATAGCATTTGCCGAAGGTAATGAAGTAATTGATGTTCGTCGTAGCGAGGAACACAGAGACGAAGCGATCTGTTTGAATATATGTAACATGCAAGATTGCTTCACTTCGTTCGCAACGACTTTACATTCATGCATTGCTATAACTGTGATTTTTTTATCTAATTTATACCCACAGATTGTGGAAACTATTACTAAAAATTAAAATTTGCTCTGATTTTTTTAAAAAATGTTCGGTTTATAAATTCAGAAGACGGTTCATTTAGATGGCTTGGATTTACAGGTATTTCAGAAATGGTTTTTGAGCAATCACCCCTCCACAATGACGATCTTATAAGCTCACATTTATGGTTTAATTAATTAGGAGGTGAAATTTATTGAAGTTCAAATTACTTAGTGCTATATTAAATATTGGGCTTTCGTTAAAACTAAGAGTTTGGATTGGCTAAGAAAAAACAAACCAAAACACAGACAAAAGTTATCGAGACTGCGGTTACGGTTGACGAAGAGGCAATTGCTCTGCGCAATCAGAATCGTATGCGAATAGGGGTATACTTGTTTTTGGTGTTGATTGCATGTTTGGCGAGTGGCGGAGCATTTGTCGAGCTATGGGATGAAAGCTCGGTTTATCCAAGCTCCTCAATGACAAAAAAGTATAAATTGAGCCACTATCTACCCGCGCTTGAGGATACACGCGGGGAAACGGAAGTTCTTGTTTTCGAGAGCAAAAATCCCGGTGGCACGTTACTCGTGCTGGGTGGTACACATCCCAATGAACCAGCGTCAAATGTAACAGCAGTCCTGATCGCTGAGAATCTGCATATTGATCAGGGTAAAGTGATTGTAATCCCGCGATCGAATGCATCTGCCTACACTGCAACCGAACCTCAGGAAGCTTTTCCCCAATCATTCCATATCAAGAACAGGAAAGGCAGACCACGTGAGTTCAAGATTGGCTCGCGTTACTCCAACATGCTCGATGGCTGGCCAGATCCGATTGTATATCGGCATCATCCTTCGGGACAATTGCTTTCCGGAGCTGAGACGAGAAACCTGAACAGGGCATACCCCGGGAAAGAGAATGGCAGTTTAACTGAGATGATTGCTTATGCAATCACCGAAGTTGTCCGACGTGAAAAGGTTGATCTCGTGATCGACCTGCACGAAGCGGCACCCGAATATCCGGTCATCAATGCGTTGGTTGCCCACCAAAAGGTAACGGACATTGCAGCAATGGCAACGGTCGATCTTCAGATGCGCGGAGTTGAAATTCAGCTTGAAGTGTCTCCTGAAAATTTTCATGGCCTGAGTCATCGCGAAATCGGAGATTTTACCAATGCAAGTGTGGTGTTATTGGAAACTGCCGGAGCATTGCAGGGGAGGATGCGGGGGGTAACCAACACCGATTTAGTCATCAACAGTAAAGACCCTTTTTACGCCTGGGCGGATAAACTTGGTAAGTTAGCAGTACCATTTCCCGAAGAGGGAATCCCGCTTGAAACGAGAGTCGGACGGCACCTTGAGTCAATAAAAGTTCTGTCAACTGTGTTCAGTGAATTCAATCCTGAACAAGCAATATCATACAGTCGAGTCCCTGGATTCGATGAGCTCAATGAGCACGGAATTGGATTTTATTTGCGGTAAACATAAAAGAGAAGCAAAACCATGCGTCACATAGCAATACTACTGATTTGTTTATTTCTTGCACCTGCATTATTTGCAGAAGAAAATAAAACATACAAGCAACCGGTCTTACTAACTTCTATCGGGCAAGCAGCAGACATCTTAATCATGAAAGGTCTTTGCAAACGCGCCGGAGTTGAAAATACCATGCTCAAGCTCGCCATCGCGGACAGTATTAAGGATTATAAGTGTATTATTCTGGTCGCTGGTGGCTCATCCAAAGGTTTGGGAGCTGCTAAGATTGATGTCAGTGATGAGGAAAGACGTGGGAAAGAACTTGTATTAGCTGCACAGGAAGCAGGCATACCAATTCTGACATTTCACATCGGCGGTGAAGCGAGACGTGGTGTATTGTCTGATGGCTTCAACAAACTGGCTGCAGAAGGAGCGGAATTGATAGTAGTAGCTTCAGACGGAGACAAGGATAAGCTCTTCCGCAAAGCCGCAGATAGAAACCATGCACGCTACATTCACATTGAGAAGTCTTTTGGTGGAATAGAAGTTTTAAAGCAGCTTTTTGCAGCAGAAGGCGACCCGGAAGACAAGGATTAGATAAGATAGTAGGTCGAACATTCCTGTTCGACAATCCGCTGACAGGCGGATTTTTGTGGTGTCAGGTGTCTTCACCTGACACTATAGTTTTTGACCTATTGTAGATCAAACCACCCGAATAATCGCCAACCCAACAAAAAATGCCACAATCCCAACTACACTATGCATGAGGATGTTCCCCAATCCCTGAATCCACTGAGAATCTGCCATCAGGATACTCGAATCGGCGATGAGTGTCGAGAAGGTAGTGAACGCTCCCATAAATCCGGTGAGAATTAATATTTTCGCTTCACCGCTGAGAGCAAGACGTTCGTTAGATAGCGACCAGATCGCGCCAAACAAAAAGCATCCAACGACATTTACCACAAACGTCCCCCAGGGAAACGCACTCCCCACATATCGTTGAACGAGCCCGGATAGACCGTATCTCGCCAGTGTACCCAGTGCACCTGCTATGCCTAAGTAGAGTAGGCGTTCTATTATTGCCATGTAATGGTTACCTCTAGCACTTTTGATATAAAGTTCAAATATATCAGTTGACAGGCAGGCAGTGCAAGTGTTTGGGCCGTTGAGGAATTTGCAGTTGGAGTTTTACCAGCAATACAACATTTGTGGCACGGTCAGCCGTGCCGAAAGCGAGAGATTTCAGTGGTTGAGATCTGCCATCATGAGACTATTTCGGAATTACGAGCTGACCGTGAACGTCAGAAAGGGAGAGTATCAGATATCAGTTAGTTGAATGTACTTCATTTATTGCAAAAAATCATTTTAGCATTCATATTCTTACAACAACTATTCAATTTGGAAGAGTAAAAAATAGGAAAATTATCATGATAATTCAAACACAATACCGAGATGTAAATTTAACGAGATTAAAGCTGTCTTTTGAAAATATCACTTTAGATATTCATAACTTTATTCAACTCAGGTTTGAGGTAATAGAGGAGAAAAGTGATTTACGACATACACATTTATTTCAAGTTAAAAATAACCTGCAATTGACCATGGAGAACATTGCTGAAATAGAGAAGTATTATGCAAATCTGAAGGCTCATGAAACTCCTTATCTGTTGTTCAATTGCGTGATAGACTTGATTTTGAATAATGAATGGAAAGTTGACAGAAAAATTCGTTCCGAAATTGGATGGAAACCACATTGCATTAATGATGGAGATAAGTATGCTCAGAATCTGAGAATAGATAAACTCAGAATAGAATATCGCCTTGCTCCTTTAAGCGTTATTCGTCAAAATCATATTGTGCAGCGAGCGATACTAAACACATTGTTTTTGAACAGAATTGAGCTGTTAAATTCTATTAAGCTATCTGAATTAGTCCGCATGCCAAAAGAGCTTATCAAACTCGAATTAGATGTCCTTGAAGATTTGGGTGTTATTCATAGATACGAACATAACCTCCCAAGAAAAAACATGTCTGAAGTTTATAAAACGATTAGACTTACTGCAAAAGGGCTTGAAAGATTTGAGAGAATTCATTTAGGCTACGGCAGATCTGTGTTTATAATAGCGTGGTGTGACGAGAGACTTAAATGGTATGAAAAATTTGTAATTAAAGAGCTTAAGAAACATGGTTATGAAGGCGATGTGCAAGAGAAGAAAGTGCCGAAAGATGAAATAAGACGGGATATGATTGAAAGGATTGAAAGTTGTGCATTTGTCATCGCCGATCTTACCGGAGGCAGAGAAAATTGTTTTTATGAACTCGGTTATGCACATGCACTTCACAAAAGATCAATAATAACACGACAGAAGAAAGATGTTGAAAAGATCACAACAGAAGGGGATATTATTTGGAAAACGACATTTGATATTAATCAGTATAAATTGTCAGTATGGGAAGATGAACACGATGAAGAATTTAAATCTGAAATTAGAAATAGTATAGAACAAACAATTAAACTAATTGAACAGGATTTTCTTTCAATAGCATAAAGATTAAAGCGGGACTGGGTTCTACAACTTAAAATGTTACAATTCTGGAATGACCTACGTGTTTTCTGAAACGTTGATTAAAGAACGCAAAGCCTTATTAACAGAAGCTGAATCGCGGAACACCTTTGCGATGTCAGGTTCAAGGACTATAACGTTCGAGCCTTCCCTTCTCAAATCATCATAATACTTGCCACGGTCTGCATTTTCATAATCGAGATCGTATTCGGACCGCATATCGTTGTTTTCAGATTTATGTTTTGGATTCATGTTTCTTCCTTTCTCGTGATGTTGCCTGTCATGCGCTTATTAATCGTAAAGATTTTCCACGCTCTGTATGACATACAACCAGCAAAAGATCCCTGTCTGAATAGCCGATTGTAATATAACGGTTTTTATCAATTGAATGATCTTGATCGTTAAATGTTGCCGATAACGGATCATAAAACACGGTGACAGCTTCGTCGAAGGAGATACCATGTTTGTTTTGATTCGATTCAGCTTTTCGCCAATCCCACTCAAATTGCATGCTTTGATTCCTTGGACAATGTAATTTTGTTGTTTGATAATTTATCTAACCAGCAATTGATACATTGGTAATTTAATAAGAATCAACACTTAAGTCAAGACAATAAATATTTTCTACTGTTTAGAACGCGGTAGGAAGAAATGATTCATAGGGTGATACACGAATCACCCTACGAACATCCCTCCAACAAAACCTCTGTGGCACGGTCAGCTGTGCCTAAAGAGAGAGATTTCAGTGGTTGAGATTTGCAATGATGCGACTATCTAGGAATTACAAGCTGACCGGGCCACAGAATTTTGTTTTGGGGGAAGTATTTAAACAAAAGCTGGCAGACGAGGGCGTCTGCCAGCACAGTTCTTATTCGCAGGCAGGGACGCCTGCACTACCTAAACTAATCCGTCACATCATCCGCGTCTGTACTCGTATGTGCCTGCAGCATGCTGTGGTATCGCTCCTGGTCGCGTAAAATATCAATAGCGACGGTCAGGACGGTGTCTTCGTCGAAAGTCGACCGTATGCGCCATTCGCGGCCACCGAGGGCGGAAGCGAGCTGACGGTCGAGGTTCTGGTATATGAAATCCTGAACTTCCGGTTCAAGATCCTCGTTTTCAACGGATAGCTCGGCTTCGAGATTGTCAATAAGTTTAAAGTAATCCTCGTTCAGTGAGTCTTTTTCACCTAATTGACGTAACGTATTCAGCTCATCCATTCCTTTTATGGGATATTCAAATTCCTTTTCATCGAGAAAGTCGTTAAAAGCAGTCATCATGTCGTCGGTGACAATAACCGTATCAGGGCGACCCTCAACAGCCAGCCAGTTATCAATAAAGTTAAAAAACAGGTCCTGCCTGTAAAGCTCAACACTCATCGGGTTCATTAATTTTGGCTTAATAGTCAGGTCGGGTGTTATTCCACCACCACCGTAAACTTCCCTTCCTGCCCTGGTAGAAAAGCGTTCGGCAGTTGTGTCAACCTCACCGGGTTCAGGTATCTTCTCCAGTCCAGTGAGCATTTCAGGTTCATCAGAGTCCTGATCATATTTTATCTTCTGGATCAACCTCCCTGAAGGGGTGTAGTATCGAGCGGTGGTTATCTTGACGGCGTTGCCATTATTGAGGTTAATCACAGTCTGAACCAATCCTTTCCCAAAACTCTGTGTCCCGAGGATTACGCCACGGTCAAGATCCTGAATAGCCCCGGATACAATTTCAGAAGCTGAAGCACTGCCTCGATTGATCAGTACGATGAGCGGTATATCACCCGCAACTGGATCCCTTCGTGTGCGAAACTCTCGGTTGGCTTGCTTTATCCTGCCTTTCGTTGAGACAATTATTTCTTTTTTCTGGAGGAACTGTTCCGAAACCTTTACCGCTGCGGGAAGTAAACCACCAGGATTGCTACGTAAGTCGAGGATAAGACCCTTCGGGTCCTCGTTTTTGATTAAATCTTTGAGGATCTGTTCAAGATCATTACCCGCATTTTTAGAGAATCTGGTGAGTTTAACATACGCAATTTCTTCGTCGAGCATGCCTGAGTATGCAATATCGTGAATTTGGATATTCTCTCTGACCAGTGTGTAATCAAGTGGAGCTTTGGCACTAGCGCGTCTTATTGTTAAGGTAACTTCCGTGCCGGAAGGTCCTTTGATGTGTTTTGCAGCATCAGCAGTTGTGAAACCTGCAGTTGATTTGCCATCGACAGCAATTATGACATCACCGGAGCGGAGTCCTTTTCGTGCTGCGGGTGAATCGCTCATCGGAGCGACCACTGTCAGCTCTTTGTCATCGCCACGAAGCCCGATTTCAATCCCAACGCCACCGTACTCACCTTTAGTGAGCATCTGAATACTCTCCTGTTCCGCAGGATCGAAGAAAACGGTATAGGGGTCGAGGTCGCCGAGCATGCCGTCGATACCGGCACGCATAAAGTCCTTAACATCAAGCTCATCGACATAACGTCTGCCGACCTCGCGATAGACTTCACCGAAAAGTTTAACCTGAGAAGCGATGTCTTTATACTTCTGTTCCTGCGGTTTTTTCTTCTTTATTACTTCGTCACCAATGGAAATAGCTACGATAGCAAAAGAAAGTACTGCTGCAAGAATAAATCGTTTGTACATGGCTGTCACTGTATGTGAAATTGTAGTGTTAACGAACTAACTTCAAGCGGGATCAAATTAAGATCCTATCAAGTGATACGACACCAAATTGAGATAGTTCCCCATCCGATAGTTTAAAGAAAGCACAGTACACCGTTTAAGCAACCGATTGTATCACAATTTCGATTGCTTTTCTTAATGAACGAAGCTATATTCACAAAAAGGTGGAGTATTTTGCGAAAATGGGGACGCCTAAGTTACCAAAACTGTGCAGGCAAACGCTCACGTCTGGCATGCAGATTCTCGCTAATACTGTCACATCAGGTGGTGTGGCAACGCAGTAGAAATAAAAACAATTCGGAACAAAAATGAAAAATTCATTAGTCTTGTTATTAATATGCCTGACGGCTGGAATCCTGATCTCAAGCTGTGCTTCATTCAGGTCAGGAATTGAGGGTGAGTTTGCACCTACACCGGATAGAAACTTCGGTCTTGAGAAAGTCAGTGTGCTGTTCATCTTTAGCCATTTTAAGCAGTCGATTGGTTACGATGCCATTCCCAAGCTGGAACGTAAAAATCAGATCATCCGCGATTTTGACGATCTATTTGGTGATGCTTTGAACGAGCTCTCCAACGTCAAGCGTTACACGACCTTTACAGAGTTCTCCTCCGACTACGGTAGTCCAAAGCGACGTGATGAGAAGGATAGTCTGATGTCTACCCACGATTATGTGATGCGAATCAAATTCTCCAAAGAAAAGTCATTTGTAAAACACTTCCTCGGTAATCTATTTGCAACAGCATCAGTTACACTACTACCGATCCCATTTTCGCAGGATTACTCAGTATCTCTGGACCTCTACAACTCTGAGGACATTCTGATCAAAAGCTACACCCGAAAAGCATCCATGACTAAATGGGTGCAATCCTTTCTGATCTTCATCTATCCTTTCCATACTGAAAAGCGAAAAGAAGAGGAAATATATATTGCATTTATGCATGACATTTTCTACCAAATTGAAACTGAAAGGGTTTTGGTGGAAGAATGAGGTAAATTATTGTCGCCAGAAGACGTATCTTTATTTAAAGTGAATTCTTTGGGTTAAACCTTAATTAAAGGGAATGACATTGGTCACAGGTAAACCATCCAGCATACGGCAGGACGTTCATGCAAGTGAACTTCTGACCATGATTAACAGCATCACTGATGGTGTAATGGCAATCAGGTTGGATAGGAAAGTAACCTTCTTCAACCGTGCTGCTATTGAAATAACCGGTTTTTCAGAACAGGAAGCGTTGGGAACGCCGTGTTATGAAATATTCGGATTGAAGCCGGAAGATTGTGTACTTGTCAGGACACTGGAGAGCCAAAAACCAATTCTGAATCATTATGCCGATATCACAATCGCGAATGGCAGAAGAATACAGATCAGTGTTTCTACCAGTGTACTCAGGGATGAAGACGGGAAGATTTCGGGAGCCATAGAAACATTTCGCGACATGAGTCTGGTTGAAGCTCTGCGTAAAGAGCTTCAGAGTAGCTATTCCTTTGAGGACATAATCGGACATAGCAAACCGATGCGGGAAATTTTCAAACTCCTTCCAATAATATCCAATAGCGATTCTTCGGTTTTGATTGAAGGTGAGAGTGGAACAGGAAAAGAGCTGGTCGCACGGGCACTTCACAACCTCAGCCCTCGTAAAGGCAAACCACTCGTAACCGTTAACTGCGCTGCAATCCCCAGCACCCTCCTGGAATCGGAACTTTTCGGATATAAAGCAGGAGCCTTTACCGGTGCAAAAAAAGATAAATCAGGCAGGTTCAGCCTTGCTGATGGAGGTACACTATTTTTAGATGAAATTGGAGAAATTGAGCCAAATATTCAGGTAAAACTTTTAAGAGCCATTCAAGAGAAAGAGTTTGAACCTCTAGGGTCGACAAAAACTGAAAAAGCAGATATCAGATTAATATCAGCAACAAACAAGAACCTGTCCGAAGATGCAAGAACCGGGAAATTCCGGCAGGATTTGTTCTACCGGATTAAGGTTGTCTCGCTGATGATTGAACCATTGCGGAACCGGATGGAGGATGTTCCGGTTTTGGTAAATTATTTCATATCAAAGTTTAACAAACTATTTAATAAGAACATCTCGGGTATTAGCCCATCTGTAATGAAGATACTATTGAACCATTCCTTTCCCGGTAACGTACGCGAGTTGGAAAATGTCATTGAACATTCTTTTGTATTGTGTGCGGGTGATTTGATTATGCCCGAGCATTTGCCAAGGGAACTGTGGCATGAATCCATTCAGGAGTTTATGCACCTGGGATCATCACTGGACGACCTCGAAAGTGCATTTATACTGGCATCTCTGAAAAGAAACAACTTCAGCCGAAGTTTAACTGCAAAAGAGTTAAAAATTGACCCGTCGACGCTATACCGGAAAATGAAGAAGTACCAGATGTTGTCAAAATAGCATTCCCACCTCTACTGTTTTGGCATTGTTGTATTGCAATACTGCATGATTATATGAGTACTCTATTGCACATATGCAATAGAGTACTCAATGGTAAAATTTGTAACAGTTTGATTAATAATGTCTAAGATCTTGTCCTTCGTATTGTGAAAACTGGCACACAATTTGTAAGAGTAGTACATGTTGGTCAAGTTCTTGTGAAAATTTTAATTTAATTAGACTGGAGTAGAAGTGTTAAAAAGATTGTTAGTAATTTTCGCTGTATCTGCGATGTTGTTTGGTCAGTTAGCAAACGCACAGGTCATCTGGCGCAGTGCCAAGACCATTAAGAAAGGATCAGTAATCGCTTTTGGTGAATGGTATTTATCAGACCTGACAAAGAGCTACGATTGGGCGAATGAAGAATGGAAAGATTTCCCTGATGGCAAGACGAAGACAGTCTGGGGACTGGAAACAATGGTTGGTTACGGTATTTCCGATCGCTGGGAAGCTATGGTTCATGTTCCGGTTGCATTTAAATCATATGAGTTTAATGATGACGAAAAAAGCTCATCGGGCATCGGCGACATCTATTTCAAAACCAGATACGCTGTATTACCTTTTAATAAGGTCAGTAAGCAGGCTTTAACGTTGCATGGTGCGCTCAGATTAGGAACCGGTGACGAAGAAGCAGAAATGGCATTAGGCGATGGCACAACCGACTTTGCATTTGGCGGTATCTTCACGAAAGTTCTCAGCCCCAAATTTGTAGGTCATGCCAAATTGAACTACTGGATGAATGGCAAGATGGAGAATGATTTTAACGTTGGTAATGAGCTGAAGCTTGTCGGTGCATTGGGATACAAACTTACACCCAAAGTTATGCCTCGTGCAGTATTCATCTATTATTCAATGGGTCAGCGAGAGAACGCTGATGGTGATGCAATTGATAACTCAGAGAAGAGTCGGGTAAATCTGGTACTCGATGCTGTTATTAGACCCAAAGCAGGATTGACCGTACGCCCCAGAGTTTTAATTCCATTAGGTGGCGAAGGTGCAGAGAACGTATCCTTTAAGCCCATCATTGACCTCTGGTATGTTTTTAACATCTAAGCGAGATAAGTAAATATGCGTCTATTTAAGATAGTCCTAATTGTCGTTTTTCTTTTCAACCTAGCTCCAAGTTTTGCAGGTAATACGGATCACTCCACATTTGCTGAGTTAAAAAAATCTTTCAAAAGTGGCCCCGAAGTTACCGAGGCATGTTTGGAGTGTCATGAAAATTCTGCAAAGGAAATTCACAAGACATTGCACTGGAATTGGGAAGTACCCGGAGCAGAAGGTAAACTCGGCAAGAAGAATGTGATAAACAATTTCTGTGTTGCGAATTCTTCGAACGAACCGAGATGTACCAGTTGCCATATTGGCTACGGATGGAAAGACAAGAGCTTTGATTTCAGCTCAGAGAAAAACGTTGATTGCCTGGTATGTCACGACCAGACTGGTGAATACAAAAAATTCCCAACCGGAGCCGGACATCCAGCTTATAAAGATAAGAAATTCGGCAAGAAGACCTTCAAAGCTGTTGACCTGGCGAAGGTCGCCGGGAGCGTTGGAATGCCGAACCGGAATAACTGCGGTAGCTGCCACTTTAACGGTGGAGGTGGGGAAGGTGTGAAGCATGCTAATTTGGATGGATCGCTGAAGAAGCCGAATCATGAGCTCGATGTTCACATGGATTCGGAAGGATTAAACTTCAGCTGTCAGGAATGTCATACAACACAAGACCACAAAATCAGTGGTCGGATGTACAATGTCGCTTCAACCGCAACCTGTGAATCCTGTCATGACGAAGCACCTCACGCCAAGGACAAGATCAACAAGCACATGGACAAAGTTGCTTGCCAGACATGCCATATCCCTTCCATTAAGGGTAAACCAACTAAAATGTGGTGGGATTGGTCAAAAGCCGGCAAGTTCAAGAACGATGTGAAAGGGAAAGAAAACATCATCGTCAGGAAGCGTGAAGATGGTAAGCAGGTTTATAATACCAAAAAGGGTGAATTCCGTTGGTCAGAACCAGATGAGACACCTGAGTATTTCTGGTATAATGGTACAATAGAATACCTTACAACAGCTGACAAAATTGACGGAACAAAAACTCTTGAAGTTAATCAACTGAATGGCAAAGCGGGTGATCCCAACTCAAAGATCTGGCCGATGAAAGTTCATCGAGGCAAGCAGGTCTATGATCCCGTCTTAAAGAATTTAGTTGTGCCCAAGTTGTTTGGACCAAAAGGAAGCGACTCATACTGGACAGCATATGACTGGAAAAAATCTGTTCAGGCTGGAATGGATTACATTGGTGTAGAATTCAGCGGTGAATTAGATTTCGTTGAGACAGAAATGTACTGGCCAATAACCCACATGGTCGCCCCAAAAGAACAAGCCCTGAAATGCACGGAATGCCACAAAACAAATGGCAGACTAGCAAGCCTGGGTGACTTCTCTTTTAAAGCACTGAAGAAAAAGAAATAACCCTGCCTCTGGATATTTCTTATTGGAATGACCTGATTGGTTTTTTGCTGATCAGGTCATTCTTGTTTTTTGGGGTGGAATTCGTTCTGTCACACGACCTGGTGTGACAGGTCTTTCATAGTGTGACAATTTTGTCATTCCCGCGCAGGCGGGAATCCAGTCTTTTCAATTCCCAATATGACTATGTTCGTGTTTTCTTGAGAAACTGCAATGGTCTCGTAGTGTAAAACCAAACAAGTACGATAAGTGTAATTATAATTGGCAGTATTGATAACAGGAAGAAGGCTATGTCATTTTCAAAAATCAGATCATGATATCCTTTAAATACATAAAACCAGAGAACAGAAATTGTGGTTAAATGAGCTAATGTAAGTATGCCTATTAGAAATATATTATGATGATTAAAACCTACCATGATGAGATTCAGAAAAGAGGGATTTAAATTTCTATCAAAGAGGTCGTTGTTATCACCAATTTTTAATTTCTTTATTAGATCGTCTCGATAACTGAAAATATTTCTAGTTAACCAGCTAACTAAACAAAGTATCCAACAAACCAGATAATACCAAAACGAAGACTTTACATCCATTTTAAGAATTGGTGATTCAATTCGGAGAGGAGTAATGTTTTTGCTTTCAAGTTTTCTCTCCAATTTTGCGTGGTCTCTTTTGATACTTTCAACATATGATGAATAAGGCAATTTATTTTCAAATATTTTGCTGTCATACACAGTAAATTTATCCCTAATAAAGTTGTTGAAAATTCTGGAGCATATAGTATCAGCTGCTTGATTAGTGTTATAGAAATGAAGATTAATCTCTTCTTCTTCACGAAAAGGAAAGAAAGGGTCAACGTAGTTGCAAAAGACAAAGAATATGGACTTCATAGAATCATTGAAGTAATCTCGAATATGCTTATCATTTGAGTTGTTTTGTGCTATTTTAGGTAATTGAAAATCGTTGGAATCCGGGAAAGTAATTTCATATTTGATCAGGATGTCTTTCATGAAACTGAATTTGATTTCGAAGTA